>JBOICY010000310.1:0-5272 GCA_050740335.1 Methylococcales bacterium | reverse complement strand
GGCCAGCGCGGTACCGCGCTGCTGGGCGTCGGTGAGCCTGCGTCCGACGCCGACGGTTCCGCAGTGAGGATCGCCGCCGGATCCTGGATTATTTAACCAATCATCGGAGCCGCCCGCCTGGAACAGTCCCGGTGTCCAGACCGTATTGTAGAAGTTGTGGTTCGCACCCAGTACCAGGAAGGTGTGTTTGGCACCGGAATCGCTTGCGACATTGTAGCGGGAATCATCGTAGTAGTGTACGCCGGCAAGATTGCTAACGTCTCCGTCGCAGTAAGGCAGCAGCACGCCGAGAGCCGTCCCGTTGACTCGATAACGGTTGAAATCCACCGGGGCCAGCGGGAACACGGCACGGATGTTGTAGGGCTTGCCCTGTTCCGTATTGTAAAGGTAATGACGCACGACCCCCTCCCCGCCGCGGGAGTGACCCATCGTCCCCACAAAGCTGAGGTTCACCCGGTCTTTGAACAATCCGCTGAAGATCTGGCCCGCGTTAGCCTGTTGCCACAGGCCGAGATGCATCTGCAACAACTGTGCGCGGGCTAATGCCCCTCTATCGGTCACGGTCGCATCATCGTCCTTCGCATTAATCCCGTTCGCGCTGACTGAAACCACGATGTAGCCGTGGCTCGCGAGACTCTGGGCGAGGCAGTCATAGCCGAGATAGTTCGGGAGGTTTTGCCATCCCGGAGAACAAGGAAATTCATTCCTACTTTGGTTGCCCGAATAACAGACAGCATGCCTTCCGTGCAGGAAGAGCACCAGCGGATATTTATTGTTCAGTGCCGAAGGCCAGAAGACCTTTCCAAACATCTCGACGGGTCCTGGAAATCCTGGAAACTGCACTGTTTGCCCATAACCGCCGTAGGTGCCACTACTGACCTGCAGAGGACCGGGGGCGCCTGGGTCCGCCGCCGCTCGGGCGCCGGTGCCGATCCCCAGTGACAACGCCAGCAGCAGCGCACTATACAGCACTGGCCGGCGGATTGCTCGGCGGAAAGTTGCTACGAGAGTATCGCTCTCGGGGATCGATCGATTGTTCTTGTTGTTCATAACGGTACCCCCTCATTTCAGTTCAAGGTGCCCGGCACCGAGCCGGGTTATTTCAGCGAACCGCTGTAGCGTAGCGTCTGCGGCAACACGATGCGCGGTTCGTCTCGTTGGTACGAGATTGCGATCGCGGATCCTTCCGTCAAAATCGATGCATCGAAGGTGACGGCGGTCAAGGAAGCGAGATCCGGGCTTTTACGGCCCACTCCGAGCAGGTGATCACCCACCCAGAGCAGCGCGGGCATGGCTCTCACGGGGAAAGGTCCCCCCAACACGGTAAGACGCCAGGCCTTGTCAGTCGTGATCAATTCTCCCCCGACCCGGACCTGTTGGGGTTGCGGCAGCGCCAACTTCCTCGAGCTGGTATCCCTTGATCCGCAGGTGCCCGACGGGACGGAGGCCGTCCCAACTGGCGAGGACAGTGCCTGGAGATTTGTAGAGTGCGGCCGAGGACGCGACCGCTACGGCCTCCGGCATAGAAGCCTGCTTTCGCGCGAAGACCTGCATAGATTTTCCGATTTCGTCAAGCAGAGGTTCCGGCAAGGGCCCGAAATCGACCTCGGCCTCGCTCAGATAAAAATCGGGTACCTGGTCCGCCCAACTTATGGCTGCCAGCGCCAGTAGCACGCCGACAGTCATCGTTATGCTGTTCATACTGTCTCCAGGAGATTAAAAGTCCCCGCAAAATAAAATAAAGCGAGCAGTCATAGTCGATTATTCACAAAATTGATGTTAAATAAGACATTGACTCTTAATAATAAAATGCTAGCCAAGAGGAGCATAGGGGACACATCTTTCTCAATCACACCCTGACCGGAAAATTGCATTATTAGGAAAGACCAAACCCTACTGCCCCTGGATTGCTCCTTACCGCGTTATGGTTAATAGTCGCCTGTCTTGATCTGCCTGTGCTTGGCCTGCGAGCAAATTACTATGCCTAGATATTGGCGTATCAATCCAATCTGTTGATTGACGACAGATTGGATTCCGGCACATTTGACCAAATAAGTCAGACCCAAAATCCGCGACTGGATTTTTTAGGCAAGAAAAAATCTCACTGAATTAAGTAAAATAGCCTTATTCAAGGCGCTTTTTTCATTACCCAGGAAGTTTTCAGGGATGTTGTCACAAACGGTTCTGCCGTTCCAGTTGGATTCGACGCAGGATACGATCACGGCGCAAGCCGGGCTGGTGTTGTTCGGGGAATATCTGCATGCGATGGGTCTGCCGGGTTGTCTGGACCGGGAATTGCCCGGGCCTCTGCATCAGTCGGGCTACCTGCCGTCGGCGTAGGCAGGATGTCGCGGCAGTGTTGATGCTGCACGGGGGTGGGCGTTCGTTGGAGGACTTGCGGATGCTGCGGAGCGATGAGGGATTGCGGGCGCTGCTGGATCTGGCGGGGCAATTCCGAGCCGTGATGCGACCGGCGACTGGCTGCGGCGGATGGGGGCTGGTGAGGGCTTGGAAGGGTTATTGCCCGGGTGCAGCGTCGGCTATTACGCAAGCTGCTGAAGAAAGAGGAACGGCGCGAGTATACCCTGGATATCGACGCGACGCAGATCGTGGCCGGGAAAGAGACGGCGAAGGGCAGACCTATAAGGGAGAGAAAGGCTGGTTGCCGCTGGTCGGTACCCTGGCGGACAATGGCCTGATCGTAGGGGAAGAATTTCGCGAAGGCAACGCCGCCCCTGCAGCGGGTAATCTGGAATTCATTCAGTATTGCGAACAGCCACTCCCTGCGCAGAAACGGATCGTGGCGGTACGCGCCGACAGTGCGGCCTATCAGGCGCCGATCTTCAATGCCTGCGAGGAGAAGCAACCACGTTTTGCGATTGGCGCGGACCTGGATGCGGCGGTGAAAGGGCTGATCGCCGGGATTCCCGAGGCGGTCTGGGTCAACTGGCGGGATGCCGAGATCGCCGAGACTGTGCACAGCAGGCAGCCAAGACCCGGAAAGCCTTTCGCCTGATCGTGATTCGCCGGCCCAATCAAGGCGACCTGTTTGACCAAACGGCCCCGCACTATCGCTACACCGCGGTAGCCAGCAACCGTCTCGAAAACGCTGCTGAAACGCCTTTCGTGGACTGCGCAGCGGGGCGAAACCAGCGAGAACCGAATCCAGGAACTCAAGCTCGGTTTCGGTATGGAGCGCATGCCCTGCGGCCAGCTCCTGGCCAATGCGGTGTTTTTCCGCTTGGGCGTACTGGCTTACAATCTGTTCCAGGGTTTCAAGCACTGGGCTTTGCAAAAGGAGTGGCGGCAACACTGCCGGTCCAAACTATCCGCTGGCGTCTCTACTGCCGGTCGCCGGCAAGTTGGTGCGCCCTGCGGGTCGGATTTATCTTAAAGTCCGGACCCACGTCGTCGAACTGTTCGAAGGCATTCGGGCGCCGTGCTGGCTCCTGGCGAACGAAGGAGAAACCTAGCGGCCAGGTGGCTCCATCGACGACCACGAGAAGGTGCGAAACGCACTTCATAAGTAAGCTACGCCTGAAATTCCCTTCACAAGGGGCTTGAGTCGAAGAAATTGGGTCCGGCGCCCTCTTTGTAAGGCCAAGCAGACCAAAAGGGTGACGCTGACACAAAAAAATGCCTGAAAATGGCAATAGACAATCTTATCCAAAATCCAAGCGCGGATTTTGGGTCATATTAAAATGTTCCCTGGCTGGCGCGCTTGGTATATAATAACCCTTTATAATAAAGGTAATTTACAAATCTAAGGCGCGCTCTTATTTCTGCCCTTGAGGGGCTACCAGAGGTGCTCAGCGCCCATTTATCGGCTTTCGCATCCTTTTTCGGGTCCTCGACACGGGATACCACCGAATCCTTCGACGGCTACCTGCGCGGACTTTTTCAATCGGAACGAGCCAACCGGCTACGCATGAGCGAACTGAACGAAGTAGACCATCAAGCGCTGCAACCCATGTTAACGGAAGGCGTTGTGGAATGGGCCGGGTTTGGGGCAAATAGATCGCTCGGGAAACCGATGCGTTGTTGGGCGGACCGGAATCGGTCTGGATCTTTGACAAAAGCGCTTTTGCGAAAAAGGGTGCGGCGTCGGCGGGCGTTGCCCGCCAGGGCAGAACGGACGCCTGGGCAAGGTCGATAATTGTCAGGTCGGGGTGTTTGCGGCGTTAGGTCATGAGGCGTCCGCGAGTTTGATCGATGCCCGGTTGTATTGGCCGGAAGACTGGGCGAGCGATCCCGAGCGCTGTGAGCGAGCCGCAATCCCGAAACCGGCGCGGTGTTACCGAAGCCAGAGTACCTTGGCGTTGAGGATGCTGGAAGAGGCCAGCCGGCGGGGAATTCGCTTCGGTACTGTCGCCATTGACGGAGGCTAGGCAGCAAAGAATCGGCTTTTCTGCGCAGCGTGCTGCAGTGCGGGCGGATGCTTGGAGCGCCGAGCAACCCGAGGAGGCTTGGCAGCGTCTCACCTAGCGCGATGGTGAAAAAGGCCATTGGACTGCCGAGTATCTTCATGCTTGCGTGGGCAGGTTTGGGACGGCCGGGAAGAACAAGCACACGGTTGGCACCTTTTGATACGCCGGGAAGTCGGCGCGAAAGAAATTTCCCACTATTGCCTTTCCAATCCTCCGCAGACGACATCGCCCGGGGAAATTGCGCGGGTCCAAGCCCAACGCTACTTGATCGAGCACCGCTTTCGGGAAGCGAAAAGTGAGCGTGGTCGGGCCGATTATTGCCAGTACGCCGTTGGGATGCGTGGCATCATCATGGGCAGCGTTGGTCATGCTGGCCACCTGGTTTCTGGTCAAACAAAAAATTCAGTGTCGTCAACAATGGCCAATGCTGTCAGTCAACGATTTGGTGACCGCTTTGGCGCATCTGCTGCCCCGTCGCCAACTCACTGCTGAAGACCTGGCGGCTAGCATCGAACAGCGGCACCGGTTACGGCAGAAGGCCAAAGACTCCCACGCTCGGCGGACTCAAGTGGCGCTGGAGTAATCTGACAAAGTAGAATTAATGAGGGCAGCGTTATCCCTTAAAAAGCCGATTGGACTGTCCAATCGGAAGGGTCCATTTCTCACGAAAATAGGTGCGACCGTCGCCTGTGTCGGTCTGAATTGCCATCTGCCTGCTCGGTGCCCATCGACTGAAGCACTTGCATTGTCGGCAAACGTGCGCTAAATTTCCTGCTCAAATCATTAGTGCTCATAGACCGAGAGGATTTAATTATGCCTAAAGTCCAATGGACAGAGGTTAAAGA
>JBOICY010000309.1:0-3038 GCA_050740335.1 Methylococcales bacterium | reverse complement strand
AGATGGCTCTGGCCGGGAATATTGACCGGGGCGGGGGGAGTAGTTACTCGGTAAGTAATGCTTGGCGAAGCTGTCAGTTACCCGGCTTTTAGGGAACAGGCGTCCTGGCCTTTCGCCGAAAAACAGAGGGATCAATCGAAGTAAAGTCGTCTTCCCGGCGCCGTTGACACCATTAAGATTTGTGTGGCCGTCAAGGCGAACTTCCTGTAATGATCCAGCCTTGTAGGAATCGATCAAAATGAGGCGATTGAGTGCAAACATTAAACTGAAATTTTAACATCGGTGCTGGATAAACAGAGTCTGATCTACTCGCCGCGCATTAAAATTCGGCATATTGATCTCTTACTCCCGGTAGGGGACGGTCGGATGAGGGGTGTTAAACTGAATTTTGATGTGCGAACACTATACTACTATAAAGAGGCCCATATGAAACAAGCGAACCGGCACAACCTCGATTCAAGCGGCCGTCAGCGAGTTCAGATCTCGTTCGAGCAGCGTCGAATCGCCCAGGTTTAGTTCGACTAGCCTTCTCAGTTCGCAGATACTATGCAAATCGATACCGGTACACTGGAATCCGATCTGATCCGGTGTCCTGCGTGCCAGAGTCAGATTCATCCGGATTTCAGTCGAATCGCTGAGTTGAACCGTTAGTCGGTAACCTGTGTCTGCTTGATCCGTCCAGTCCTTCGGGACGTTCAACAAACAACCGCGCAAGGACAGATCGATCAGTTGTACCGGCCAGGTCCTTTGCCCATTCGAAAGCAGGACCGGCGCCTCAAAAACAATTCGATGGAACTGGCGCCGTTCGTTTCCCGCCATACTCCGGTGCATCAACAGTCCTCGAATTGCGGGCAAAATTCATGCACGAAAAACTGCATTTCGGTGCGATCGATTTCCAACAGGTCGCCTTGTTTCAGCTGGATACTTTTATCGTGAACCGATTGGCCATTCAATTTGATCTGGGCACCACTATCGAGGGAGGCGATATAAAACCCATCTTTTCGTTTCGCGATCACAGCGACCCCGGTCTCGGGTTTCCCGAGCCGGGTCAAGCCGCCCTTAAGGGAAATGACGCGGCCAATGTTGCGTCCGTTCAGAATCTGCAGTTGGCCCTCCGCGGTCTGCGAGGCCTGTTTGAGTTCGTCGTCCAGCAACTTATGATCGGTTTCGTCGGAATTCCGGTAACCGCGCGCAGAAGGCATTTCCAGCAAGGTGGTCTCTTCCGTGAAATACAGGACATGTTTCCCGATGGAAATCTGATCTCCGTGTTGCAGCTCATGCCGGGTGGTTTGAGTGTTGTTGACTTGTAAGGGGAAGTCGTTTTGTTGCTGACTGATTATGCTTTGCCCATCCCCGAAGTTGATTACTGCGTGGGTCGGCGCGATGGCCAGACTGTCGATCTGGATCTGGTTTTCATCGTTTCTGCCAATGCTGATACAATCGCCGGCATCGAACTGGTATGCGCGAATCGGTTTGCCTTTAAAGGTCAGTGTCAGTTTTGCCATTCCAACAGTTTGAATTCATAGTTTTGGAGACTGTTTCCTAGTCAAGTATAGACACAATCCGATTAATTGGTTAGCTAAGCATCATTTTTTAACAGGTCAGGATTTTGCGACGCGTAAAATTTAACGCGCTTCACCGCATGTTCATTGACTTCGAGGATTTCCAGGCGGTACCCGGACAACTCCAGACTGGTTCCCTGGGCCGGAATGGTTTCGAGAAATTCGATGATCAAGCCATTCAGAGTCTTCGGTCCTTCCGTCGGGAAGGACCAACCGGTCACCCGGTTCAGTTCTCTCAGGGTAACGCTCGCATCGACCAGAAAACCGCCGTCTTTATGCGGTTCGACGTCGGGCGATCCATGGGTGATCTCACCGACGATTTCCTGCAATAGATCTTCGAGCGTTACAAGCCCCTGGACTTCTCCGTATTCATCGACAACCAGTCCGATCCTGCTTGCCTCATTCTTGAAATTCATGAGTTGCCTGTGCAGCGGAGTACTTTCGGGAATGAAATAGGTCTTGCTGGTTTCAGAAGCGATGGTTTTTTTGTCCAGGTTTTGATCATTCAAACGCGGGAGTATTTTCCTGAGCGATAAAATCCCGATCACGCGGTCGATGCTCTTTTTGTAGACAGGGATTCGGCTGTGGGGGATGCTTTTGATCAGCGCGATCAGTTCATCCAGCGG
This sequence comes from Methylococcales bacterium, assembly GCA_050740335.1. Classification (GTDB taxonomy): domain Bacteria; phylum Pseudomonadota; class Gammaproteobacteria; order Methylococcales; family UBA1147; genus UBA1147. Next base: position 850 of record JBOICY010000309.1, on the reverse strand, counting down.
CGCATCGAGATCCAAACCTACGATTTCATTCCGTGGCACCATGACGTCTTCGACGGTTGCCGCTTCCAGGTCCAGAATTCCAACCAGCATGTTTTGATACTTTTCCGGAAGCAGCGCGTCTGCTTCTGCCACGATGGTACGCAATTCTTCCTTGCTCAGCCGATCTTTTTGATGGGTGGCCGGATTACAGCGGAATACTCTCAAAAGAAGATTGGATATTGCGTTGACGATCCAGACTACCGGATACAGTATCTTAAGCAAAGGCAGAAAAAACCACGATGCCCGAAAAGCGAGTCTTTCCGGATGCATCGCGGCAAGCGTCTTGGGTGCGACCTCCCCGAAAATCAGAATAACCAGCGTCAATATGCCGGCACCGATCGCTATCCCGGTTTCCCCGCCCAGCCGAAGCGCGATGACCGTGGTCAGCGAGGAGGCAAAAATATTGACAAAATTGTTTCCGAGCAGAAGCAAGCCGATCAGACGGTCGGGGCGTCGCAGTAACTTCTGCACACGCACCGCTCCGGGATGCCGCTTCTTGGCCAGGTGTTGCAGCCGGTAGCGGTTCACGGTCATCAAGGCGGTTTCAGATCCGGAAAAAATGGCGGAAAGGATAATCAGAACACCCAGTACTCCGAAAAGTATACTCAGAGGGATCTGGTTCAACGAATCAGGAATGGTGTACTCCGGTAACTGCGACAAATTAGGTTTCTAAGGGTAGGGCACTGAATTGTCAAGTCAATTCACGAGCCTGGATTGCACAAGATCATCATTCATTCCGCATCGCAGTAAGATACGAAGTACAGTTCATTTAAATTCGAATTTCGACAAAATTTTGACAGATTCCGAAAAC
>JBOICY010000308.1:0-3419 GCA_050740335.1 Methylococcales bacterium | reverse complement strand
AAAATATGGCCAATCAGGCTCGTCCGTAGTAGATCAGTCTATTCTTGGACAGGCTCCTAGTGTTTTCGCTGGACAGAGGTCGGCCCGGAAAACTTCGAAATTGTCGATTACCATGAACCGAGGGTTATCGTGTTTAAGAACGGCATGCGGCCAGTACACCCTGGCGAAATCCGAGAGGATTATCTGGTCCCGCTCAACATGAGCGCCAACGCCCTGGCAAGGGCGCTCAACGTCCCCGCGCCTCGCATCCACTCCATCGTGCGGGAGCGTCGTGGCATCACCGCGGAGACCGCCATGCGCCTGGCGCGCTACTTCGGTGGCGATGCGCGCTCGTGGCTGAATTTGCAGGCCGCCTATGACTTGAGGCTCGCGGAAATCGAAAACGCCAAGCGCATCGAGCGAGAAATCGTCCCCGTTGCGCAGAGCCATAGGACATGCTGAACGAAGGGCAAAGCGCATCGTTCGCGATCGATGCGCCTCTTTGCTCGGCACATCCTACGGTACTTTGTCAATTTTATAATCCATCAATTCGAAGCTCGTCATTCCGGCACGGATTGCCGGAATCCAGAACACAAGGATGTGAACGGAGGGCCAAATGGAAAAGCAACTCAAAAATGGCATCGCACAGTTCCAGTAGCCCGGATGGAGTGCAACGGAATCCGGGACCCAGCGGTCCAATACCGTGCGATGTGATCCCAGGACCGAACCCGCCGGACAGGATAGTCATCCCGTCCGGAACGTTTTGTTGGCTGAGTCCGAAGATTGCTGGCCCCGGCAGGGTTGAAACGTTCGGGACGGGGTAACAAACCCCGTCCCGCGATGGAATAATCTGCGCGAATTTGAGCGGGTCGAAGCGTTGCGCCTGGACAATTGGATTTGAAACCGCGCATGGTGTAACCATGGACGGGTTCCGCCAGATCGGAAACGACCTGCGACTTAATGATGTTTCCGCGCGGATTGGTGTGAGGTTTCGGAAGCTCGCGTCGGGTCACTGCCATTAAGTTAAGCAGCCGGCGTTTGCCAAATTTTGGAGTGCAAAGCTTGCTTTGCCTTGGTTTTTTCGGGCTTGCGCCCTTGGGCAAGGCAAGCCTTGCACTCCAGATTTGGCTTAACTTAATGGCAGTGTCGCGTCGGGTGGAACCATGGACGGGTTCCAGCGTAAATGAATTTCATCAGGGACTGATTTCTTCAGTAAGTGCCATTCGTGTAAGACGAATATTCTCGGGAGTCAACTGGAATGGCTAAGATCTTTCTTGTCGTACTGTTACTCGGTTTGATGTTAACCAGTTTGGCGAAAGAAACCTTGGTCGGTTTCCGCCGGATCGGAAACCACCCTCGACTTCACGATGTTTCCGCACGGATTGGCGTGATGTTTCGGGGGTTGTATTCTAGTTCGTCGTTGTGATTGGCGGATCACCAACGATTCTGGATGCAGTGTCACCCGGAAACCCCGCAAACGCTAAAAGGGATCTCGCCGATGCTCCCCTTTATTGGCTGGCGGTGGAAACCTGTATCGTGGAAATGATTACGGTCGACCGCAATGACTTCGAGCGTTACCGGCTGACTGATGGGCAGGCATTCATATTACGTTGAACACAGATGGATCAAACCAGGCCGGGAATGTTGGAATGTGAGAACTGACACTGGACTTTCTACTCACCGGTACACCTCGTCGTGGCTGCCCATGTCGAGCAGAAGGATTTCGTGTTCTTTGATTTGCAAAATCAATGTGATGCGGTAGCTGGAGGTGAGACTGACACCATGGATGCCCTGGAATTTCCCGCTAAGGGCATGGAACCGCAGCTTGGGATCGAAAGGATCGGCGCGTAATCGTTCCATCGTTTCTACGAAGTGGGGTCTCAGGTCAGGGTGTTTTGCCAGGAATTTGCGCACGCGGCGTTCAAAAAAAGTCGTGGTGACCAGCGTCCAGGTCATGGGACGGTCGAGTCTTCAAGGTGCCGCATGAGGTTTTCCACCGTGTCATGCCGCGTGACGCGACCGGCGAGGATATCCGCAAGCGACGCCTTGATGCGCGAAAGCGCCATTTCTTCCTGGACTTCGAGCAATTCCGCGTATCGTTCTTCCGTCAACACCACATATTGCGGGTGGTTGTTTTTAAGGATATATACCGGACCCTGGGTCAGGGCATCGTCCACGGCGGAGATGCCGCGTCGTTTAATTTCCCGGGCGGGGATCACGTTCATTTCGGTCTCCTGTACTTGAATCGGTACTTAATTATGCGCTCGAATCGGTATTCGTCAAGTCGCCGGAACAGGAAGCATTGGTTTCCTGGATAAACGGATCAAAGAGTAAGGCGGAACCATGGACGGGTTCCGCCGTATGAGGAACCATGGACGGCTTCCGCCGGATAGGAAACGACCCTCGACTTCAGATGTTTCCGCACGGGTTGGTGTGAGGTTTCGGGAGTTGTATTCTGGTTCGTCGTTGGGATTGGCTACGATTCTATCTCAGAGAGAACGGGTGGAGGTGATTTTTGCCTGCAAATTATAAGCGTGTCATCCTTCCCGAGGCCATTATTACGATTCGGATCATTTTTTCGGAACACGACGCTTAGTCTGTTTTGCCTCTTTTACTGGTTCTGGTTTCTTATGTTCTATCAGATCTGTTGGAAGATTGATCAATGATCCATCGTTCAACCGTACTTGACCTCGGCCTTCGACATACAAGTATCCTTTGGTCGCATCAACCTCAAAAACAAGGGGAGCATCGTCGCTACTGGTTATTTCGAGAATCGCCCCGTTGGCGATATCGACCGAACGGCCGATCCAAGTGTGCCTAGCTGGAGGGCAAAAAATCCTAGCCCCTTTTCCATCATAATGGACCGCTCCCCCAGTTTCATATCCGCCCGGAACAGCTTTGATCTCGGTTTGAGTGTGACATACCGGAGGGCATTCTTCTTCAATTAGGCGACTATCTTTTATCGTAAACTCCTTCAATGGTTCGCTATTGGTATCAACCGTGGGGATTTTTTGGGGTGCAAGGACGGGTGCTTGTTTGGAATCCCCGCTATCTCTTACAGCGTGCTTCGTTGGTACGTGCCCAAAGTCACGATTCTCTAGTGACGAATTCGATACTGCAGAGCCCTGATCTTTAACTGAACTTGCGGAGCAACCGGTTAGGATTGCAATGATCAAAATCGAACCTACAAAAACACCTTTTTTTATCACCATGTCCAAATCCTCCAATAGTCAGAACTAACCCGTCCACTGAGGTTGATAAAGGTTCAGTTTACCCCTGCCTTTAATTTGATGTCAAGTACATCAGATCTCATTGTGTAGAGAACAAATAAACTGTCCGGGTTTGTAGCACATGATTTGTCCGGTTTTTAATCCGGTACCGAGGAGGTACTCGGATGAAACGGACAAAATGGCTACAGGAGACTCGGAAGATGAGGTTTG
>JBOICY010000307.1:0-8806 GCA_050740335.1 Methylococcales bacterium | reverse complement strand
GTGCATGAATGTCACAGCCGGAATCGGTGTTCTCGGGCAAGCCTCGGTGATGATTCAGGAAATGTTCAAGGGTGCGGTTACACCCGCCGCCGCTGCGGGTTTCGTCGGATTGCTCAGCCTGTTCAATATGGGCGGGCGATTTTTCTGGTCGACCACATCGGATTTTATCGGGCGCAAGAATACCTATTTCATTTTTTTCGCCCTTGGTATCGCGCTGTACGCGACGGTGCCTTCGATGGGAGCCGCGGGAAAGATTGGATTCTTTATATTGTTGTACGCGATTATCTTAAGTATGTATGGCGGAGGATTTGCGACGATCCCGGCTTATTTGGCGGATATTTTCGGTACCAAGTTTGTAGGGGGTATACACGGCCGTTTATTGACAGCCTGGTCAACCGCCGGAGTACTCGGTCCTGTATTGGTGAATTACGTCCGCGAGTTTCAGATTGACCAGGGTGTCGCTAAAGCGGAGGCATACAATGTGACCATGTATATCATGGCGGGAATGTTAGCCATTGGTTTTCTTTCCAACCTGATGATCCGGCCGGTGCACGAGAAACATCATATGAAACGCGATGAACTGGATGAGCTCGACGGCGCTTTTCCCCGTAATAACGGCGCATACTCCCAACCGATCCTGGAACAAGAACTTTCGGAAAACTAGCTATTTTGAGAACTCATGTCCAAGTCAAAACCTTTCAATCCGCTCGATCTTCTCGTATTGCTGCTATTTTGGCTGGTTGTCTCGATCCCGCTTGCGTGGGGAATCTGGTCGACCTTGCAGAAAGCGTTCACTTTGTTTGATCAGTAGATCGTTTCATACTGACATTTAAATTGAATTTCTCCTTGGCAAGGATAGGATTGTTTTGAAAAACAATAATATATTGGCATTCTACTCTATTAGATCAATGGGAAAAAACTATGCAGCACCCGCAAAACAAGGTGGATGGTCCCCATCGACCATTTAGGTGTAAACTTACTATACAGCCGAGCGCGAAAGTTGGCCGCGGCAATGCCCTGTGCTTTTCGAACCGAGGCGCTAAAAATAGGTATTTTTCAGTTTCAAGGGTAGACGCAGCAGGTCGCACAGCGGGCCGGTCCATGTGCTGCAGGGCGACGCCCAGTCCAGTATTTTGCGAAACAGCCTGGGATCCTCGACCAGAAATCGCCCGCACTCGAATTTCGGTGTATCGATACCATAATAGGCGGGCATGGTCGTGCACGCGCCCGAATAACCGGCAATTCTGACCTTATCCAGAATTTTGTTGTTGTAGCGCCCCTTCGGATAACAAAAGGTGGTGATTTTCGAGCCCAACTGGTCTTCGAGCAAGGCTTTCGAATCCGAGATTTCAAGATCCAACCGGTGTTCGGGAATCTCATTCAGCTTCGGATGCGTCATGGTATGGCACCCAATCTCCATGCCGGACTCGAGCAGTTGCTGGCGGTGATGCGCTTTCATGCTTGGAAACGGGATGCTGAAACCGGCGGCTTTCGAATCGTTCCACGCACGCGTTTTCGGATTGACCCAGCGGATTACATCATCGAATCCGGGAATCACATAAAAAGTGGCCTTGTATCCGAATTCATTCAGAAGCGGCGCGGCATTTTCGAAGTTGTCCAGCAGTCCGTCGTCTAAGGAAAGAACGACGTATCGACCCGAATCGTCCGGCCCGAGCGCAAGCAGTTCGGAAAAGGTAATTGGTTTGAATCGGTGCCGCCGGATCAGTTCCAGGTGCCGCCGGAACTCACGTATCGGAAGTGTTTCAGGACCGAGGTTGCCGATGGAATGATAATAGAAGATCGGGACTTTCAACAGGGAGTCCGGGGTTCTCGATTGCGGGCTCGAATCGCTCCGCTGGGAAATCGCTGACGGCCGCTCTATTGGAACGCTCGTTTCGAGATTTACATCGTTTGTTTTCGGTCCGAAAGCAACGAAGCTACATCGAGTGTGCTGCTTTCCTCCTGGATAAAATCCTCGAGTAATTTTAAAGCTTCGTCGTCGGTAAATTGTTTGGGCGGGTGTTTATAGAAATAGGCCGCGGGACCCACCAGCGGGCCGCCCAATTGCCGTTCCAGCGCGAGCTTGGCACAGCGGATCGCGTCGATCGCGACTCCGGCCGAATTCGGGGAATCTTCGACCGAAAGCCTGAGTTCCAAATTCATCGGGACGTCCCCGAAAAGGTTGCCCTCCATGCGTATGAAACAGATTTTATTATCCTTTTGCCAGGGAACATAATCGCTCGGGCCGATATGAATGTTATCCCGCGTCAATCGCTCCGATGCCACCGATTGCACGGCCTCGGTTTTCGATGTTTTTTTCGACGCGAGCCGGTGCCGGTCCAGCATGTTCAGAAAATCGGTATTGCCGCCGGTGTTCAGCTGATAGGTTCGTTCCAGAGTGACCCCGCGCTTCTTGAACAGATCGGTCAGTATCCGATGCGTAATCGTAGCGCCCAACTGCGCTTTAATGTCGTCGCCGATGACCGGCAAGCCGGCGGTTTCGAAGCGTTTCGCCCAGATCGGGTCGCTCGCGATAAAGACCGGTATGTTGTTGATAAACGCCATCCCGGCTTCGAGCGCGCATTCGGCATAAAACCGGGTTGCCTGTTCGGAACCGACTGGCAGGTAATTCAGCATTATTTCGGCTCCGGAATCCCTGAGAATCTCGGTGACCCGGTTTTTATCGGGTTCGGATAAGCTCGATAAGAGGAAGGTGGAATTGTCGTCGTATTCCTTCATGTGGTCCGAAAAACCGTCGAGAACCCTTCCCATCTGTACGATTACTCCGGAATCCGGAATAACTGCGCAAAACACCTGGGTGCAGTTGGGCTTTGCGAATATGGCCCTGGCTACATCCTTTCCGACCTTGCGTGTATCGATGTCGAACGCCGCCACCACTTCGATATCCGACGGAGAGTAGCCGTTGATGATCCAATGCATCAGACCGGTTGCGGTGTTCTGGTCCTTGTTTCGATAGTAATGAATGCCTTGAATCAATGAACTCGCGCAGTTGCCCATCCCGATGATTGCTATTTTTATTTTTTTCATTGTCGATACTTTTATTGAATATTATTAAGCATGCAATGTAACAAAATTATTCTATTTCTCAAAGAATTAATCCTGCTACTCACGGATGGCCCCGTGGATCTCCCCGGAACGGAGCAAGCCCGGCCCGCCTCCGGTCAATTCCTGGAATTGATCGGATTTTCCCGCGGGAAGCAACTTTCTTCTGGGCGTCGCAGGATCATTCGGCCCGTACCTGCACGTTCCGTTGCGAAATCAGCCGGCTGATATCCCGGATAATCCGCGGTGTCCGGATCCCGCTCGGTCCAATGATATATTTCGGCCGCCAAATCGGATTATATTTTTCTTCTTCCCGGCGGATTTCGTCAATAGTATCGATAGCACCGCTAGGCCGGTACATCAATAGCCCGATTCTGTGCCAGAGCGGGGCGAGCGGGTGATTTTTGAGTCCGGGAAGCGGTGCGATGCCGAAATTGAACCAGCGAACCTGCATTGTTTTCCCCCACAGCATGGTCTCGATCATCAGAAAATCCATGACCGGTTTCGGAGCGTCTTCATGATAGCGCATCAGGTCGAGGCCCATTTCTTCGCGGTTCGGGGTAGTCCAGATGATTGCGAAGGCGATGATCCGATTGTTTATTTTGATTAGGGCACAAGGAAAATTCCGGATGTAATATTTGTCGAAAAAGCCTCTGGAAAAGCCCATTTCATCGATTTTATTGGCTTTCAGCCAGTTATCGGAGATAGCCTTGAGTTCCGGCATGATTCGATCCAGATCTCCCCCCGCAACGATCTCGAGATGGGCACCCAGCTTTTTCACCCGGGTGTGGACATCGAGCAGTTCGGTTCGGAGCGCGCCCTCCAGCGAAAAACTTTCCAAAGGCAATACGGCCTCGTCGCCCATTTTTTCTATTGAAAGTTCAAGTTCATTGAAATAGGGCAGTTCGCTTTTGTCCACCATGTAAAATACCGGCCAGGCCCCATAGCGGTCGCACATGCCTCGGAACGACCAGATCAAGTCGCGATGTTCTTCTTTGGGTCCTACCGGATCTCCGATAACGACCCAGCTCTTGCTCTGGATTTGATACATAATGAAAGCGGTTTCGGAGTGGTTGAAGAGAATACGTTTGTCTCCGAGTAGAACCAGATTGGCCACGAGGCTGGATTCCGAGGCAAGAATTCCGCGTATTTTTTGAAGAATGAGCGTTTCCGGCAGGCCCGGAACGGGGTCCGGCCTTAACAAATTGATATAGGTTGCCGCCCCGCTGATTCCGAATACCACCAGCAATGAGCGCAGAAACCTCGAATAATCGTTATCGTAGGAAAAGCTCCACCAAAGTGAAGGCGAGTACGGGATCTCCTTGAAAGAAAAGAGCCCCAGCCAGATCGTTACCGCCAGGATGATCGATAATAGCGAAACCCATTCGGCCGGCAATCCTTCGTCAAATAACGAAGCTTTTCTGTGAAATTCGGGTCGTGTAAGCCAAAGCAGGGTCAAAATCAATCCCAGAACGATTGCTTCGCGATAGCCGAATCCTTTCAATAGCGAGGTCGCCATGCCCAGGATCAGCAGGCTGACGGCCAGATCGAATGAGGAAGTCAGGCGCCGCGAAATGCCTCGCGCCAAAAGTAATAGCCCGATGCCCGCCGCGGCACCGGTTAAATGGGAACCTTCGACCAGGAACAGCGGGACCCAGACCGGCGACAGGCTGCGGTCAAAACCAACCGGAATCGAACCGGAGAATAGCAGAATGACGCCGGCGAGCATAATGATCATGGCCATTACATGCGGGCCGATTTCGTCGAGCACATCGAGAACCGACTCGTGAAGTTCCTCGATTCGCTTGCTTTGCCGGCTCGTTTCGTGGTAGATGAGCAGGGCCGCCGCGATTCCCAGGGGACTCAGGTAATAAATGCAGCGGAACAGCAAAATCGAACCGAGTAACGCGGCAGGGGGGATTTCGGGAAGTCCGACCAGGACGACCGATTCAAATACACCGATCCCGCCGGGTACATTACTGGCGCTTCCGGCGATCACAGCCAGCGCGAATACGCCCAGGAAAGCGGTATAACTGGTAGTGGTTTCTTCCGGAAGGAGAGCATAAATCAGTGTGGCGACCAGCGTCAGGTTGGTGGTTGCGAGCAGGACCTGTAATAACGTGGTCTGCGCCGAGGGTAAGCTCAGCGACCAGTTGGCGGTTTTCAGGGTCAAGGGTTTGTAGGCCGAGATCACTACATAGCCGCTTATCGCGAGAAGAAGCAATATTCCGACGGCTTGCAACAGACCGATCGGAATCGGTATCCCGCCACTCGTAACATCACCGGATTGCAGGACCGTGGACATCGCAAAGACGAAGCTCATACCGAGAATCGTCGTGAGTGCGCACATCGAGCTGACCCCCGCGACGTCCAGTGCCGATAACCCGACATGGGAATAGATCCGGTAACGGATCGAGGTGCCGGTCAAGATCGCGAATCCGATGTTGTTTCCGAAGGTCGACGCAAGGAAGGCCGAAAGCGCCGCACGCGGGTATGGAACCCGGCGTTTGATATGGTTGAGCGCGACCACATCATAACCGGTCACGGTCAAGTAACTCATGGCAGTGATCGCGAAACCGAGCAATATTGAAAAGGACGACAGTTTCTGAAGGCTTGTGATAACATCCGAAAGCCGGATCGAGTGGAGGGTGTTATACAGGACCCAAAGTGCCACGCAGACAATCACAATGCTTAAAAAAGCGCCGATATAGGCCATCAGTTTCTTGCCGAGCTGATTTGACAACATGGATTCTGGTATTTAGGATTCTTTGCAGGCTAGAATAGAAAAATCAGGATGCTATTTAAATCTTGTTGCGCTCGCTCGTTCTGGTCTTTGGACATTCCCCGGTCTTTTGAGCGGTGCGTGTTGATCCTTACCGGTTTTCGAACGTTGCGTCGACAACTCGGGGCGCTAGTTCCTGAATGCGCCCGTGGTCAGTGAGTCAATAGGATCACAGCGCGCTTGTGCAATACCGGATAACAGGATGCAGCAGCATGGATCAACCCCCCTCTCCTCTATACAGATGCCGCATGGCATTGATAAAGGGCTTCGACTGCCTGTGCCGGTTGCCGAGATGGAGAACCCTTGAGCGTATTATGAAGCAGGCGGTTGAAAAACGGAATGACTTGTTTTTCGTCCAGATCGGTGCGAATGATGGGATCATTTATGATCCGATCTATTCCTTTGTACGGCAGTCGACGTGGCGCGGCGTGCTGGTGGAGCCGGTTCGGACTTGCTTTGAACGACTCAAAGAAAATTACCAATCCAATGACCGCCTGATATTCGAGAATGTAGCGATTTCCGGTTGCAAAGAAGTCCGTGATTTTTATCGGATCCAAGAAAATATTCCCTTCCTGCCCGAGTGGTGCCGCGGACTCGGTACATTCGATCTGGATGTTCTAATGACGCACAAATGGGCCATTCCGGATTTGGAGCGCTATGTAGTCCGGGAAAAAATCGAATGCATTTCTTTTCAGCATTTGATTGAAAAACACCACATCAGAAAAATCGACCTGCTGCTCGTGGATACCGAGGGTTACGACTACGAAATTCTGAAACAAGTCGATTTCGAGACCCTGGCGCCCGACATCCTTCTTTACGAGCACCAGTATATCGAAAAACTACGGCGCTTAGTTTTTGAAAAGGCACTCAGCGGTCGTGGTTACCGGCTATCCCGACATTTTGGCAATACGCTGGCCTATTTGCCCGGCCACTGAGATCACGAACGATCCTCTGTTACACAGAGTGCCGTTAGATAAACTCTTGCCGGTCGATGCTGGATTATCCGAGCGCTTGCGGGATTGGCGAAAGCCGGGCGGTAAAGGGTCTATCCGCGTCTTGTATCGGTGTGATCGTTTTTGAGATCCCGGATCAATCCAAGTTTCGCCATGGGCCACAAAATCAGCCAGTAGGGAAGATCCGGCCCCGGCCGTTTGGCTTTGTTCGGGTAGACATGATGGTCCCGGTGATCGTGTTCACCCAGCAGGATCGCCGAGATCTGATAGTATTTCCGGGCTGTACAGCCATTTTCGTCAGCTTTGCCGCCGTGCGAGATGCAATTGAAAAACAAGGTGCCGATCGGTGAAAGCCCGGCCGGGATCATGGAAACGAGGGTCGCGAATGCGAGTGATTCCGAAAAGATCCAGATCAGGCCCCATTCCATCCACGGAATCAGAAAACACCAGCGATCCAGCCAGCGGGTTTCCGGATAGCGGAGTTGGATGGTTGTGTCGCAGTGTTTCGGATCATATCCCCAGCCAAGCCAGGCGTATAGAAAGGAGTGCGTGACCGGCGAATGGGGATCTTTTTCATCGTCACAATGGACATGATGGTAACGATGCGTACCGGCCCACCAGGACATCGCGGCCTGGTTTGAAGCCGCGCAGCAATAGGCGATAAAAAATTCGTAGGGCCGCGCTGCCCGATAGGCTGAATGGGAGTAATAGCGGTGGAAGCCGAGCGTCATGCCGAGCGCCGAGTGCCGTGCGATCTGCAGTACGATCAGCCCGCAGGACAGGGGTTCGGAAATCAATGCGAGCGCAGCATCGTAATCGAAGCCGATAAAAACCGCCGAATACAAAAGCAGGGAGTAACACGCGAAGACTCGCTGCAGGACCCAGAAACGCATTGCTTTCATTATTCTATAAATAACTGATTATATTTCATATAAATGGCGGTTAGCAATTGCGACCGGTAGGCCTTTTGGTCACCATTGTTTTCCGGGTTTCCCACGGGCATTCTTCGGACACGACGAGTGTCCAGGCCCGGTGCGGGAGGCCTTTCTGATCGTGCCGGGAAATGCTCCGGGATCGTTCAGGGCGACGGGGAGAACGGTTTCGGTCGGGTAAATTTCTTGTGGAAAGCCGGATCCGGCGAGATCTTCTTATTCTGAGCACAATGATCGGAAGCCAAAATTTTCGATTTATGCTGTTATAATCCCTCGCGTTGGTTGTCTGGCCCGGTGCCAGCCGCGCCGCCGGATTAAAGGGCTGATCTGGAATCCAGAGGTGCCCGGAATCAAACCTGCATTTTTTAGTTGTGGAAAAATGAAGGCAGTTTGGGTACATTTATACTGTTATTCTACAGATTTATAGCGTTCCAGGGTGGTGGGTGAGGACGAGCTCTCGGCCGGACGGTCGCGACAGAAACTGGATTCTTGCCCGTTGTAGGAAAACGGTCCGCGAAGTTTAGTTGGATCGATGGCTCAACAATAAGAACAATCGACTCAAAAAACAAGAAAAACTTATTTGAGAAGGCTATACCCGCTATGAATATTCTTATGCTGACCAACACCTTCATGCCCTATGTAGGCGGTGTTGCTAGAAGCGTACAGCGTTTTGTTGACGAATATCGCCGGTACGACCACCGGGTCATGGTCGCGGCTCCGCTATATAAGAACACGCCGAAGACAGAGATTGATGTGGTCCGATTCCCGGCTATTCAGCATTTCAACGGTACCGAATTTTCTCTGCCGATGCCGCTTCCAGGGCGCGGCAGTATCGAGATGAAACGCTTCGAGCCTGATATCGTTCATGCCCATCATCCTTTTGCTTTGGGGGGAACCGCGGCGCGGATCGCGGCTTTGCGCGGTGTCCCGTTGATATTCACCCATCACACCATGTATGAGAAATATACGCACTATATTCCGGGTGATTCGCTGCGTTTGAAGCGCTACGTGGTCAATCTGGTATCCGGTTATTGCAATTTTTGTGATGCGGTGATCGCACCCAGTGAAAGCGTTGC
>JBOICY010000306.1:0-14339 GCA_050740335.1 Methylococcales bacterium | reverse complement strand
GAAATATTAAATGTCCTCAATATTTCATTTGTCCAAAAAGTCACCCAATCGTTTTGATTGGCTGAAAATTCATTTTTTATGCGATCTTGCAAATCTATGTCGGAAAATTCGCAATCTAGCCTTAACTTCTGATAACAATTCTTACGGCAACGACGAATAATCTCTTTAGCCGAGTCGCCTAAATTTTTTGAAGCAAGAAAAGGAAAAATAAGCGTTTCATTGTTATCAATCGCTGGAACATTGAGCTTTTCAAGAAAACCCTCCCAAGTTTGGGCACGAGATAATTGTAAAAAGTTAAACGTTTTACCCGCGCCTTTTGCACCGATAGACAAAGTAATGGGAATGCTGTTTTGGTAATGTTTCGCCAAATTTCTGAGCGGTTCGGTAATCAGCAAGTTTCTGCCTTGACCACTTTCAGCATAAACATATTGTTCACAAAGTTCTCCGAGGCGTTTAGCTTCGGCTGTACGCTTGGAGGTTTTGATCGTTTTTTTTGCACCGTTTGGAGTACTGAGCAATACTTTGAATTGGCCAAAAAGCGGACTGTTTCTGCTAAGTGCAAGAGCTTGCGTCAAATCTCGAAGGCACATCAGGTTGTTATCAAAATTGGCTTCAATGATGTCGATTGTAGCTGTGTCGTTATTGCTATCAGGAGGAAAAGCGGTATACATTTGTGCAACGGCTGTATCATAATCAGTAGACTCACGTAACTGTGGAGTTAATAAGCTCAAAATTACGGTCGGCACAGCGGCTTGGCTATTGCTATCACTAGCCAAGAAACGCAGCGCTGCCATTTTTTCCAAAACCAGCACTGCACCATTGACAGACTGCGGGGCGATAGTAGAAACAACGAAGCGTTCAATACGCGGATCAAACAATAAAGGACTCGCCAACTCACTTAGCCCGGCGCGTAAGTCAATCAGCACACAGTCCGCCTTTAGCTCGGTAGCCAGTTGTTGAATGAAATCGCCAACACCCCACGGGTTTTCGGTATTTCGTGCGATATGCTCGGGTAAAACCGGCGTATCCAACAATTCAATCGGTTGCTTGGGATTAACACAAGCCGGCAGTACAAATACTTCTTGGTTTCCATTTAGGGTAACAGATGTTTTTCGCAATTCCGCTGCACAATATCGAATAGAAGCGGCTACTGACGAAGGCGGGTAATGTACCGCTTCAAGAAAGCGAACAAAAGAAATACTCGGACGATTAGCATTATCCAACCAGTAGGTAATGCCAGGGGCTTCCAAGTCCGCATCTATCAGTAGTATTTTAGCCTTACGTTTTTTGTTTTGCTCTAAATATGCCGCAAGGTAAGTTATCAAGGCGGTAGTACGCCCAACGCCACCTTTGAAGGAGTGGAATGCGCCGATATAAAGATTTTCCGGGAAAGATTCAGGCATAAGAAAACCGGTCGAACCATACGCCAAATCACGCCAAAGCGGATAAGCAACCGGCAAATTGCGTTTCTTTTCCGGTGGGAGAATCTCAATAGGATATTTAACCTTATCAATGCTTAAAGTCAACCTGTTGTCATTTTCATCCAGTGCATCACCAAAGCCTATTTTAAGCCAGCCGTGTAGCTGATCTGCCGATTTGTCGCTGTCCAAAGTAATTTCTGTTCCTTCTGAGTAGCAATCAATCGTAACGATCGAATCAAGAAACTCATGTTCACGACAGCGAAGCTCACGAAAACGCCGCTCAACATCCAGCCATGTCATTAAAGGCGCAGGTCTATTGAATTCATAGTCAATCATTTCAATTCCCCTTCAATCCAATCCAGAATGACTAATAACTGCGTTTCAAGCTCTTCATCAGTTGGATATCTTGCCTGTGCGCCGTATCGCCAAATTTGGTTTAACTGTTCGCAATTTGGTTTACGCGGTCTTTCGGGACTTTTCAATGCGTCTAAGCGAATTTCAGATTTCAAACGCAAGTGAGTCCCAACCTTTAAATGATCCATCAGTTTATTTAGATCATGTTGGAATTTTGTAAATTTGCCTTCAGAATCCTGTTTACTTTCACGTTTTAGAAAAACAGCTTTCAATCCGGTTTCTACTGCGTAAAACAACAATAATCGATGCGCGTTGGTTTTGGTATCAGCTGCGTCAAAGGCTACACGAGCTTGGCGCCAAGCGCGTTGCAGTTCTCGGGCAGTAAATGGAATCATCTTTTTTCCGAACCGATTAGCTGTATTGGTGTAGATAATAACTAAGAACGGCTAGTTATGACGAAGTCTTTTGCTTCCCACCGAAAATAAGTACTTGCTTTATTCACAAACAATACTAAGCCGAATAATACGCTACAGCTCTTGATCGGTGGTTTTGAAATTTGGGATCTCGTTGGCAGATCAACGACTCACCTTCCAGAATGTCCTCGGTACTCGCACAAAAACGGGTTTTGACCAATCTCGGTTTCAAAACCTGAGAACCCGCATTCGACATAACCGGTTCAACATCGAGTCGGCCGCTGGCAAACGGTTTACCGATCGCCATCAGACGCGGCTCGATAACGAATCGTGTTTAATGAATCAGCCTGTGAGCCCATTCCTGGAGTTCCTCCAGAATAACGCCGGAATCGTGAACACGGCCTGAAACGGCCCGCAATCGCTCGATCTCCACCCTGTAGGAACCGAGGTTGATGGCACCCTTCGCGCCGCCCAAGGTGATTCGGTTCATGCGGTAGGCATTCCACCTCTCAGTTTCCGAGTCGGAAAGGGTTTCCGGAAAATTCCGGGCCCGGTAACGAAACAGCATTTCGGATATTCTCGAATCGTCAAAATGAATGCGGATTCCGGACAGAGCGTCGGGACCGGTTTGCCGGATGACCGTCATCCTGTCACGATCGGCATCGCTGAAAAAGCCGCCACTGTACAACATCAAGTCAGGATCATCGGTGGACTGTCCCGGATTTGCGGAAAATATTTCCGCGAGTTTTTCCGACAGTCCCTTGGCCTTCTGTATTCTCGCCCAATTCCCGAGACATCGATTGAGGTCGATGCGAAGTCGTTCCGCATCCTGTCCGCGCAGGGTTTTCATCGGAACCACGACCGGACATTTATTCAGATGCACAGTTTTCAGAGCGAGCCTTTCCTCGCCGGCCGGAAGATCCTCCCTGGCCGTGAACACCAACCTGCGGATTTCATCGACGCTCCCGTCGATCAGCACGGCCGGGTCCTTTGCGAGGTCGTACACGATTATGCCATTGCTGTTGACCGGATGCCGGGCCAAGGGAACTACGAGCGCGATACATCCCTCTGAAGACGGGTATCTACCGGAAACATGCAGCACCGGTATCGGTTGTTCCGGAACTAATAATGGAGCAACCCGGCTCTTTTTTCGATGCTCATAGACATAGGAAAAGACTCGCGGGATTCTTTCGCGGACCAATCGCGCAACCGCGATGGTCGCATAAACATCGGAAAGAGCCTCATGCGCCGTCGCGTGTTCGATTCCGTTCGCGCGGGTGATGTCCTCCAGGCGAAACGAGGGCGAGCCATCCTCGCTATCCGGCCATTCAATGCCGTCCGGACGCAGCGCTCGGGCCAAGCGCAGCAAGTCAATGATATCCCAGCGGGAATTGGAATGTTGCCATTCGCGCGCATAGGGATTATAAAAATTGCGGTACAGGCAATTACGCGTGACTTCATCGTCGAAGCGAATACTGTTATAGCCCGCCCCGCAGGTCGAGGGATAAGCGAGTTGTTCATGAATCGCCGCGATGAAATGCGCCTCCGGCACGCCCTTTCGAGATGCGAGTTGCGGGGTGATTCCGGTGATCAGACAGGCTTCCGGATCGGGCAGCATGTCGTTTGCGGGTTTGCAATACAATACCAGCGGCTCGCCGATGATTTCCAGTTCCTCGCTGGTGCGAATTCCCGCGAACTGGGCCGGACGGTCCCAACCGGGATCGGTTCCGAAAGTCTCGTAATCGTGCCAGTAAATGGTCGGGGCGATCACAATACCTGAACTCTTCGCGTGTTCCGGTCCGGATCATCGGGCTTCAAGTCTGGCTCCCCTCGCGAGTGATCGCTCAATCCGCTTTCCGCCCTTTCCGCGTGGCGATCCGCATCCTGAGTGCATTCAGCTTGATGAAACCTTCGGCATCGTGCTGGTTGTAGGCGCCCTGATCGTCTTCGAATGTCGCGACCGCCTCATCGAACAGACTATCCGAATCCGAGCGGCGTCCGACCACGGTCACATTGCCTTTGTACAATTTAATCCGGACCTTGCCATTCACACCCGCCTGGGAAAGGTCGATCATCGCTTGAAGCATCTTGCGTTCGGGGCTCCACCAATAGCCGTTATAGATCAGGCTCGCATAGCGCGGCATCAGTTCATCCTTGAGATGCGCGACTTCGCGATCCAGGGTGAGCGACTCGATCGCGCGGTGCGCTTTCAGCAGGATCGTCCCGCCAGGGGTTTCGTAACAACCCCGCGACTTCATGCCGACGTAGCGGTTTTCGACGATGTCGAGCCGTCCGATGCCGTTCTGTCCGCCTAGCTGATTCAAGCGGGTCAGAACTCCGGCCGGGCTGAGGGCTTCGCCGTCGATTTTAACAATATCCCCGGCCCGAAACGTGAGCTCCACGCAAGTCGGCCGGTCCGGTGCGGCTTCCGGTGATACGGTCCAGCGCCACATCGACTCTTCGGGTTCGGCCCACGGATCTTCGAGCACGCGGCCTTCATAGGAGATATGCAGCAAATTGGCGTCCATCGAGTAGGGGCTTTGTTTGCCTGATTTCATTTCGACCGGGATCCCGTGCGCCTCGGCATAGGCGAGCAGGGTCTCCCGTGAAGTCAGATCCCATTCGCGCCACGGAGCGATGACCCGGATATCGGGCCTCAGCGCGTAAGCGCCGAGTTCGAATCGCACCTGGTCATTGCCTTTTCCGGTCGCGCCGTGCGCGATCGCGTCAGCCCCGGTTTCATTCGCGATCTCGATCAGTCGCTTCGCGATCAAAGGTCTGGCGATCGATGTGCCGAGCAGGTATTCGCCTTCGTAGATCGCATTCGCGTGAAACATCGGAAACACGAATTCGCTCACGAACTCCTCGCGCAGATCGTCGATATAGATTTCCTTAACCCCGAGCATTCTGGCTTTTTCACGCGCCGGCTCCAGCTCTTCTCCCTGACCGATATCGGCCGTGAAGGTGACCACCTCGCAATCGTAGTGTTCCTTGAGCCATTTCAGGATCACCGAGGTATCGAGCCCTCCGGAATAAGCCAGGACGACTTTTTTGACATCAGCCTTCGACATTTTTCTCTTACTCCGTATTCACCAATTCGGGCCGGTATTATAGCGGATCGGTAAGACCGGCTTAATACGTTTATGGAAAAAATGTCAAGCCACTCACGAATACTTTAAAAGTTGATAAACAAAGATCCCATGATCAAATGACGCATGGTGGTGTCCTGGTGCCTGGCGTCATCCAGATATTGGTTTAGATAACCGAATTCCATGCGTACATCCGGCGTAAAATTCCAAGCCAAACCAGCGAAGGCGCGGTTCTGATCGAATCCCGATTGGCCACCTGAAGGCGTGGAATTGACGCGCACAAACACCTCATCCCAGGCGATCAGACTCAAGCGCGGTTCGATCTCCAATGGGTGCATGAAGCGGATCATTTGCCTGGGCCTGACGCGAATTTTATTATCATTGCCGGGCAGGAAATTGGATTCGATCATGGTTCGGAACGTGAACGTCCCTAGTTCGGTCGGCAGCACATAGCGGAAAGCCGGCCAGACATCTTGTTGTGAGACGAAGGGTCTGCCGACATTTTGGGTAGGCAACCAAGTATAACCCGCCCAGATTGTCGCACGGTCGCTGAGCGAATAACCAACGGCTGCGCGGACCATGCCTTGGTACCAATGGTTCCAGTCATCATTCCAACGCGATTGGCCCTCCAGCCAAATGCGGGCTTTTTCAAGGCTCGGATCGATGACTTTAAGACTGCCTTCGCCGACGATTTGCAACCAACTGCCTGCGTCTTGCAGAAGATCGTCGGCAAAAGCAGCGTACGGAAATAAAATCACGGTGATACAGGCGGATACCGCGAACCAAAAAAATCTAAAATGCGTTTTCATATTCTGAAACTTGTCGGATGTGATGGATGACTATTGGCTGGATGAGATGCAATCGGCTTTTTTAAACGATATGAGTATCCCGCGTTTCAATGGATTGCCGAGATCGACTGACAACGTACTCTTTGGCCACCGCATTGGCGTTCAGCTCCGAAGGTCTGCCCATGCACAATCTCTGAAACACGCGTGCGGCCGCGATTCCGTTAATGACAAACGCAATCGTGATCGGCAGAGCAAACCAGGGATCATGGCTCGTGGCATGGGACAGCAATAAGTCTTCACCGAGGAACGCAGGTGAAATCGGAAATCCGACCAGGCCCAGGAAACTGAAAAATAGGAGCAGCGACAGTTTCGGATGAGTTTCCGCCATGGCCCTGTAGTCGAACGGCGAATAGGCAAAATTGTCATATTTGAGCAGCCGGGACAAAACGACTATCCCGAGCAGCCAGGCAGGGAATATACCACCGGCAAAAATCAGCACATCGAACCAAGCCGCGGGATTTAAAACCCAGACCGCGGCTCCCGCGAAGGTAGAGCTTAAACCAATGGCGTTCCAGACTCGGAAGGGGCAATACTGAGCGCTGAAAGCACTCAACGATGCAAGCACCATATAGAAAGATATTGGAACAGCCATATATTTGATTTCCACCTCGGCCGCATGGATCACGAGGAAAATTAATCCGAAAATACCCGCGACATTCAGAACCTTGAACCAGGGATTCATGGTATTGACCGCTACGCCGATGCGCTTCAAGGGTTCCCACAGTACTGAGCGTATCAATATTTCCAGATTGCCTTCCTGCAGCGAGAATACATAAAGAGTATTCTGCAAAACTTCAGGCAAGGTATCGCGGATAGAGATCGGTAGAAATCGGAATCTCGAACTGGTGCTGATAAAAAAGCCGGTATCGGCAGCACCTTCGACCCTCAATAAATGAGCAACGATCGAAGGGGACACCAGTAATTGGTAGCAGCGTAAGAACGCGTTACCCAGGAAATGGAGCAGGACCAGGGTTTCAAGGCCGAGGGCCAGTTCCATAAACATGAATCCTACCTGGGTAATCGATGCATAAGCGATTTGTCCCTTGATATTGGATTGGGTTTTTTCGGAAACACTGGCCACGATGACTGTCAGAAGACCGATCAACAACACAATCAAACGCGTAAAATAATGGCAGGTCCAGATCGGTGTCGTTCGCAACAATAAGAAAACCCCTAAATGAACCGACAATGCCCCGTAAAAAATAGCACTGGACGGCGTCGGCCCTTCCATGGCCCTGGGCAGCCAAAAGCAGAACGGAAATTGTGCCGATTTACCGGTGGCCGCTGTCAGGATTAATACCGATATCAGTAACAGGGACGCGTAGCCTGCCGGGGGCATGGCTGCATTATCGAACAAAGTCGCCAATTGACTGAAATGCTGACTTTTATGGAACAACAAATGGCTCATCCAAGCGCCCAGCAGTAAGCCGATATCACAAAACCGGTATATGGAATATGCTCGTAACGCGTTCCGTACGGGTTGGACACGATGCCGGTAGAAAGCGATCAGGAGAAACGACGAGATACCGACGATTTCCCAACCGGCAAACAGAATGTCGATAGAACCGGACAGGATGACCAGATTCAATCCGAAAACAAAGGCGAATATAGTCAGGAAAAAGCGCTTGTATCCGGTTTCGCGGTGCAGATAGACGCGGCAGAATTTGACGATTATCGAAAAAATAGCCCATGTGCAAAACAAGTAAACCGCGCCTATGCGATCCAGATAAAACAAAATCGGGAAGCTGTATTCACCGCTTGAATAGAGCGTAAACCACTCGTATTCATGGTTCGGGAAACCGGCATTGGCCCACAGGCCCAACAATGCGACTATGCCGATGCCCAACGTGTGACTGCACCAGAAGCTGATGCTCGCGATCTTTTTCTCGTCGTTTTTCGGGGTCAAGAATATGAGTACGAAACCCGCCAAAGGTATGAATTGGCTGGTCAAAATTAATTCGTTCATGCGTGTCTCCGAATTAATTTCTGGACCGGAATCGTTTCTGTCTGGCCCACGATGATTTTTTCTGAATGGGTGGAGCTGGGAGCTTCGCATTCGTCCGGCAATTCGATTGCTTCCCAACCCTTAACCGAATACAGGAAAAATTCATGCGTCGACGGGTGGCAACTTACAAATTTCAGCCACTCGTTATCGACCCACTCTTTCAGTGCGCCCAATCTGTTGAGGGCTTTATCCAGAATTTCCGTGGTTTGTTCGACCACGAACAACAAGCGTGCGGGTTCGTGCACTTCGATCATTTGCGAAGGCAAACCGGTCCGTAAATCGCCCTCGACACCGTTGGCGACGCCGAGTAAGCCGATCACGTTGTGGGGCAGCTTGGTGCCGGAACCGTAGACGGCATTGTCGATCCGCGAAAACAGATACTCGAGATTGATGCCGCCGCAAACCGGGAAGAGCGCGGAAAGAATACCCAGAATAATGGTGCCATCCGGATCCGTTTCAGCCTTGTAGGAGTGCAGGAACGCGCGCCGGTCGAGAAATAAATCCTGGGTCAACGTTCTTCTGCCAACGATGCAGTAAAGATTATTGGAATGATTGTATTCGGGACGTGGTTCGAAGATCGACGCAGCACGTCCCATGACATGCTCATGCGCTTTCTTATTCGAGGGCGATTGCGGACCCAGTTCGAACCAGCGGCATCTTTCACGCGCATTGCGTTGCAATGCCTTTTTCATAGCATTCTGGAACGCATGTAAACCGGAAGCCGGATGCTGTTCCAGTAAATGCATGTCGAAATACATGATTTCATCAGTACTGGTATTGTGCAAAGCCGGTACAAAGCGCGTAATGTCCGGGATATCGATCCCACGCTCGCGGAGCAGGGTGCGGACCGTTTCGTGATTGGCCATCCAGGCAAACGCACGGGCATTCGGTGCGCCTGGCTTTCCGGAGCATGCACCGCAATCGTAGGCGGCGAAGTAGGGATTATTGACACTGCTTGAACCGTGAGCAACGATGACCACCAGCGGCGCAAAGTTCCGGGTCAATCCGATATTTCGCAGTAATCCGCCGACCTTATCCGCCATTTCGGTAAACGAAAACCCCAACAAATAGCCGTCCTCGGTCGGTTCATCGGTTTCTCGCAGCAGATGCAGTTTGGAATGCGATTCCACCTCACTCAAGCTTCTGATTTTCGGCAATTTCGAACCCGGACGGAAAACATTCCAGGCCATTCGCGCCGCGTAACCGATGCCGAGCGTTTGGGTATAAAGCCAGCCTCGGAACATAGAATGCGCGGTAAAATGCAGATTGCTCCATTCTCCGGCCTTGGATTTATTTTCCTGTTCCGCTTTGCTGCCCGACTCCTTAATCAAGTGTTTGGGCGTAATGACGACAGGACACTGAGCAACCGGATAAGCGTCATCCAAGCCTTGATAGAGAAAATCGATCCCGAAAAATCCGGCCGCGCCGAAAGTTTCGATGGATGGATTGATTTCTTCCAGATACCGCCGTACTGAACATTCGCGGTCATCGATACAGAACAGAGCCTGTGCTTCAGGAGTGGAACTCGAGGAAGGAGCGAAGGCGATCCTCGTAGCATTCGGTTTCAGAGCCAGCAGTAACTCGCAATGCAACGACCATTCCATGGCTTCCTGCCAGACTTTCAAGTGTAACGGGATTTTCGGTTTAAAAGCCTCGTCTTTGAGTAGCGGGAAGTTCTCTGTATGTGGCAGTGCCGCTATGCTAGGAAAATGAAGTCCTTTTTTCTTATGCAGAAAGGCCAGTTCGATCGCCAGTTCCGTCGCAATCATTTCTTTGAGCGAAATTTCACGGCGTGCCAGCAGCGCTCTCGGATTCCGCTCGACGATGCGCACCATGCCGGCCCAGCCGGGGAAGGTTAGCAGCACTTCCAGCAGGTATTGTTCGTAAAGCTCTTCGTTGCCCACGATTTCCTTAAGGCAATTCTGAATCACAAGATCCGGGGTTCCGGATAACAATTCGCGCGCATCGGGATCATTGAAAGGGTAAAGCGGCAACAAACTGTTATGGACCAGCCGCAGCACGCAATCCCAGAAGCGTTCACCCTCTTTTGGCAAAGTCCATCGGCTGATGCCTTGATCCAAAAAATTGCCCAGCAGTCGAAACAGAACCGGATGCACCATCGCATTCAAGTCGAGTTCAAGCCGGGTCAACCAGGCATTGCGGATCCCGTGATTGGCCAGCGAGACCGGCGGATAATGGCTGCTGTCGTCGGGTTGAAACAGGCTTGCTCGCAGTTGTTCCCGCTTTGGTTCCGGACAGCCGGAATGCGCAAGCGCCCAATCGATCGCGAAGTCCCTTATCCGTCCGCGCCGGTACATACGCTGATAATCTTCTATCGGTAAATAACTGCACGCACCGAAAATCCTGGCTGCTGTCGCCACGCCTTCATGAAAGGGTAAATGCTGAACGGCGTGCAGGGTATTATGGTGAATAAAATCCTTGATCGGTCCCTGGGTCGGTAACCAGTGGGCAACCTGCTCCAGCGCAGCATCCAGGTCGAATGCATGAAAGCGGCCCGGTTCATAAGAACAGTCGGTGAAAGAACTATGTTCACGGCAATCCATAGTGCGAATTAACCTCCTCAAATAACAGCACGGTCGTCTGGACCGATGCTTTAGCCGGCGCGGATATGGGTAATGTGTCACGTAGTACATTAACCGTGCCAGAGATTATGGACTGACTTCTTAACCCGTTAACTACGTGGGTTCGCGGATTTTTTTCGGCAGCGGGCATCTCTGAGCAACCTTCTCGGGAGTATCGATTAGAACGGCGAATGGTTTAAATCAACCGCCCGGGTTGGTTGAGATCAACTATCGCTTCGCGCATAAGGCCGTTCCGTATCGATAAGGATCTGAATTATCAACGATATTCAGCCAAACAAGCATCTGGCACAGTTGTCGCTTTAGCTTGGTTTTACCCTATGATCAGAGGTCCGTTATGAGTACACCGAATCAGGCTCCCTTGCCCAAAACCGGGTTTCCCGGGCTCATCGAGAACTGGCGCAGTGATATTCTGTCTGGTTTTCTGGTGTTTTTAATCGCCTTACCCCTTTGCCTGGGTATTGCCATGGCTTCAGGTTTTCCGCCCATGGGCGGCATTATTACCGCGATTGTCGGCGGCATCCTGGTGTCTCGAATTCACGGTTCTTTCGTGACCATAAACGGTCCCGCCGCCGGTTTGATCGTGGTGGTAGTCGACGCCGTGCAATCACTGGGGCAAGGTGACGCGATGGCCGGGTACCGGTACACGCTCGCGGCGATTGTAGTCGCGAGTATTTTTCAGGTGCTGCTGGGCGTGTTCAAGGCCGGCAAGCTCAGCGCATTTTTTCCGACCTCGGTGGTACATGGCATGTTGGCTGCGATTGGCATTATTATCATGGCCAAGCAAATTCATACGCTGTTCGGTGTAAAGCCGGAAGCAAAGTCGTTATTCGGCACCATTGCTGAAATTCCGCACTCCGTTCTGGATTTGAATCCGGAAATTTCTCTGATCGGAGGCTGCGGGTTAATCATGCTGATCTTGTGGACGGTTATTAAAAAGCCTGCCTTTAAAATGATTCCGGCGCCGATTATGGTCGTTTTACTGGGTTTGGCGCTGGGTCAATATTTCGATCTGGATCACATCCACAAGTATTTATTTCTACCGGATTTTGAATTCTTACCGCACCACGAATATGCGATGGGGCCGGCCTTTCTGGTCGCGGTTCCGGAAAACTTTCTAGCCGGTTTTTATTTTCCCGATTTTTCTAAGGTTGCCACGCCTGAATTCTGGATATCGGTCGTGACGATTTGTCTCGTGGGCAGCCTGGAGAGCTTATTGAGCGCGGCCGCAGTGGACAAACTGGATACTTATAAGCGTGACTCCAATTTGAATCGTGATTTAACTTCGGTGGGAATCGGTAATATTATTTGCGGTTTGATCGGCGGCTTGCCCATGATCGCAGAAATCGTCCGGAGTTCGGCAAATGTGAATAACGGTGCCAAGACTGCCTGGGCCAACTTCTTTCACGGGGTATTTTTATTATTATTCGTGGCCTTGTTCCCGCGGCTGATCCACGAAATTCCATTGGCTTCACTGGCGGCGCTGCTGGTCTATACCGGTTTCCGTCTGGCTTCGCCTCGAGAATTCGCAAAAACCTGGTCCATCGGACTGGACAATTTCATCGTATTTCTGGCGACCATACTCGGCGTCTTAGCCACCGACCTGCTGATCGGTGTCGCGATCGGTATTGTGGTCGAGTTTCTGATTCATCTTTGCCGCGGTTTAAAATGGCGCAATGTGTTTTCCATGGCCTATCATGTCCGTCAAAGCGACGAACTGACTTATCATATTTCGGTGAGCGGTGCGGCCGTGTTTTCCAATATCATCAGTCTGAAAAGTTTGGTGACCGGGTTACCGAAGCAAAAAACCATTTTCTTCGATCTGGCCGATTCTGATTTGATCGATCATACCGTGATGGAATTCATTCATCATTTTGCCGAAGATTACGAGCATGCCGGGGGTACTTGCAAGATCATCGGGTTAGATCATCACAAGACCTATTCTAATCACCATCTGGCCGCACGCAGGAAAAAATTCGTGTAACAACGAAGCCCCAAGTGCTTTCCGGACCGATTGGAAACAGAATGAGTGACGTGTGCTTTTCAATTAGCGCGGCTGAATATTTTCATCGACCACGACAACCTTGATGCCCGGCGGTAATGCCTGCAGACTTTTCAGGAACTCGATAACGGAGTCCCGCTCGGTTTCCGGCAAGGCTTCAAACGCCTGTCGTTCCTCAAGCGCCTCGCCGTGGTGGGCTAGCACGGCCTGACGCAGCGTCGTAAATAAGCCGTGATGGAAATACGGCGGTTCATTCGCGCAGCCCCACAGGCGCTGGGTCAGGAATCGACGATTGGCGCCGCTGAATTTAGGCGACCACACAAACCAGTTCATATCCAGCGCCTCGGCCTCGGCGGGTTCCTTGGGATCGGTGATATCGTGAAGCTTGAGGTCGGTAAAGGCCGGCACGATCACGACATCCCGCTTCGGCAGCAGGGGCGTCAGGCGCGGTTGCGGCAGGTCGGGACTCGTAAGGTCCATCGTAACCGTTTTGGTGTCGCCTGAACGCAGATTGGTCGGCGGGTTATACGGATTAGGCTCGGAATAGATCCAGCCTTGTTTATCCAGCGCCAGCGCCGGAATATGACAATGGGCGCAGCCAATGGTCGAAAACGCCTTTTCGCCAATCGACACCGCTTTCTCGATTTCGGGGTCCCGCGCTATGACCCGCCCCGGTACCGGAAGCGCCGCCTGGTAAAGCGCAACCGCGGTGGCATCGGCGCGGGTCATCTCGTTGACGTAACCGTCTCCATCCAGATCCGTGTCGCGCCCGAAGCGCTCGACGGCCTGAATCCCATGGTGGTGGTTGAAGGCGTTGTTGGAAAACTCCCGGATCGATACCACATTGCCGGCCTGGTGCCAGGGACGGATGATCAAGGTCGGGCGATCGAGCGGCGTCGGGGAGGTGATGCTCATGTGCGGCAATCCTCGACCTTGGGTATCCCAGCTGGCATTGACTGCGATTCCCTGCGTGGCACTGATGACGCTCTGCCCCGTCGGTTCCGGCACCACCACGTATTGATGGCTTCCACCTGGCAAGGGTTGAAATCCACCGTCTGCAATGCCATTCAGTGTTACCGATGAAACCCGCGCCCTTAGGTACGACGATAACCGCCTGCGTGCCCAGAAAGAATCCATCAGGCGTATATATTCGGAACGTGTCCCGATAAGCGCTGGTCGGTAAAAGCTGCATCTGGAAAGGATCGCCTATACCAGCTATGTCCCCCCCGACGGCATATTGAGTAACCGATATCGGCTGACTACTGGTGAAATGGGCACCCGGGTCGATGCTTAACTCCTGGAATTGACCGCGATCCAAGAAATAGGTGTTCTGGGTAGTACCTTGATCGACCGATACGGATGTCCCGTCATTTGCCGCCATTATACGGAACACATCGGCGGCATTGCCTGGAAGCGGTGAGGAATAAAATTCCGTCCCGTAAAGGGTAGCCACCGGGAACATCATCTCGGACAGCACATCGCACCCCAATGCTGTTGAATTAAGAAGACACTAATTTTTCGGCGCGGTCGCGCTGCCATTTGTTGATCGGTTTTTTACAGACACGAGGACAGGACGGCCGTGGCGTTTTCGGAGCGTAGTAGCGAAC
>JBOICY010000305.1:0-2439 GCA_050740335.1 Methylococcales bacterium | reverse complement strand
TTTCGTTCCCCATAGCGAGTTTTATTAAGAGGTCGGCGTCTTTTTCCTGGTCCAAGACCTCCCTGAAATCCCAAGTAACTCTGAAGCGTTGCACCGGATCAACCAAAGCTTGAGATAGAACAGTCCGGATCGCACGCTCCGGGTCTGCAAGGTGCAGGATTTTCCAGAATTGGTTTTCCTGAACCCCATAGCGATCGATTGGATTCCAAACATGCTTTTCGTGGGGTTGGGTTAGAAGTTTCTCAAGGAGTTTGAATCCACGTTCAATGTCCGATTCTGCCAGCCTTGCTGCGAGACGTTGGCAATTATATTCCTCGTGCTCAGTAACTGAAGGGGTCGCTTCTAGACATTGCCACGCCAACTCTTTCAACGCCCCGTCTAGCCGGCGTTCTCTGTGTAACCACCGTCCGATTACATCGATTACTAAAGCTGAGTGCTCAAACCAACTTCCCACCAACGATCTGAGAATGTTTAAAAATTGCTCCTCCGACAAGTTGCCAACCCAATCGCCATACAAGATTCCCGACGCTAGTTTAGGTGTAATTAGACCTTTTGAAACGCTCTCTCTAATGATTGCCACAATAATTTCACTCGGACCGAGATTGCGGGCTGCCGAAATAAATGCCTCACCCGTTACCGCGCCTGCATTGGACAGTTCAACGAGGCGTTTTTCAGCGTGGACTCGGTCATTTTTTGCCCAGCCACCCCAATACGCGGAAAAGGCGTAGGCACCATTCGTCTGCGAACCAATTTCCTCCACTTTCGAGCGGAGACGACCTTTGGAATCCTGATTTCCGAGCAAGAAAAAATATTTAGGAGAATTTTGTGCACTAGCTGAAAGAAGCCATGACAGGACATCACTAGAAAATAGACTCGGATTTAAAATTGTTTCCTTTGCTAATTTCGTAAGCTCCACTTCGCTTCGATAAGTCTCGCTGCCATCAACAACGATCTGTTTATGATCTTCCCTACTCCATCCGGCAGCCCAGCGCCTAAGCCTTAGCGATAAATTTCCCTTCGCCAGGACATCCTTCAGATGATGAGCGCCTGCGACGCACTCCTGAAATTCCACTTTCTGATCATCGCTAATTTTCGATTCTTGGAGATGGTCTTCAAGGCTCTGACGTAGAGCTTCGATATTTTCGAAAAGCGAGAATACATCTAAGCCTGGT
Organism: Methylococcales bacterium; assembly: GCA_050740335.1. GTDB lineage: Bacteria > Pseudomonadota > Gammaproteobacteria > Methylococcales > UBA1147 > UBA1147. Next base: position 1,267 of record JBOICY010000305.1, on the reverse strand, counting down.
TTTTCGATCTTTGCCCACTTGGCCAGTCTCTCAAATCGCTCTAACCCTTCCTTTGGCTGCCCTTGAATCGCTAATTCAAATATTAGTCTCGGCAATTTGTTTAGCGCTTCGTCGACAACTTCGTTATCTTCTGTTTCAGCAATTGCGACGAAATGGTCAACTAGGTCACGCGCATAATCATATGCATCCCGTCGGCTAAACAGAGGCCACTTATCTAATGGTTCCGTCCCCGTGCTATGTCTGAGAGTGATTGCAGCACTTCCTAAAGCTCTTGAGGCCGCTCGAATCGCAACAAGCCTCGCCTCATTCGGAGCCACGTCCGACGTGAATTCCCGTAACGCATCCAGCCGTTCGCTCAGTGGCAAAGGCATCTGGCTGTGTAAAGGATGGAAAAATTCTGACAAAATGCCAGTAGCGTCGTTGTCCCACGATTCGTTCTCGGCCTCGGCCAGAAGCCAAATCAGTTTCAACGCGCGCCGACTCGTCGCTGCGCGAAACAGAAGCTGCTCAAGAGCCCACATGAGCTCACGACGCGGGTCATCAGATATAGACAATCTTTCTTCGTGTCTCGTTTTAAGCAGCCCCTCTTCTAGGAGTCGGATCGTTCTTTCCGGCGTGGCACCGGCAATGAAGCGCAGCATTTGCGGCTGTTTTAATGCGGTCGACAAATTGCGGAACGGAGCTTGAGGATCGTTGGAGTCGAACAGTGCATCCCAAAATTGGCTAACTTCTTGGCTCGTGACCTGCGCCAGACGCCTTATGAGTCGGATCCTTCCCGCTTCGTCCAAGCTAGCATAAAGAGCAAATATTTCAGTTCTTCGACCGAGAAATAGTTTAGTTACGAGATGGTTAGCTAGAAACGGTATCGTTACTTCTGCAAAAGATCCCCCTCTTTTTACCAAACCTGACTTTTCCAATTCCTCTAATTCGGACAGCACTCTCGCTGGCTGCCATTGCCCATCACCAAAGATTTCGCAGATTGATCTGAGTTCGTTTTCAAACCGTCCCGAAATACCGACATGGGTTAATGGCGACAAGAACTCGGCGCATTTCAGTGCATCAGCGCCAATATCCGACTCGATCCGTCTCGCAAACTCTCGCCCAACGGCCGTTTCAAAATTGCCGGATTCGTATCGTAGCTTGTCCGATATACTTGCAGCCGCAAGCAGGATTCCAGGGTTGCCGCCGGCTCGTTCCAAAATCCAGGACTCGACGCCAAAGTCCAGGCGCTTTTGCGTCGACACCAGAAGTTTGCGCGCATCTTCAT
>JBOICY010000304.1:0-6120 GCA_050740335.1 Methylococcales bacterium | reverse complement strand
ACACTCGATAGGGATGGTTGGTCAGACCTTATGAAGTCCGCTCCGTGGACTTCGTCCCTTCGGGTCTTTCACCCGAACAGAAGCGTCAAGCTCCGCTTGTCGCACTAACACGCAGCTCAGCGGCGGCGAAGCCGTACGCTGGAGCGACCCGTTAGGCCAACAGCCTCCGCGCGCCGGATTGACGAAAATTCCTGCCACGAATGCGGCGGGCTTCACATTAACCCATATAGCCGGTAAAAAAAAGCCCAACTTGGCCGTAATCAGGGGAATCAAGCTGTCTGCCTTCCCGAATCGGATTATGGTTTCCGTTTGTTGCGCGCAAAGCGAAGCGAAAACGACCGCTCATCCGGCGGCTTATCGCCGTCGGCAACCCGAGCGAAGCACGGTGTATTGCCGGTGGTGCAAGGCTGCCTCTCGAAACCTGGCTGGCCGGTTGCCGAAACCAGGGTGAGGAAGGTTCCGCGGTTGCCGCGACCATTGAACAGGATTTCCGCAAGTATCTGGACAAATCGGCCACGACAGCCGATTTGCACGGCGAAGCCGCCTGCAAGGTGGCGCACAGGGAAGTGCGCCATGAATGCGGGATCCTGGCGCAGGCAGCTTTGCTCGGGCACGGTGCTGCCTGCTGCGGTTACGCTTTCCTCATTGCCTTTTGATGCGAACCATCCGGTATCGCCCGCTTCGCGCAGCCTGCGGCTGTCCAAATCCGTTCCCGACGGATTGGTCCTGCAAGGGGAGAGGGATCTGTCGGTCCTGCAATACGCGGCGGATGGGGCAGAAACGGCCGCACACCTGGTCGATGAAGTCTTTCCGCAAGTCCCGGTGCGCCAATGGGTATTGTCTTTTCCCAAACGCCTGAGATCTTTCCTCAGCCGTGATGCCGAACTGCTTGCCATCGCGGATTGCGGATTTTTTTGAATAGCGTGGAGAAGGCGCTTCACTCCTGTTGTCCGGATGCACCAGACAAAGTCCGGCCAGGAGCAATCAGCTTTGGTGGTCTCGCTTCGGTTCTGCACTGAATGGGAACCTCCATTGCCACTGCTGCATCATTGAGGCAGTGTGTTCAGTTCCGAAAATGACGGCGTGCGGTTTGACGAGGCCGTCATAAGCGGGAAAGCCATTGAGAAGGTGCAGGCCGAGGTCCGCGAACGGGTACTTCGTCTGTTCAAGCGGCGCGGGTTGCTTTTGCCGGAAGCCGCGGACGCGATGCGTGCGGGCAGGGTTATGAAGGCGGCTCATCATGATGCACATCCCTGTGCATCACCCTTCGGGCGGCTTTCAGCCGTGCAAATCGGCTATCGTGGCCGATTTGTCGCTGAACGCCGCTGTTGCCCGGTAGCCGCTCGGGACCGTGCCGGGTTGGAACTTGCTTGGCTACTGCGCCCGGCCCGTTTTCTCCAGCGAGCGCCTGCAGGGCAGATCGAAAAGGACTCAGCGGCTGGTTTATCGCCTGCCTCAATCGAAGCCCGACGGACAAACCGTTCTCTGTCCCTAACACCCTTGGAGTTCCGGCAGATCAGCTTGCAGTGCTGATACCGCCACCGCGCAAGCACCGGCATCGCTATGGCCCGGCGTTCTGGCGCCGACTATTTCGCCGGGAGCGAAACAGGCCAGCGGTACGCTGGTCCTGCAAGGACGGACCCCAAGGATGGGGACAGCACATGCACCGCTACGCCAAGCGGTAACGGCCTACGCCGGTTTGCCCCTGAATGCTGAAGTCCCGAAAACCGAATCCGTGCCGCTGGGGGCTGAAGATCTGCCGAAAACTGACTCCGGGAAGCGCTCCGATGCCGCATCCCGTTGGGCGATGCTGATCGCCCGGATCTACGAAATCCTGCCCTGGCAGTTTGTCCCCGGTGTGGTGGCGAATTAAAGATCATTGCATTCCTTGCCCCGAGACCGATCCCGTTCGGCGGATCCTGATCTGCCTATCGGTGATACCTTCCACACCGCCTGGAATTGCGCCTGCTCGCGTGACCCCGGACTGGATCGAAGCGGATTTCGATCAAACGCTTCTCAACGAATCGGAAAACGTCGAACCGGCTCCAGAATTTGACCAATCGTCAGGACAGACGATTTGCACGGCGAAGCCGCCCGCAGGGTCGTGCACAAGGATGTGCACGATGAATTTGATCAGACCGTGAGTGGCAGTAAGACGCGGACATCACTTGTCAATCGCTGGTCCAATTGTTTAATCGGACCGGCAGAGCCATCTTTTTGCCTGGTGGATCCAAGATCTCTCTTTGCGGCCTTAAACGTTCTTCGTCGTATCACCGATCGCGCGCCAAATAACAATACGGTCCGCTGCTCCGGTCTCAATCCCCCTCTCGCGGGTAGCGCCTCTCGTATAAAAAATTTGCACTCTGTTGCACTCTGTCAAAAACGGGCATTAAAATTCTTATTCATTGACGCTTAGACCTGCCAGGATCAAGCAAGCCTTGAATAGTTGAGATTTCATTTTAGTATCCGAGCCGGGGTCGTGCCATTTCGCCAAGCACCTGTGCCAGAACGTCTCCGAGTCGATGTGCCACTTGATCAAACAAGCTATTCATCATCCTCGGGTCAGCGCGCCTCGCTCGAAGACATTGGTCCACACGGTAAAAAAGGCTTCCGGCAGCGCGGCGGCCTGAATAGTCGAGCAGGCATAGTTGCGCCGGCGCCAGACAGTATTCGGCGTAGCCACCGCCGGTAACCAGCACGCACACCGCGTCGCCCGCGGCAAGATTTTGGACGTCAGGGCCGAGGCCGACTATCGTCCCGGCAATTTCCAAGCCGGGAATATCGGATGCACCCGGAGGCGGCGGGTATAGGCCCTTGCGCTGCATGACATCGGGGCGGTTGACCCCGGCCGCGGAAACCTTGACCAGAACTTCTTCGTCGCCGGGTTGCGGAAGCGGACGCCGGACCGGGGTGAGCACATCGGCGTCACCCGGTTTGGCGATCTCGATCACAGTCATTGAATCGGGCAGCGGCGAGTTCAAAGTCTATTCCTACAACAATTATTGTCCCCGGAATCCAAGAGCCTTTCAACGGCGGAACGAATCAGCCTTTTCCGATGGAATGAAATACCAATTTCGTTGCCCGGTCACATGCTGCACCCTTGTCAAGGTCTTCGGAATTAATACATCGTTCAGTTCGTCATAGCGAAAAGGGGAAAAGCCAAGCTTAACGATTAGATCGGCTGCTCGATCGGCCCCATCAGCCGTGATCTCCATGATGACAACCGGTCTACTGCGGCGCAACGTCTCGATCATGCCCTCGATGATCTTTAATTCGCTTCCTTCTGCATCGATCTTGACAATCAGGGGATTCAGGTTCAAATCATCAATGGTGAGCAGGGGGGCTTCGGTCTCGATTGTATTGATGTCCGACGGCTTGAGCCTCCAAACCTGGACAGCTGTATCGATCGCAACACCTGCGCGGGTCGAGGTAACGGTGTGAAGGGCCCTTCCCTTCCAGACGGGCGTATGAAGCCTGATGGTCTGGTTGCGCGTCCGCGAAACGCTACCGGCGACGGCGATCATGAAATCAAAGCGATCGCGGAACCGCCGCTTAAGCTTTTGTAGGTTGTCCGTATGGAGAGAATTCGCTTCGACTGCATAAACGTCCCATTCGGGCAGTAGCTTGATGAACCCCAGAGAAGAGATGCCGTTGTTCGCGCCGATATCGAGAATCAGGCGTGAATCGCCTGTGGCGAGCCGTCCATTTTCAACCGGGGCTTTGAGCAGTTTGATTCCGAGGTAGCTGCGGTCGTGCGGCAGCAGCATCGGACATCGGACCAGAAGGCCATATACGAATAATGAGACGTGCGGACTCCGATCCAGAAAACTTCCGACGAAGCTTTTGAATCTGCCAAGAATTCTTTTTCCGTGACTTGGCTTCCACGACAGATTCAGCATTTCACTATCAGGAATTTGAAACACGAATTTCGATTAATCATAAATCTACGCAAAGACCGAGGGATTGTCAATTCGAATGGTGACATAGGCAGGGCAATCGGGCTCAAAAAAGCTTGCAAATAAAAACCAGATGAGGTGTTAGGCAAATCTTTATGAATTCATTCGAGAATAATTCACATGGCAGGTGCTTGACATCGCTTTTGACGTAGATCGGAACCGAACAAGAAAGGTCATGGTGCAGCCAATCTCGCCGTGATCCGGCGTTTCGCTGTCAAGCCGATCAAAAAGGAAAAATCCTCGATAGTCGGAGTCCAAGCAAAACGCCTGAAGGCCGTGTGGAACAACGATTATTTGCCTCGGGTGATTGGCGGAATTCAAGGCCGAATGCCCGATCCGGGCGGTCTTGTGTGGATGGGCCGAATCTCGAACGGAACGATCGTCGTTCTGGTATTGGTTCGGTGTTTTGGTAGTATTGTCCGGATCCGGCTCGGATTGGTTGAGGAGCTTTCGTTCAGGGGGAAGGCAGATTCGATGATGAACAACGCTGATTTGAAGCAAAATCGCAGGTCGTCGAGTCGCCTTCGCCTGCGCACTGTCTGTTCGTTGATTCCGACTATCATCATGCTCGGATTCGAAGGTTGTGCGGGATCCGGGGTGACACGGATGCCACCCGTGAGCCAGGCACCTACCCCTGGATATAAGGTCGGAAAATTCGTCTGGCATGATCTGATGACGAGTGATGTCGCGGCCGCGAAATATTTCTACGGAGGCTTGTTCGATTGGATCTTCAAGACCGGCGACGATCCGCACTATATTGTCATTTTCAATCATTCGAAACCGATTGGCGGGATTGTTTCCGTGGAACCGCTCGTAAATCAGAACCCGAAAAGTCGATGGATTGCGTCTCTATCGGTACGGGCCGTTGATCAGGCCGCGGAATTCGTTCGGACCAGCGGCGGACTGATTCATGAACAGCCGCAAACCATTCCGGAGCGCGGGCGACTCGCCGTCGTTTCCGACCCTCAGGATGCTCAATTGGTATTATTGCGCTCCGATTCGGGAGATCCTCCCGACCGTCCGCTCGCGATGAACGAATGGCTGTGGGATGAGTTATGGACCCGCGAGAAAGAGGAAGCGATCGAGTTTTATTCTCTGTTGGCGGGTTTTACCCATGAACTGGTCGAGGAACAGTCCGGTCGCGGATACGATCTTCTGAAAACGGGAATCTATCCGCGAGCCGGAATCGCGTCGATTGCCGTAGACCATGTCCCTCCGATGTGGGTACCCTATATCCGTGTTTCGGATCCGGGACTGATGGTCGAAAAAGGCTAGCAACTCGGCGGACGGGTCATCCTTGCTCCGAGTGCCGATTTTGAAAACGCAACGGTTGCAATCGCCGCCGATCCCGATGGGGGGTGTTCGCGATGCAACGATGGGCAGGAATGCCGGGTGGCTATTAAACGAGTGGCTCGATCTGGCCGCCCGCTGCGGTTATTGGCGGGTTGCGCGGTTTCGATCCTCATTTACGGATGCACGGTTTCCGAGGGCGCCTATCGGAACGCTTACGGGCCGGGATTCCTGGATGGAGATGCTGGTCTGAACTATACCAATCGGCCCATAATCGATCGTGAAATTGCGGCACCCGAAAGCCGGGAGGGAACGCAAGGCAACCGGAAAACCCGTGTTCCGATCGAAAATCCGGGGCGCCCCGAACCTCCTCCGTCCAAGATCCCGGGGATATCGGATATTCCCGAAATTCCTGACGAGCCGACTGTTCTCCCCGACTAGTCCGGCTCCGGGGAGTTTTATTCGGTCTGTCGAGCCTCGATGACCGATGAACAATATTCCAATACCCTTCCGCTCGATGATTCGGTGTTGCTAAAGCCCGCGTAGGATGGGTAGAGCCCGCGTAGTCAGCTATAAGAAAGAGGCGAGAACCCTCAAGATATGGATTGGCAAGTGCTGCCAGCAACCCATAACCCGCGTAAGATACTCTGTTCAAAGTCAATCAATAAATCGATGATTTTGACTGTCCGGCGGCAACCGGTATGGAATAAAAACGCGTGTTATCGAAAGGCTTGTCGTGTTTCAACATCCCGTGGATAGCATGAAGCAATTTACGCATAACGGCACACATCGCCGGCCATGGTTTCTTGCCGTTGTCCACGAGATGTTGAAAATAAGCCTTGACGGGTGGGTCGTATTGCATGGCACTCCAGGC
>JBOICY010000303.1:0-3597 GCA_050740335.1 Methylococcales bacterium | reverse complement strand
TATTCAGGAACGCCGTGGCGCGAATGTCGCGGCAGTCGCCTTGGCCGCCAAACCTGCCCGGATCGTCTGGGCGATGCTGGCTAAAGGCGAAGCGTATCGGGCGGCCTGAGCAGCGCAACCTCGAATGTTTGAGTAGTGAGTAGATCGTAGAGTTAAAAGGAGCGCTTCGCGCGTTTTGTTTGAATGTATAGTCAGTAGATCGATGCAACGGAGGAAAATCCTACCCAGGATTGCGGGCAAGCGGACACGCGGATGGAAACAGGTCAGACCGTCGCCGGGAGAATCCGATAACGACAAAGGCTGTGATAAGCCGTTGAGCTAATGGGAACCTTGGCGAGCGAATGTCATCGGGGCCAGCGCGAAATGCGCACCAACAGGCCGGATAGTTTGCTGCAGTCTAATTCTTGTTTTCAAATGCGAAAAAGCTCTTGCAAAACGGGGGAGTCCATATATGGTCGTTAGACCGTCCGGTTAGAAAATGAAATCAGGCTTGGTGGATAACATGAAGGCTATCGCAATCCCGGACGCCGAAACGCAATCTACCAGCACTGTTGAGGGTTGGTTTCTCCAGTCTCGGTGGGCTCCTGACAGGCGCGGCCAGTGGGTACTGGAAACTCCGCAGTCCACCAACGCGCAGAAGTCCGGTCCCAAGTCCGAAGGCCGCGCGGGGTTCCGATCGGCGTCGTTGAAGAGAAAGGCCGGTGGGTTTCGTTTGGCGAAAGGTCGTCAGGTCATTCACCCGCTGTGGCCAGACCGGGCGCTTGGGCGGGGTGGTGGGTGCGGGCAGCGGTGGCTTGCCACCCCTCGGGGCAGCTTAACTCGTCACTCCAGCGGACGGCTACGCCGCCGCTGACTTTCGGCGTTGGGCATCGTGATCCACTCACGCTAATTTCGGGAGGAAATGATGTTGGTGTATTGCACGCAGGTCATGTTTGATCCAGGCAAGGCCGACATGGATTTGCTCATTGATATTGTCGCGCGCTGGGTTGGCAAAAAGTCGAAGTCCTACGTCGTACCCACTGACCTTTACACAGGAATTCGACGCCGTCTTTCAGATGGCAGCACATTGAACAGCGTTTCTGTTCGCGATGAGAGTTCGCCAAAGCTGTTTTCAATGTCCTATTCACACGCGGACGGTTCTGTATCGGGACGCCAGTGGATTACCGAGATCGGGCTCCGCCAAGCAACTGGTGATTCTCCTATTCAGTGTTCCGTTCTACTACGTACAAGTGAAGTAAGCGCACGGGTATCCGCTCCGGTGCAGGCTACCCGTCCAACCGTTCTCGCCGATCTAGTAAAAAGCTTTCCGCCGATGCCAGGTACTCCTGGTATCCGGGAACGCCGCCTTGACGAAAACAGCGCTAAAGCCTTTCTCGCAGTAATTGAAGATCCAAGGCGAGACATCCCGTTTGTAATCGTCAGTCCGAAGCGAGACGGCGCGTACGTTATCGGTCCGCCCAAGCTGTGTTCCCTACTACCAGGACTAGCCGATGTAGTAGTAATCCCAATTGGCGCTAACACTTTTGAAATCGCAAATGTCTTGGGTTCGAGGTATTCCGCGTGGCTCGGCGCGATCACCGTTATTTTCCCGCCACGTACCGTGAGGGATATCCAATTCATTGATTCGGTCCGATTGTTGCCCGATGACCTTGATGCAATAACTGAGGAGGGAGGGAATCCGGAATCTGAGGTTCTGGGAATACTAACGCATCGATTGAATCTACCCAACTCATGGCGACATATTTCGGTCGAATCTGTAAGCAAGGAGTTGTTTCGGACGCAGCTTTCGGCAAAACTCATGGAGGCGCGGAAATCCGATGACGCAGACGCACATGAGTACGTCGCCCTTCTCGAAGAAGCTGATCGCGAACTTAAGGACAAGGATGTGCAGATTGACGGATTGAAGCAGTAAATTGACCGACAGCAGACGGAATTATGGCAACGAGAGTCGGAAGCCGAGGGGCTTAAAGCTGCAATCAATGGCCGAGACGGACGTCGCTCCACCATATTCACAGAGATTGATGCGTGGTCAAATTTACGAAACAATATTGGCGCTATCGTATCGGGCGATTCGGACGTAGACCAAAGCCTTGAGCTTGTCTCACGACTCTTCCCCGATCGCGTCATTGTCCTTGATTCAGCGTTTGACTCCGCAAGAGACTCGCGCACGTTCACGTACCGAGGGGATGCCCTTGATCTTCTTTGGACTCTTGCGACGAAGTATTGGGAGGCGCTTGATGGGTCTAAATCTGACAACGACGCGCGAAAGGTTTTCGGTAATAAAGCGTTCTCCGCGAAAGAGGCCGAAACGCTTTCAAAGGAAGGAGAACGTAGAAGAACCTTTTTATACAAAGGCGAAGATATTTTCATGCCGCGTCACCTTAAGATTGGCGTCAAGGACAGTGTTGCCGAAACACTCAGAATCCACTTTCACTGGGATGGCAATGAAAAGAAGATTGTCATTGGTCATTGCGGGAAGCACCTTGATTTGTAAGACACCCAATCATCGTTGGGCGGAATAGGAGAGATCGTTGCGATGCCTACAATCTCGATGTTCTATGGCATTCTTATCCGAATGTTCTTCTATGATACGGATAAGCACAACGTGCCGCATATTCATGCTGAATATCAGGGTCATGTAGCGGTGTATTCCATTCCCGATGGTGTCGTATTGGCTGGCGAACTGCCGCCAAAGAAGCACAAACTGGTTGTCGCATGGATTGAGATACACCAAGATGATCTGCTTGCAGATTGGCAATTGGCTGTGAACGGCAAGAAACCCTTCCCAATTCGAGGACTTGACCAATGAATATTGCAGAAATAATTCCGAAAGATAATTACATGCTGTACGTCAAAGCCGAAGATGGGAAAACAGGTTTATTCGATGTAAAGCCATATCTTGAATCCGAAGTTTTCGCGTCTCTGAAAGACAGCACTGAGTTCGAACGAATTCGCAACGGCAAGTACTTTATTGAGTGGGACTGTGGAGCAGATCTTTCTGCAGATACTATTCAGGCACGATGGGAAACTGTATCAACGGGGGACGCCCAACACAGCGCTCCAGCGGACTCCGCTGACGCTCCGCCGCTGAGCTAATGCGTTAGGCCTCGCTCGGTCATCACCTTATGGGCCGATAAAAAGGTGCGCTTCGCGCGTTTGGTTTTGATAATGAAGGCAAGTTGAAGTGAGCAACACACTCCGGCAGTTCGGGGCACGCGATTCCGGTGGACCACCGAAACTCCGAGTTCCGGTTCAGAGTGGCAAGGCCGTACGGTTCCGGTTGCAAACTTCGGAAAGGCCAGCCGCTTCATTCGGCTACGGACCATCGGTTCATCGACACTCGGTAGCCGAAGTCCGGCGCTTTTGGGTCCGTGCGGGCGAACGGGCTTTACCGGGTTTTCCGGGCCTAACCAGTCGCTCAACCGTAGCGCGGCCATTTTGCTTCTTTTGTAAATTCGGGGCCGGTGCTGGCCGCGCCCGGTTAGCTAATGACATGGACTCCCCCTTCTCCTACGGCATCGGATGTGCCACATTGGAGAGTAATTATCACCAATCACAGAGAGGGGGAGTATCATGAAGGCTACAACAATCGGGCTG
>JBOICY010000302.1:0-14543 GCA_050740335.1 Methylococcales bacterium | reverse complement strand
GAGCCAGGTAGGCGTCGATATCGGTGCTGATCAGGTCGGATTGGTGGGACATAGGGGCCTAAAATATTTGTCACCGGACTTCGGAACCGGAATCGTTTCGGTTTGGGAAGACGGGAGTTGCGACAGGTTAGAAGTATCCTTCGCGTTTTTTCTCTTCCATCGACCCGGCCTGATCGTAGTCGATCACACGACCCTGGCGTTCCGAGCTTTTGGTGAGCAGCATTTCCTGAATGATCTCGGGTAGCGTGGTCGCTTCGGAATCAACGGCCCCGGTCAAAGGATAGCAGCCGAGGGTACGGAAGCGGACATTTTTCATCTCGGGTTGTTCGCCCGGGTGCAAGGGCATCCGTTCGTCGTCGACCATGATGAGTATTCCGTCGCGTGATACCACGGGCCTTTCTTTCGCATAATAAAGCGGAACAATAGGGATTTTTTCGAGATGGATATACTGCCATACGTCGAGTTCCGTCCAGTTCGACAGAGGAAATACCCGGATACTTTCACCCTTGTCGATTTTTCCGTTATAGATATTCCACAATTCCGGCCGCTGGTTTTTGGGATCCCAGCGATGGTTTCTGTCGCGGAACGAATAAACCCGTTCCTTGGCTCGGGATTTCTCCTCGTCGCGCCGGGCGCCTCCGAAAGCCGCGTCGAATTTATATTGGTCGAGCGCTTGCTTGAGCGCCTGGGTTTTCATGACGTCGGTATGTTTTTTACTGCCGTGGCTGAAGGGGCCTATTCCCTGTTTGATCCCATCCTGATTGATATAGACGATCAGATCGAGCCCCAATTCCCGGACGCGACGGTCCCGGAACTCGATCATTTCGCGAAATTTCCAGGTGGTGTCGACATGCATCAGCGGGAAGGGCGGTTTTCCGGGATAAAAGGCTTTCATCGCGAGATGCAACATGACCGCCGAATCCTTCCCGATCGAATAAAGCATGACGGGGCGTTCGAATTCCGCGGCAACTTCGCGGATGATATGGATGCTTTCGGCTTCCAGCTGCTTTAAATGGGTCAGGGTATAATTCGTCATCGAGCTTCAGTGTGGTGTGCGCCGGCAACTTTCGGCGAGTCTAAGGTTCGCGACTGTTGCTGCTCGGATTTCTCAACCACTGCAATAACAAAGTGGTCATTATATTCCGAATCGTGCGATTCAGAAACAAACAGTCTCCTTACTCAGCAATTCTCAATGTGAAAAATAATATCCTCGTAGGTTGGGTTGAGCGGTAGCGAAACCCAACTTTTCCGTTCCGTTGTGGGCTGAGGTGTAGGGTTTCGTGCCTCAGCAGATCCTACTGAATCGCCGCCGCAGCAATTCCAGCGCGAGCGTGACGATCAGAAATACGCTCATGCTCAAACTTCCGGCGGCGAGCGGATGCCAGCCGCCCGGTTCGATCAACCGCGCATTCGCGAAAAAGATCGCCAATCCGAATAAGATATATCCCGTAACGGCTTTCAAATCATAGCGCACCGGGTAATATCGCCGGCTCAAGGCGTAGGACAACGCGCACATGACGAAATAGCAGATCAGGGTTGCCCACGCCGAGCCCAGATAACCGAAAATCGGAATCCACCAGACATTCAGCGCCACGGTGATCGCGGCACCGATCAGCGCGACCAACGCGCCCAAACCGGTTCGATCCGTGAGTTTGTACCAGACCGAAAGATTGACATAGATGCCGAGAAACAGGTTCGCGAGCAGCAGGATCGGTACGACCTCGAGCCCGACCCGAAACGATTCGCCGATGAAATACTGGAATACATCGAGATACAGCGTAACGAGCAGGAAGACGAACACGCAGAAGATCACGAAGTAGCGCATCACATCGGCATACAGCCTGGCCGACTCCTGTTTACCGGCCTGGGCGAAAAAAAACGGTTCGCCCGCGTAGCGAAACGCCTGGATGAACAGCGACATCAGGATGGACAGCTTGTAGCAGGCGCCGTATACGCCGAGCATGTGCAGGTTGGTCTGAAGATCATAGGGAAGCAGCGCTTTCATGATCGCCCGGTCGAGCGTTTCGTTGATCACGCCGGCGAGCCCGATCACCACCATCGGCAGGGAATAGCGCAGCAGCCGCGCGAGCATCCGGAAATCGACACCGGCCTTCAAACCGGACAGTTGCGGAACGAGCAGGACCATTTTGAACGCGCTCGCGATCAGGTTCGCGATGAAGATGTAACCGACCCCCACGCCCGGATCGTACAGCCCCGCCGACAACGAGTCCGGGGTGGTTTCGAAGGCCTGCCGGCAATATACGATCAGGTAGAGATTGAGCGCGACCGCGAGCAGGATCTCGGTAAACTTGATCGCGGCGAAGCGCAGAGCCCGGTTCTCCGCTCGCAGCCTCGCGAACGGAATCGCGGCCGCCGCATCGAGCGCGAGAATACAACCGAACCAGACCAGGTATTCGGGGTGGCTTTGGTAACGCAGCGTCGAGGCCAGCCAGTCCAGCCCGGCGTAGAGCGCGAACAGAAACACCGCGCCGATCAGCAATACGCAATACAAGGCGGTGGAATAGGTCTTGTCCTCGGCCCCGGCGCGAAAACGAAAATACCCGGTCTCCAAGCCGCAGACCAGAACGACCGCGAAAAACCCCGCGTAGGCATAGAACTCCGAAACCACGCCATACTCCGCGGGCGTGAACAGATAGGTGTACAGAGGAACCAGAAGATAATTGATCAACCGGCCGAGGATGCTGCTCAGGCCGTAAACCGCGGTTTGCGATGCCAGTTGCTTGAGGGGGCTCACCCGATTATGGTTTATTATGCCGTTTGGGTCCGATTACGATAACAGATGAACGCGGCAAAGGAGAATCGGAAAATTGCCGCCGGAGCATCGGACGACTTGTTTTGGTGAATCTGCGTGATCGACGATCCATTCAGACTGCAATTGAAGTGTCAAAATATTTTACATCCTGGTCGGAGGAAGGTACCGTGCACGGGGAAGCCAATCTCGTTCCGCCAATGGAAATTCAGGGTTCAAGTACATACCATTCCCGGATCGTTAAAGGCGGCCTTCGACCCAGTGAAGGCGGCGCATAGTTTTCCGCGAGGTAATCCAGGATCGTTTTTTCCTCCTCGGCCGAAAACGCCCGGAGATTCTGGGTTTCTTGCATCCATCTGACGGTTTCCGTCCATCCCGCGCGGCTCGCTCTGTTCTGAGTGATCAGTTTTTCGGAATGGCAGAGCGTGCACTCCCGTCGCACGACCTGATATCCTGGAGCAGGCTTCAGCGCTTCACTGGTAGCAGATCTATCATCGGTAATCCGCGGCACGCTACTTGAGTTGGAATGGCATCCGAAAAACCCAACGACCATTATCAGGCAGCATGTTTTTCGAAATCCTTTCGAAAACATTTAGACCACTCTTACCGCGATTCGGTGACAGGCATTATTCAGGTAACCTTCGGGGTTCCATCCGGGCACCAGCATCGGCTGCATGCGCCCGTTGCTGTTTGTCGCGCGAGCCCAGACTTCATAATATCCACGCCCGGGTAAGGACAAGGTCGTCGAAAAATGCTGCCAGGCCAGGCGGTTTACTGGTTTCTCCAGGAAGCAGGGTTGCCAGGTCGCGCCGAAATCGATCGAGGTGTCGACCGCCGCTACGGAAAGATCGCCGGACCACGCGTGGCCGCGAATCGGGAGCGGCTGGCCGGGATTCAGCAGGGCTCCGGTCTTGGGATAGGTTATGATCGATTTAACCGGCATGGATTCGATGATGCACATGTCGTTTTCCGCGACTTTCGCGCCCGGTGCGACCGGCTCGCACGGGATCCGGTAAGAATAGCCCTTCATTTTGGGCCCATCATGAACCCGGTCGCGGATCAGCAGCTTTTTCAGCCACTTGCCACTGGTTGAGCCGGGCCATCCGGCGCAGATCAAGCGCAAGGGATAGCCGTTCAAGGGCGGCAGGTCTGCTCCATTCATTGCCCAGGCAATCAGGGTTTCGTCTTCCAGCGCCTTGCGCAGCGCGACACCTCTCGAAATCGGAACCTCGCCCGGATTGCCGCTGAGATGCGTGTCTTCTCCGTAGTACGCGACATAGACGGCGTCCTTTCCAAGCCCCGCGTCTTCCAGAAGGTCCTTGAGACGCACACCGGTCCACAGCGGGCAACCGACCGCGCCCTGAGTCCACTGAAGTCCCGGCGCGGGCGGATTGAATTCGTTGCGCCCGTTACCCGCGCACTCGATCACCAACTGCAGGCTGTGGTGTTCGAATCGCTTTTTTAATTGCGCCAGTGAATACTGTTTGGGAGCGCGCGCGGATTCACCCGCAACCGACAATTGCCAGGTTGCCGGGTCAACATTGCCGGGGGGCAGACCGTTGTTCCGGACAAACATCCGGCTGGCCGGAGTAACCGGATCGTCAAGCAGATCGGGAGGCGTTTCGGCATTGACCGGCCGATCGTTCAGAACGATCAACCGCGGATCCTTACCGCATAATTGAAAGGGAACCGTGGAATCTGCCAGAACGGCTGGGATCAAACCCAGCGGCATCGACCGTGAAAAGGGTATGGCCGCGCCCAAAGCGCCGCTCATCGCAAGCAGCCCGCTGTTTTTCAAAAAGCCCCGGCGGCTTACCGGGTTCGTTCTGCGCCCCCAGACCAAGCGGTCGGCTCGCTCCGGATCCTGCCCGTAAAGTTCGTGCAATCCCCGGGCAATCCAGCGCGGTTTGTTCATATGATTTTGTTCATATGATTAAGCGCGCTTTCCGAATTTCACGGGCATGTTCTCTTCGAGAGATTATTATTGGCCGCCAGACCGGGCACCGTCCTGACGCCCCTGTTCGTAGGCACGTTGCTCGGTTTCCTTGTGCTTACCGTACAAGAATCCACCCGCCGAGCCTGCCGCGGCGCCGATCGCGGCACCCATCCCTGCGTTCCCGGCAATCGCTCCGATTAGGGCTCCCGCCGCTGCGCCGCCTGCGCCGCCGGTCAAGGTTCGCTGCTGGGTATCGGTCATGCCCGCGCAGCCATTCAAAGTCAGTATCGCGATCATCAGCAAAATCGGCATTGAATTATTCATCGCATTTCCCCGTTATTTCTGTTGAGTAACGTTCCTGCATGGCCAACTTTCGATCAGAAATCTGAATTCGGTTTCCACCGGCACTTCGTTCCGGTATTCGGGGTGTTGCTGTGCCCACGCGATAAACCGATCGATCGCTTCATTGCGAGTCGGCTTCGGTTCGGGGATGCACAAAAACTTGGATCCCTTCGGTCCGGTCTCTTGAGCGCGATAATAATGAAACGCGCCGACCAGATAACCATGGCAGAAATGAATGGCTTCCCGGTAACGGGGATCATCCGGGGCGGCGGTACAGAGATTGATCAGGTTCGCGCTTGTGGTCACCTTGAAATCATCGTCGGTTACTGCAGCGTTGATTGCGGTCGACAGAATTCCCGCAATCAGCATGGAAACGACTGAAACTGGCTTCATCAACGATCTCCCTGGCTGTTGTGGGCAGGCAATGGCTCGATCACGCGATTCTTTGGACAAAGAATGAACTCGGAACGCTTTGAATCCATCTGATCCGGGCTTAGACGGTAAGTCTCCCACAATTCCCGGGAGCTATCAATAGTCCGGCCTCGGTTCAAGTTCCATTCGGTTAATCCAGTCTCCTGTTTTGAGCGGACAGTTAAGAGGAATTATTTATGAAACCGGATTTCGGGCTAAAGTCATTGAGGTTTTGCTGAAAATAATTAACAATTACCGGGCCGGTCTGACATTATTTATCTGTGAATAGCGAAGCCGGCTCCAGAGCGGCAGCAATTCTCATTTTGGCAAAGGTTGCGGGGGGCAGGTTGGGCGCGCACCGGATAAACCTGCCTGTTGATTGCAGCGCTTGACGCGCGCCGTAACCCACCAGGATCAAGGCTGACTAAGACTCGGCGGGTCCGGTGGGTTACAGCGCGCAGAAAGTGCAGGAGTATCTTCAAGGTTCGCGGGGTGTGCGCCTAACCTGCCCCCTGCATCGGACGCGCGTTGCATGTTCGCTGCGGTGTTGTCTGTTTCGTTGATAAGATGTAAAAGAGAGTGTTACCCGTATAATTTAAGAAAAGGGGAGAATCGATATGCAAATTTTGTTGTTTGTCTTGACTGCGGTTTTGGTTGGCTATGTTGTTTATACATTTTGTTCCTCGAATGCGGGTCAAGCTCCCAGCCAAGCACCGGACACCGAACCGGATGCCCTGGAAAAACCGGCGCCGGCCAAAAAACCTGAACCGAGAGAGAAGAGAAAGCCTTCGGCCAAATCTGTTGAACCGTCCGCTGCACAACAGGAACCGGTCGTTGAATCAGCGGGCTCGCGTGAACCGGCTCCGACCCACTATCGCAATCCGGAAACCGGCGATACCGCGGCCGTTCCCACGAATTACCGTTTCGCTAAGAAATGGATCAAGGATGCCTTGGTGGCGGAAGGGTTGTTGGACAAAGTGTATAAGCCTAACGAACTGGATGGCGATACATCCCCTAAGGTTAAGGCGGCTCTCGATAAATTCAAAGATATCAAAAAGTATCACGCCTGATGCCGTAGTCTTGTCCGAACCGGGATCCTCCGGAGGACTTCTGACCGGGTCACGGGTTCCTGCTGCCGAAACAAGGACTTCTGAGTGGATCGCACGAATCCGAGGCTGGAAGTGAGTTCCAAATTATGAGATAATAGAAAGCTAACATTTTTTTAGATAAAAATTAATACGGTTCATAGTCTACTCAGAATTTGACAGGAGTAAGGTGATGTCGAGAGACGAGCAAATCAAACTATTGGAGAAAGACTGGGCGGAAAATCCGCGCTGGGCTCACGTCAAACGCGATTATACCGCCACGGACGTGGTCCGTTTGCGGGGTTCGGTTCAGGAGCAGTATACGATCGCGACCATGACCGCAAAAAAACTCTGGGACCAGGTCCATAACAAAGACGGCTATGTCAACTGCATGGGCGCGATCACCGCCGGTCAGGCCATGCAACAGGTCAAGGCCGGCATCAAGGCGATTTATTTGTCAGGATGGCAGGTCGCGGCCGACGGCAACACCTCGGAAACCATGTATCCGGACCAGTCCCTCTATGCCTACAACTCGGTTCCCACGATGGTCAAGCGTATCAACAATACCTTCCGTCGCGCCGATGAGATTCAGTGGGCCAAGGGCAAGAACGACGTCGATTATTTCGTTCCGATCGTAGCCGATGCGGAAGCCGGATTCGGCGGCGTGCTCAATGCCTTTGAACTGATGAAAGGCATGATCGAGGCCGGCGCGGCCGGGGCTCACTTCGAAGACCAATTGGCCTCCGTGAAAAAATGCGGCCATATGGGCGGCAAGGTCCTGGTACCGACCCAGGAGGCGATCCAGAAACTGGTGGCTGCCCGGCTTGCTGCGGACACGATGGGGGTTCCGACGATCGTGCTCGCTCGTACCGATGCGAACGCCGCGAATTTGTTAACCTCGGATGTCGACGAACGGGACGCACCCTTTGTCACCGGTGAACGGACCGCGGAAGGTTTCTTCATCACCAGAGCCGGAATCGACCAAGCGATCGCGCGCGGGATTGCCTATGCACCTTATGCAGACCTTGTGTGGTGCGAAACCGCGGTCCCGGATCTGGCCGAGGCAAAAAAATTCGCTGAAGCGGTGCGCAAGGAACATCCGAATCAGTTGCTCGCCTACAACTGTTCTCCATCCTTCAACTGGAAGAAAAACCTGGACGATGCGACGATCGCGAAATTCCAGAGCGAACTCGGTGCGATGGGTTACAAGTATCAGTTCATTACGTTGGCCGGTATTCATAACATGTGGTACAGCATGTTCGAACTCACGCGCGACTATGTTAAGCGCGGCATGACCGCCTATGTCGAACAGGTTCAGGAACCCGAGTTTGCCGCGGCGAAATTTGGTTATACATTCGCGAGCCATCAGCAGGAGGTAGGCGCCGGCTATTTTGACGACGTGACCACGGTGATTCAGGGCGGCCGGTCTTCGGTCACCGCGTTGACCGGTTCCACCGAAGAAGCGCAGTTCGAGACCAGGTAAGGCGGTTTTATTCCGCGTTAGAACGGAACCCGGTCGGCGCCGACGGCGCATAGGCCAGGTTTCTTGTCCCGGCCCGGCAAAAGCATGGTCTCTTCGGAGTTAGGAGCAATCGGCGCTCATGGGGTTCAACCCGGGGTCGTTATTGGCAGTATTCTACGGAACGACAGATTGATACGGGCCTTTACCGCTTTTCTGGCTTTTGGCACACAGTGGCGCCAGAATTGCTGCAACCGGCCTGCCATAATGATCAAACTTCCGTTTCCGGACTCGATGTCATGAGTCTCGCCGGTTTTCCGATGCCGGATTCGAAACGTTCTGGTTGCTCCGAGACTCAAAGATCCGAGGCAGGGATCGGCCCCCAATTCTTTCTCTTTATCGGCATGCCAACCCATCGAATCATTTCCGTCGCGGTACAAATTACACAAAACCGAGTTGAATGACCGGCTCGTCGAAGTCTCGAGCCGGGTCTTGATTTCGTAGAGCAGCGGGTGCCAGGCGCGCGGGTGGTGCACGACACCGGAATAGGTATAGATCGCTTCCGAGTCGCCAACCCAGCTCACCAGCCGCGGGGATTGGATCGACCTGCCGTAAATGCGGATCGATTCCGCGGACCAGGCCAATTCATTGGCCAATCGTTCGTGCAATTGCAAGGCTTCCTCCGAATCGATGAAATGCGGGATGACAAACAGCAGACCGTCGTTTTCGATTAAAGGGACCATCAGGTGATTGCCTAAAATCATTTCAGTTCTTTCTCTTACAATAGATAGCCTTCAACCATTAGAATTCGCTTTTACACGCCGTTATCTTAGCTCTCGCCGGGAACGGAAAACCCGGGGCTCCGAAGTTTGACTTACGATAAGTTTAAATCTCGAAACGGGTACACGATATGTCCGAAACCAATCCGTGGCGCTTGATCGCCAGCCGTGAAATATACGACAACCCGTGGATCCGGGTTCGCGAAGATCAAGTGATCAATCCCGGTGGCGGTAAAAGCCTTTATGGCTGTGTGAGCTTCAAGAACCAGGCGGTTGGCGTGATTCCGCTCGATGATGCAGGAAACACCTGGCTGGTCGGGCAATACCGCTATACTCTGGATGCCTATTCCTGGGAAATCCCGACTGGCGGATCACCCCCTGGCGAAGAGGTTCTGGAAACCGCGCGCCGCGAACTCCGAGAAGAAACCGGGCTATCGGCGAGCCGTTGGAACCTTTTCCTGCAACTGCACTTATCCAATTCGGTGACCGATGAACAGGCCTGCGTCTTTGTCGCGGAAGGCCTGACCGAAGGGAACACCTCATTCGAGGAAACCGAACAGCTCACGGTGCGGAAACTGGCCGTGCCGGACGCCGTGGACATGGTATTGCGAGGAGAAATCACCGATGCGATCAGCGTAGCAGGGCTTTTGAAACTCGCCTGTTTCAAAGCCAGATAAGATCGAAACGTTAGCCGGTCGATCTCAGGCGATTAGCCTGAGTATTCTCCGATTGGCGGATTTAAACGGCCCGCCGATCCTATTGGAATCTCCGGCTCGACCAGGCGATCCGCGCCTGGGAATTTGGATTCCTGGAAAACCATGCCGATTCGTCTATCTTTAATGGATACACGAGCAAGCCGGTGCCGGTCCTGCATTGGAACACTGTTTTGTCCCGAAACCCGGCTCTTGCTACCGCCCTGGCCTGGCCCCTTTCCTTTGCCCTGGAGATATCCTGAGTGAGTCAGATGGCTACGCAGAATTCCTCATCAAGACCGCAAAACCCAAACGCTTGCTCGGAATTACCATTCAAACTAAACGACCCCTCGGTTTCCGAGTGGCTGGAAAATCTGCCGATCAGCGACCAAATCGAAACCGGTAAAACGGTTTTCTCGACACTGCGGCATCTGAACCGGCACAGCATCGAAACGAGAGCGAGATTTGCGATTCTGGAAAAGTTCAGGACTTTTGTATATTGGGAATCGACCTATCTCGCGGCGCGCTTCACGGGTACCGCCTTTCCATTGGAACAAAAAGCCCGGAAAATTGCAAAGCTAGCCGCAAAGTTTCATACCGAACTCGCCACGGGCTACCAACTGATCGCGAATCACAGTGAATTCGAGGAGACTTATTCGAATTTCGAGCAAGCGGTTATCCTGCATCGCATCCTGCGCTCGATCGGGATTTCCCTGCTTCGGATTGCGCAGATGTATGAACCTCCTTCGTCAAAGGCGTGGGATTTACTGAAAAAACTCTACAGGGAGGCTGAATCCAGGCAACTCCTGGACATCGAAATCGCGGATCCAGTGGTTCCATTCCCGGATTCGTCAACCATCGCGGGACTTTTAGGAACCACTATCCTGTTCACCGTCTCCAACCCTTACCGATATTCCGAAACCGAAATGGATCACTTATTCCGACTTTTCGATGCGCACAGCGGAAAAATCGAGTGGCGGCACGGCGCGTCGGATCGAGCCGCCCCGCTGTTCTGGCTTGATCTGGATAATGCGTTGCCGCCGCAACCGGGCTCCCCGCTCGGAAAGGTACCGAATAATTCCTTGAAAAGAATCGAGGCCTCTCAATTTCTCGCGGTCATTTCCACTCCGGACACGATTCAATCGCAGCCGCTCACCGCTGCGCATGAAACTACCCTCGCGACGGTACTCCACCATCTCGGCAAACCCGGGAAAGTCCGAATAAAAAGCTTGGGCATGACCACGGAACTCACGCCTGGCCTTGAAAAAATCGCCGCATTGTTAAAATCGAAGCACTCAGATCCAGCCATCGATCGAGGCATGCCGTCAGCCGACTGGCTGGTAACGCCGAATTTCGAGCTGTTGCCGATAACCGATGATCGCTCGGGCAGAAAGATTTCCGGTCGCTCAAATTCCACTGATCGCTTGCAAAGCAAACAAGCCCTTAGCACTGCGCAACCGAAGATAGGTTCCGATGAAATCTGGGGAAATTCCGCACAATTCGGAATCGGGTCGGGTACGGTTCGTTGCGAAGTCCATCCATCCGAACTTCCCAGCCATGTGCTGGTGGAACTGAAAACCGGCGTCCTCACGATCGGACAAATCGTCGCGTTGCAAGATCCCGGCTCGCGAATACAGATCGGCGTGATCCGCTGGATGCAACCCTCCGCTGATCATCAATATTTTTACTACGGTGTCGAACACCTGACATCAAAATGCAGCCTGGCCAATGTTTTCATTTCTTCCAGAAAACATGCGGACATTCTACTGCTCGAAAAGAATGCGAGCGGATTTTCAGGCTATGGCATAGTCATGCCACCGGCCAGATACCAATCCGGAACCCGCCTCACCGTTAAGCAAACAGGTGTCACCCGAAATTTCGTTGTTGAAAGGCTACTGGAAACAAATCCGTTTTTCTGTCACTATTCGCTGAAGCAAATGCACCCTGCCGACCGGCCCGTGCAACCAGCCAAAGCGATAGCGGATTGATTACAGAAAACCAGACTAAGCAGGCACTGATTTATGTCGCCGATCTACCCGAGAACTTCCGGAATGAGTTGGAACGACATTCCGGGGGCCTGACGGTACCTGCGATATTTCGTTCAATACCCCGTGACCCGAGCGATTCCGATGACGGCCAAGACCCGACGCTGGTCCTATTCAATGCAGACCGGCCGGCGGACGACAGTCGCGATTTTGTCGAGCGCGCGAATCTCCTTCGAAAAATTCCTTGCATAGCGATATACCATAGCGCTCCAACGGCTCTCAAAGACCTATCGGAATACACCGCGCTGCGCGACCTTTTACCGATATCCGCGATCGATCGGATAGCTTTTGCGGTAAATCGGGAAATCAATACGCAGCTTCTGAGCCGAGAATTGCAGCGGAAAAACGAACTGTTGCAGACGATCGAGAGGACCAACCTGATTCTGCCGGATTTCGATTGGCAACATCGACAACCCATAGAATCGGAACAGTCGAAATATCCGACCTGGATATTAAAAAGACAGGAATTAATCAAATACCTCGACGAACACCTTTACATATTGAACCAGAACAACCATGCCGCACTGGCGCTTATCGAGATCGATCACTATAAATCGGTATCCGATGCGGAGGAAAACGAGTTTAATAAGCGTTGTATGGCGGTGGTCGCCAATATTATTCTGGCCAGATGCAGACCTTCCGATATCCTGGCCTATTTCGATCAAAAAGTATTCGCGTTATTTTCGACGAGCTATTCGCCAAGAACCGTACCGACTTTTGCCGAACATCTGAGGCTCAGTATCTCGGAAAGCCTGCTCGAAGGCGAAAACGATTTTATTCAGTTGAAATGCAGTATCGGGATCTGTTTCTGGTCGGCTTATATCGCCAATACGACGGAACTGATCGTCCGCACCCAGCAAGCCTGCGCGAAAGCAAGCATCGGCGACGGCAACCGGGTCCAGATTTATCAAAACCTGACCACCTCGTTCGAAGTACTGAGCGAACAGTCAAGATACAAGGAGCAGGTCGTTTCGGCCTTGAAGGAAGACCGCTTCCGCCTGGTTTATCAACCGATCGTAAACCTTCAGCGATTCGACGAAGAAAACTATGCGATTCTGTTACGCATGCTGGACAGAACCGGGAAGCACCTGTCTCCCGACCGTTTCCTGCCGATTGCCGAAAGTACCGGCTTGATCGAGTACATCGACCAATGGGTCATCCAACAAACCGTGGAACTCGCCAAACGCTCGGATACCCGGAAAAAAAACCGTAATTTCTTTCTTAAAATATCGGGATATTCAATCGGCAGCGAAAAAATTCAAAAATGCCTCGAATATTACCTGAAAAAAGCGAAGATAGACGGGCGTTTACTGGTTTTTCAAATTGACTATTCGGAATACATCCACAACCCGCAACGAGTTAAAGTCTTTATGCAGAATGTTGCCGGGTTGAAGTGCAGGATTGCATTCGACCATTTCGGATTCGGTGAATATTCGGTTTCCCAATTGACCGAACTACCCTTGGATTTTATAAAGATCGACGGCACTTTTTCCCGGGGTCTGGTGAATACCCGGGCGTACCAGAAAACCATCGAAACGATCCAGAATGCCGCCCAAATCGCGGCAATCAAAACCGTCGCCAAATCGGTGGAAGACGCCAACACTTTGGCCATGCTCTGGAACCTCGGGGTCGATTTTGTGCAAGGTTATTTCATACAGGAGCCTCACGACAAAATGCTGTTCAATTTTGTCGCGGTTATCTGAATCACTGACCCGAGCGCTTCGAATCGGCTTATTTCTGGTTGACTATCCCGTGCGGAACATGGCCGGTCGGTACATGTCCACTGGCCGATTCGCAATGTCCAAGCTGATCGTCAAAATAGATATCCGCACCAAAGGCCTCGAGAAAAGCCCCCTTTTCCATTCCTCCGAGAAACAGAGCTTCATCGATTCGGATCCCCCAGGCCCGCAATGTTCTGACTACCCGTTCGTGTGCGGGCGCGGCCCGCGCGGTCACCAAAGCGGTGCGAATCGGTGAATCTCCCGGATCGAAGAGATTCTGGAGCCGCTGCAAGGCTCCCAGAAAATCCTTGAAGGGTCCTCCCGTGAGCGGCCTCTTGGCCTCGGCCTTTTCATTCTCGGCAAATGCCTCAAGGCCCCGGGCTTGGTAAATCCGTTCGGCTTCATCCGAAAATAATACGGCATCGCCATCGAAAGCGATCCGAAGTTGTTCGTTGTCGTTGGCCTCGGGCGGAGTCGAACAAATCGTCGCGGCGGCATATCCCGCTTCCAGCGCCTTGACCACATCTTCCGCGTTGGCCGATAAAAACAAATGCGCCCCGAACGGCGAAATGTAACCGTAAGGAGAGTTACCGCTGGTAAACGCGGCCCGGGTGATCGACAATCCATGGGTCTGGATCGAATTGAAAATGCGTAGCCCGGTATCCGCACTATTTCTGGACAGCAAAATCACTTCGACCAATTGCGAACTCTTGAACTTTTGATTCAGAGTAAGCAGTTTTTTGACCAGCGGAAAGGCGACTCCGGGAGGCAAGGGTTCATCTTCCCGCTCAATCTGATAATGACAGAAGGCCTCCTTGCCTTCCATCTCGAAAATTCGATGGGATTCATCCAGGTCGAACAGCGCCCGGGAAGAAATAGCGACAACCAGGTTATTGACGCGCGTATCCAATTTCAGAGTTTCCAGGCGTGGCAGATCCAATGGAGTGATCGATCGAATTGGATTCCTGGATTAACCGAATCTTTTCATCGATCCAATCTTAGCGCGAATCGTACCGCCTGGAAACACCAGGCTTCTCGCGCGAACCGCCCGGAAGCCCGAAGGACGCGCTAAATCATTTGAGCAACATTTGCGGCCGCACGCTTGACATCCAGGAATATAAGCCCCAGTTTCGCGTTCGGTTTGGCCATTACCGTGAGAACCGCCTGCTTGCCGGCGTAGGTCATCAATACATAGCCGTTTTTTCCCTTGATCAAGACCTGTTCCAACTCTCCTCTCGCCAACTCCTGCGCGGTTCGATCGCCGAGTGAGAGCATCGCGGCGCTCATCGCACCGACCCTGTCC
>JBOICY010000301.1:0-3950 GCA_050740335.1 Methylococcales bacterium | reverse complement strand
GGGAGGCCCCTAGTCAAACCAAGGGCTTAGAACCTGTTCATGATCTCGATCAAGGGATGTAGTGCAGGGCAAAATCGAACGAAAAAGCGGAGCATACACGAAGTATGTGAGCATTTTAAGTTCGATTTTAACGCCGCAATGCGCCCTTCAGCGAGATCTTGAACAGGTTCTTAGCCGATCGGAATACCTGCCATGATCAACGGCAGGTCCTTCAATCTTTTCGCCGCTTCGATTCTGGCGCGAGCACCGAATTTCGTTCTCCCGATCTTCGTCGCGCGCGTCCTCGATTTTCCGGCCTATTCCCTTTTCGCCGTGGCTTTCGCTACGGCCTCCGCATCGTCGGCTTTTCTCGGTGAGGCGATCGCCGCGACGATCAGCCGCGAATCGTATCGAGTCAAACAGGAGGAAGCGGGCAGCGCGAGTCTCGGCGCGTTCTATCGCACCAGCACCCTGGCCGCATTTGGATTGATTGGGTTCGGTGTGTTGCTCTACCACGATCTCATCAGTACGGGAGCCGGCGGGATCGGGCCGAAATTGACGTTGGCGACCGCCACCCTGCTCCTAATTCCTGCCTACCTGTTACCACAGGCGACAGCCGCGCTGGCCAACGCCCGGGGATTGGGCAGGATATCCGTCAAGGCGTCTCTGATCGGAATTCCGATCGCGATCGGGGCGTCCTTGGCACTCGGAGCGAAATTTGGGGTGACTTACTTTTTGATTACGTATGCTGTATTTACTCTACTTACGAATCTATACGTTTATGTGAGGGTTTCACATGCGAGCCTCATCCAACGGAAGCACGTCCGCGCTGGGGTATTGAGCGGATACGGCTCCACATTCTTTTTCATTCTGGCACCGTTTCTGCTCGGCGGTCCGGTACACGGACTGTGTCTCGCCATTCTGGGTTACCAGGAATCGGGAGTCGAAGAAGTAGCCAGGTTCGTTGCATATTATCCGTGGACCATGGCGGTGTCGGTTTTCTCCGCCGTACTCGGGAACTACGTCGTCCAAACCGCCGTCGAGGTCGAGCGGAACAACGATCCCGTTCACCTGCGAACCTTTCTGCTGCGCTTGCTCGCGGGCAACCTTGCACTGGCCATTCTGATTTCCGCGTGTCTCTGGTTCGGTCTCGATTTTGCTCTTGCGCTTTACGGTTCTACCATCGCGCGCGATCAAACCCTGTTCGGCTGGATGCTTATGACGGGAATCGCCGCAGCGTGCGTGAATACGACCAGCCAGATCATAATTGCCACGGGTCGCGGAAGAGGGCTGTTGATGGCTTCGATCTTGCACGCGACGATGTATATCTGTCTCACGGCCCTATTCGTGGGATTCTCCGCGCTTGGAGCGATAGGTCTTATTCAATCCCTGTGTTATTCACTGTTCCTTCTCGCTGTCACGCAGTTGACACTGATTGCGTTGCGTGTTCAACGATCTGAACAGGAATGCGCGGGCTTCGACCGTACTCCATTCTAACATAGGAAATCGCGCGGACGATGTGTGGGATCGCAGGCGTTGTCGCATCCGGACCGGAACGGAATCTTGATGAATGCGCGCGGAAGATGATCGATTTGCTCATCCACCGCGGACCGGATGATTCCGGGATTTGGTCGGATGCGGAACATCCAATCGCGTTGGGGCACCGACGCCTGTCCATTCTCGATCTCTCGCCGCACGGCCATCAGCCGATGGCATCGAATTCGGGACGTTATGTGATCGCATTCAACGGCGAGATCTATAACTTCGCGCGGCTGCGGGACGAAATCCACGCGGCCGATGCCGGAATAGGCTGGCGCGGGCACTCCGATACCGAAGTCCTGCTCGCCGCATTCGATCGGTGGGGTGTCGAATTAACGTTGCGAAAAGCCAGCGGGATGTTCGCGATCGCGCTCTGGGACAGAACCTCCCGAACACTCACGCTCGCCCGCGACCGGATCGGCGAAAAGCCGCTTTATTACGGCGTAGTCGGCAATCGTTTCCTGTTCGCCTCGGAACTGAAGGCGGTCCGCGCGGTAGCGGAAGGCGAACTCCGCATTGATCGCGATGTTGTGGCCGAGTTCATGCAATTCGGGTACATTCCGGCGCCTGGTTCGATATACAGCGGCATCGCCAAGCTGCAGCCGGGGCACTATGTGCAGGTTCGATCTCCGTTCGAGGTCGGCAGTCCCCGCCGGTTCTGGTCTCTCGGCGAGCCGGATTTTATGGACTTGCGGGCACACCTTCTCACCTGTGGCGACGATGAACTGATTGCTCAAGTAAATGAGCGGCTGAGCGAGGCGATCGGATTGCAGAGGGTCTCGGATGTACCCTTGGGGGCATTTCTGTCGGGCGGCGTCGACTCCAGCCTCGTGGTCGCGCTGATGCAGGCGCAAAGCCCGCACAAGGTCCGCACCTACACGATCGGATTTCACGAGCAGGTATTCAACGAAGCACCCTACGCAAAGGCCGTTGCGCGCCACCTGGGTACCGAGCACACTGAAATGTACGTGAGTTCGCGCGATGCGGCGGCGCTCATTCCAGAACTGGCGAATATTTACGATGAGCCTTTCGCGGACTCCTCGCAGATTCCAACGGCCCTGGTGTCTCGATTGACGCGCCGGCACGTGACGGTTTCGCTTTCAGGGGACGGCGGAGACGAGTTGTTCGCCGGGTACCCCCGATATCCGATCACCGCCCGATTGTGGGTTCGGATGAAAAAAATTCCGATGCCGCTGCGTCGCGCCGCGGCCTGCGCGCTTCGTTCGCTTTCAGCGCAGGGCTGGGATGGATTATTTGCGCCCTTACCATCGAGAACGCGCGCGCAGATCAACGGGCGCCGGGTGCATCGTCTCGCGCAATTGATGTTGACAAACAGTCTCGGCGAAATGTATGTGCGTCTGATGTCTCAGTGGCAACCGGAGGATGATGTGGTCCTTGGATTGTCCGCGCAGGACTTCGACCCCCTGTCCTGGCCGGACGCCGACGATGCGATCGAGGCGATGCGACGCTGGGATCTCGAACAATACCTTCCCGACGACCTGCTCGTGAAAATCGATCGGGCTTCGATGGTTGCCAGCCTCGAATCCCGCGCGCCCTTACTCGATCATCGCATAGTCGAACTCGCGTTTGCCCTGCCACTTAGAGCGCTGGTGCGGAACGGCGCTGGCAAATGGATATTGCGGCGGGTGCTCGATCGCTATGTTCCGTCCAGCCTGATCGAACGCCCCAAAGCGGGATTCTCGATCCCTCTCGGTGAATGGCTGAAGGGGCCGTTGCGAGATTGGGCAAATGATCTGTTGGCACCGGAGACGCTCGCCTCGCAGGGTTTTCTCGACGGGAACAAGGTTGCCCGCATGTGGTCTCAGCATCTTGCGGGCAGCTTCGATCGAAGTCTCCTTCTATGGAATGTTTTGATCTTCCAGGCCTGGCTGGATGCGAGCCGACCGGCCGCGAGTGTCAGCCGCCCAAGGATACCAATGATCCGCGCACGATGAAAATCGTGGTGAATGCGCTGTCTGCGCGACTCGGCGGAGGACAAACCTACTTGGTCAACCTGCTCCGGCATATCCCGGATCGGGACGACTTGTCCATTTTGGTATTCGCTCCCGAGGATCTCGATCTTCCCGAGCATCCGCGCGTCCGGCGGCTATCTCCGAGTTGGCCGACCAAAAATCCGCTTTTGCGTACGGTGTGGGAAAAATTCATGCTGCCGCGCTTTCTGCGGAGCCAAGGGGCAGAGATTCTGTTCTGCCCGGGCGGTGTGGTGACGACACCGAAATCCGCGGGATTCCAGGTCGTAACCATGTTCCGCAACATGATTCCCTTCGACCCGCGCGTGAGACGAAGCCTTCCGTGGGGATTGCAGCGCCTGCGAAACTGGATCCTGTATCGCGTGATGCTGCGCAGCATGGCTCATGCCGATCTCACCATTTTCGTTTCCGATTATGCAAGGAAGGTGATCGAGGCACTCG
>JBOICY010000300.1:0-18378 GCA_050740335.1 Methylococcales bacterium | reverse complement strand
CCGCCCAGCCGTAACCTGCGTAGTGGAACTCGCACTGTTCCCAACCCGGCTGACCCTTGATCGGCTGCCAGACTGGCTTGCCCATCAGCTGCGCCAGGTTTTTCAACTTGACCTCGATCAAATATCCGTGCCCCGAAGCGTCCGGCAAATCCAGTAGTGCTCCGACAAAATACCCGCTATCCCCACGCACGACGATCCTCGTTCGTTTCGGCAGGTGCGCCAGCAGTTGCTGGATGCATTCGACAATGCCGTTGCTGGTATAGGCGCTTCCGGTTCGAAACTGCCGGCTTGCAGGATTTCCTGGCAGTGTCTGCCAAAAAGGCCAATGGTGGAGGATAAGCGCGTGCGCCTTTTTTCTTCGGGTTGTAGCCTTTGGCGCTGCCCTCCTGTTCGCCGCAGACGCTGTCTACCGGACAGAATCGACATCGATCCAATGCACCGCCCGGATGCCTACCTTCGAGATTCCGCTGCCAAGCCAAGCGCCGCCAGTACCGTCCGCGCAGCACGTGATTCAAACTTTCGAATGCATTGATCCGGGCCCCGTCTAGTTCCTGGAAAATCCTCGGTACGCTGGTCTCGACCGGAATCGTCAACCAACCGGCCACCTTGCGCAATACCCCATCCGCCCAAACCACCATCACTTTGGCCATCGAGGTAGCCCCGCCCAGTATCCCGATGATCGTGACGAACATTGCATCGGTCAGCTGATAGTCGGCGTTGTCGCCACGCGTGTGCCCTATCACCCGCTTCCCGGTCGCCTCGAAACCGATTTTCTCCCAATACTCTACCACCGGGACTCAACCCGCCTGGCTGGTCAAGCCTTTTCTCTTGGACGTGATTTTGACTTTCTTCGAACCACCCCGGATGATTTTCTTCTTCATTGAAACAGTCCTTGATTGTGAACGATAGTTCGCTATTATTTCATTGTTTATGTGAAGATTTTGTGATTCTTACCAGTGGGGCTTGCAGGGTTTAGGTATCAACTGATTGTCAATTGTCTACTCAGACTGGATTCGTACACATTCTTCGATCAAGGGAAGTTCGATGTCCCTACACTTATCCCTGTTGAGTTACTCGTCCGGACGGAAAGGCGGTTTGTTACCGATTGTCCCCTGATTCCGAAGCATCGCAAATGGAACGGGTTCAAAGGTTGTGCTGAGCTATGCTGGAAACGGCTTTTTATCTATTGCGACTGATCAGTTTGGACGCGCGCTTCTATTGGATACAGATATTGACTCAATTACCGGCAGACCGTATCGATTGACGATCACTGATCCTGCTGGTCAGATAACAAGATATTACTGGGATAACGCAACGGATAGTGGCCCGACGAGTAGTCAAGTCAAGACCTATGACTTGACTAAAGTGATATTTGCTGACAACGGGGAACGGGCATTTCAGTACAGTGAATCCGATCGAATCGTTGTTCCGCACGGTGTTAATGGAAACTGGACGTTCAACCTTTTAACTGGAATCATCGATGAGTTAGGTGTGCTTTCGTCATCCTATACCTATAATTACGATGGTCGGATTCTGACGCCGGAGATAGCAAAGGGGGTGTTCCGTTTTTCATTTGCTCCTCCACCTTTTCCCGGATCAGAAGGGTCGGTCGTTACTGATCCGCCTGGCGCTGTACGACGGTACACGTTCTTGCAAGATAGAGTGTCCGGCATTTCACAGCCTCCCGGGGCAGGTTCTTCAGCATGCGGCACCGCGATGACATATGACTCGTTTGGGAACTTCACCAGTAGAACCGACTTCATTACCAAAAAAACCTGCTACGCCTACGACCTGACCCGCAATCTGGAAACCAAACGCGTCGAAGGCCTGAGCGCTTCCGCCGCCTGCACCCCAGCCCTGTCCTCACCCCCGCCGGCCAACGCCCTGGTCGATGGCAAACCGATCGCGGTCGTCTGTAAAAGCACCGAACAGGCCACCACCGACGACGACAGCGGCGCGCATGGCGTCAGCGCTCCTACCACCGGTCCCGCGCGCACCTGGCGCTACACGTACAATCCATTCGGCCAGATGCTGACCAGCGACGGCCCGCGCACCGACGTCGCCGACACGACCGTCTACGAATACTACCCCGACACCCAGACCGACTGGACGATGGGCGATCTGAAACAGGTCACCAACGCGGCAGGCCACATCACCCGCTTTACGAAATACAACCGCCACGGCCAGGTCTTGGAGCGCATTGACGCCAACGGGGTGGTCACCGCCTTCACCTACGACTTGCGGCAGCGGTTGACCTCGGTCACGGAGGGCTCGGAACATAGCCTGTATACTACGACCCGGTGGGTAACCTGATCAAAGTCACGCTGCCGGACGGCGGCTATATCGCGTACGTTTATGACGCCGCCCACCGCCTGACCGGGATCAACGACCACAAGGGCAACCGGATCGTCTACACGCTGGACAACATGGGCAACCGGATCGGCGAGCAGGCCGAGGACGCGGAAGGCCTTCTGGTGCGCAACATCAGCCGCGTGATCGATGCGTTGAACCGCGTGCAGCAAATCACGGGGCGCCATGAAACGAATCCCCGGCCGGTCCGCACCGCGCGTGTTTCTTTGGGTAGCGGCGATGCTGTTTGCGATCCTCTTGGCCTGCGCTCCGGCCCGCGCCCAGACCCGCCCGGTCGTCGACCATGAATACGACGCGCAGGGTAATCTCACCAAGGCCACCGATGCCCTGGGCCGGGTGACCTTGATGAACTACAACGCGCTGAACCGGCTGCGCCGGACGGTTCAACCCGCGCCCGGCGCCGGCCAATCCACGCTAGTCATCGACAGCGCCTACAACCCCGCCGGGCACCTGACCGCCGTCACCGATCCTCGACTGCTGGCCACCCGGTACACCACCACGGGTCTCGGCGATCTGACCCAGCAGGATTCCCCCGACACCGGCACCACCCTCCACACCTTTGACGCAGCCGGGAATCTCAAGACCCGTAAGGATGCCCGCAATTGGACCACGCGCTACAGCTACGACGCCCTGAACCGCGTTACGCAAGCCCGCTACGGGGGCAACAGCGTCATCCGATTCTTTTACGACGAAGGCGGCAACGGCCTCGGGCGCCTGACCCGCATGGTCGATCCGAGTCCGATCACCACGGTCTGGATCGACGACAATCACGGCCGCGTTTTGAGCCGCGGCCAGACCATCGGCACCGGCACCGCGAGCCGCACCACCGGCCCGCTCGCGATCGGCGAGATCCTCCGTCGCGCCCTGGGAGGTCACGATGATCGCCTAGGCAACATTCGGCAAGATCCAGGACTATCACCAGCACCAGGGCTTGAGCGTGACACAAATTGCCTGTGAACTGCGGCTGGATCCGAAAACGGTCGGCAACTGAATGCCGGCCAACCACTATCGCCCGCGCGCCGCATCCCCCCGCACCAGCAAACTCGATCCCTGCAAGTCCCCAGTGGTGCGCCTTTTGGAAAGCTGCCTCCCTATAGCGCCACCCAGGTTTTTCAACCGCTCCGCGAAGCGGGCTATGGCGGCGGCTATCTCAAAAAGAACTTTCTCAAGGGCCTCGACATCCCGGATTTCAGTGCCGTCAATCCGGCCGCAAAATACTGGCTTGAAGGGCTCGCCAATGTTCGCAAACCTGGCGCAACTCATGAACGTCCGATTCATCGCTTGCCATCCGAAAAGCCAGCCCTTTCGCCCCTGCCGGCCATGCCCTACGAGGTCGGCACGATCTCCCCCGGGTCCGGGCCTCCAAGCGCTTCCGGGTCACCCTGGATACCAATCGCTATTCGGTGCCTTCGGAATACGCCAGTACCCGCTTGACTCAGCCACCGCTATGAACGCGGTGCCATCCTGCTCACCACCAACCGCCTCTTCAAACATTGGCCTGCAATCTTCAACAACGACAGCACCATCACTGCCGCCGGCAAGGTCAAGTGACCACCCCCTTCCAACTCGCGCAGCGCCTTGTGACAGCCGGCCAGTTGCAACCGGCCACGAGAATAATAAAAGCCAAAACGCTCGCAGACCCGCACCGCCGGTTCGCTCCGGTGGGCAACGGCAGGGCTTTCCAGCAGGCCGCGAATGTAGCCAATGCTCCCGGGCTCGGATTAAGTTCTCTTGATTTGGTTCTGTAGGATGTTCATGCTGCCGAGCATGCACGACACGAATCTCTTTGTTCAGTCTCTTATTATGGGTAACGGGCAGAGCTAGCAGCCGCTGCCCGGTGCCCAACTGCGCTACTTGGTCCGCGCCGACCACCGCATCGTCGCGCTGCCCGGCTTCGGCGCCGCCGCTTGACCGCTATATCGGCTGGACGCCACCGCAACGCCGGCAGTACCTGCACCGGGCAGTCAACAACGCCCGCTTCCTGATCCTGCCGTGGATCGACTGCAACAATCTGGCATCGTCCATCCTGGCTCGGGCGGCCCGCCGTATCGCTGACGACCGGCAACTGCAATACGGTTATCGTCCGGTCTTGCTGGAGTCCTTCGTCGAACCGCCCCGCTTCCGCGGAACCGACTGCCAAGCCGCCAACTGGATCCACCTTGGCGAAACTGCAGGCCGCGGTACGCTCAATGCTTTCTGATCGCGCCGTTCAGTATAGTTCCAGATGCCTTGCTGGACAGAAACCTCGACTTCAGGACCAATGCTACAGTTAATTTGTCCTGCGCTATTGCCACCTCTTTGGGCGCACTCGCGTTGGCCTTGCATGGTGCCGGGATATGGGCGCTGATCGTCGCCAAAATACTCGGTGTAGCGCTGCCGGCGCTGGTTCTCGCAGTGGTAAGGCCTTGGTTCATCGCCAGGATTCCCGACACCGACTTCCATTTTGTTTTGATTGCCATATTCCATTGATCGGTTGGTGATAATCCGAATTTTATGCGCAGCTTTGCGGCCGGATATCTCTATTGGCGCGATTCAGCTTTCAGGCAAATTGCGCGCGTTGAAAAGCTTCCTGAAGCCGGTATGGAACCGTGCAGTCGAACAGGGCTTTAGCGGTCAATCCCAAGCTCGTAATGTTCGGCGAATAGTCGGGGCTCTGGCTCGGGTCGAGCGGAAAGCCCAGCACATTCGGTATGCTGATCAGGTCCCGGTCGACCTGAAAGCGGGTGGTCATCGCCCACCAGACATCTTCCTCGCTGAACACGTCGACATCCTCATCGACCAAAACGATTTGTTTGATCATTCTAAACGCGCCGAATACCGCCAAGCCGGCTTGCCGGACCAT
This sequence comes from Methylococcales bacterium, assembly GCA_050740335.1. Taxonomy (GTDB): domain Bacteria; phylum Pseudomonadota; class Gammaproteobacteria; order Methylococcales; family UBA1147; genus UBA1147. The sequence continues at coordinate 13,166 of JBOICY010000300.1, read as the reverse complement.
GCCGTCATCCTGTTCGCTGAGTTTCCGAAATTGCAGGAACAACAGCAGGTACCCCCCTCCCGCGGGGCTGCAATAAGCGTTTGCGGCGCGTGGCGAAACGTGTTTGCGCAGGAAATCCAGGATCGCCGCTTCCAGGCCGAAGGCCAACAGGTTGGACTGCTCGTATCCGGGTCCGATCACGGTTTGATAGATCGCCTGGCTGCGGTGGGTGATCGCCTTGATTTTGACGAGCGGGAGTCCCGGATGAACCTTCCCGTTGTAGCCCAGGAATTCCGGCAGTGAATATTTGGAAACCCGGCTTTCGGGGACCAATTCACCGGTAATTTCTCCTTCCAGCACATATTCCGCATGGCTGATGCACTCGGCGTCGATCGTCCTGCAGCGGGAAATTTCAAAGGGGCGCCCGCGCAGCCGGCTTGCGATATCGAGCTCGTTGAAACCAAGCGGAATCAAGGGGCTCGGGCAACACGAGGCAATGTAGACCGCCGGATCCAGGCCGATATGGATCGCGATCGGCAGCGATTCGCCACGCGCTCTGGCCGACAGGTAAAACGATTCCAAATGCCGGCCCGGGACCATCCAGATGGTCAGCGTATCCGGGCCTTGCACGCACATGCGATGAACCGAAATATTTCGCCCGCCGCTTTCGGGATCCTTGGCCATCGACAGCCCCAGGGTGACATAAGGACCCGCGTCGTCCGAGGTTACGGTCGGGATCGGCAGATTGCGTAAATCGACCCGGTCGCACTGTACGTGTTCCTGGACCGGTGCCTGATCGGTATAACGCGGCGGAAGCGGATTCTGCGCCGCCTCGATGAGCCGGTCCGCGATCTGGTCGGGGTTGGTGCCGAGGTACGCGGCGCAGCGCGCCCGGCTGCCGAAAATCCCGAGCGCCACGGGACGGTCCGCGGGCATGACCCGGTTGAACAGCATGGCCGGGCCGGACCGGGTCGGTGGACGGACCGGAACGCCGCCGCCTTTTTCGGCGTAGATGGCGCCGATTTCACAAAAAGCCTTCACCGGTTCGGAAATCGAATCCAATTCCCCTTCGCGGCTTCTCAGAAAGTCGAGAGCGGACCGCAGGTCGGTTATGCTATCGCTTGTCATTGTTCACAGCGCTCGTTCCCCACACAGTTCAGTTGTTCCAACCCGCATTAATTCTGCGCCAGGCGGAGTTCCTGGGCCAGGTTGCCGCGGGCCGTTTTGCCGCCATCCAGGAACAGTCGCGGATGATGGCGCTTGAGTTCGCTGATGCATTGCGTGTACGGGACATCGTCGAAGGTTCCATGGCAGGCGATGAATTCCAGGCACTGGTTTCCGTCTTTATCGTAGGGCTGCAAGGTCGCGTCGCGGGTGCCGTCAAATTCGAGAGGCTCGATGCCGAACAACCAGCACAGCATCGCATTGAAGACCGGCGTGGCTTTGAGCCACTTTCCTTCGAGCAGCACCTCGGCGTAGGCGTGATAATGAAAAACATCGCCGCCGACCAATTTCTTGAGCGCCGGTGTGCTGATATGATTGCGGACATCGGAAAAAGCCAGTCGACTCGGAATGCCGAGGCTTCTGGCCGCGGCCGCGAATACGATGGATTTGTGGATGCAAAATCCCGCGCCGTGTTTGATAATCGAACTGGCCTTCAATCCACGCCGCGTCATATCGACGCCATAGACGTCATAACGGATTTTATCGCGTACCGTATAGAATAGTTTGATCGCTTGTCGCACCGGATCGCGTTCCGTACCGATTGCTTTTTCGGTAAATCCGCGAACCGCTTCGCTGTCCCAGTCCAAGAATTCCGTCACTGCCCGCGTAGTGTGTCGTTCATTGCCGTGCATAGTTGTCTCCTGATGATTCTGTCGATGTTGTATCCTGGCTAAGGGTATGGCTGGGAAGATCGCGTGACCGGCGTGCCCACGGACGCGAAATCCCGGACCAGTTGTTCGAATTCGGCCGGGATTTGCTCCGGCGTGGCTAGGTTCCGCTCGACCACCGAGGTTGCCGCGCTGCCGATGATGACCGCGTCGGCGCCAGAGGATCGCAAGGCTTCCACATCTTCCCGGCTTTTCACTCCGAAGCCTACAGCGAGCGGTTTATCGGTTTCGGAACGAATCGCTGTGATCTGATCAAGCACTGAGGGATCGAATCGGACGCGATTCCCGGTACGCCCGAACCGCGAAACGACATAGAGGTAACCCAGGGTTTCGCGATACGCCGCGGCTCGAATGCTGTCATCGGAACCGGCGAAAAAGCTCATGATCCGGCCCAATCCGATTGGTTCGGAGTGCCGCACGTAGGCTTTCCGCAATAATGGTGGCAGACAATGAATCAAGGTCGCGCTGACTCCCCGGGCCGCGCAGCGCTCCAGGAAATTCGCGATTCCCAAGGGCTGTACGGTATGGCTGTAGTCGGCCAATAGCACGATTGCCAAACCCAACTCTTCGCGCGCTTTTCCGGCAAGATCCAGCACCGTGTCAAAGTCCACGCCATTGCTCAGGGCCCGTTTGTGCGATGCACGGATCAAGGGGCCGTCGGTCAGCGATTTCGGAAAGGGCACGCAAAGTTCGACCGCCGCCACGCCCTGCCGGGCGAGCACCCTGAGCATCTCGTAGCTCATGTCCAGGTCCGGATCACCCGCATTGACGAAAAAGATCAGCTCGGTTTTCCCCTTTTCGCGACTGCCGATCATCGATTGTTCCAGTGCTTTTCCCGGCATCGTTCTATTCTCGTTGGTTGCTGTTTGATCCAGAATCTGGGCACTCGCGGGGGCCGCTGCGGAATTCCGGATTGGCCGATTCCCTGCTCGAAGCGAATTTCAGTTCACCCGAGCACCGGCTGCGGCGACGATCCCCATCACGAGCCGGCCATCGATGCGGGACTGAACGCGCGCGCCGGAATCGATGTCGACCCCTCGTAACGGAAGATTCGAGCGTAAATCGCGAATGCCTTGCTCGTCCAATCCGCCGGCCAGGAATACGCGTTCCGACCCGAAAAGTTCCACCAGCCCGGCAACGGTCGCGGTCGGAATCCGCTGGCCGGTGCTGCCGGAACGCTCCCTGGAAATGAAATTATCCAGAATAAAAGCATCGGCCCCACAGCGCGCGTATTCCTTCAACAAGGGCTTTTCCAGGCACTTGCCGTTTTGGATATGCAGGACCTTGAGCAGGGTCACGCTATCGCCCAAGCGACGTTTGATCGACACCACCTCGGCCGGAAACTGGAAGCCGTGCAACTGGATGCCAGTCACACCGGATTCTCGTACCAATTGGCTCACGACATCGGGGTCGCTTTCGGTCGTCACCCCGATGCACTGCAGGCGATTCACCGGGGTGCGCGCCAGGCCGATGAATTTCTGCCTGTCCAGGGTGTATTTTCCCTGCGGCACGTTGAACCACAGGCCCGCGTAGTCGACGCCGATCCGATCGAGCATGCTCAATTCATGTGAGTCCGTGGTTCCGCAGATCTTAACCTGAATTTTGTTTTCCTGGTCCGAATTGAATTTTTGAATGTTCATCATCATTCCTTCGATATTGCGTTGGGGCATACGATACACAACGCGCGTAATCACGGATGCGGAGCTTCTTATACGTGCGATGTGAAAATTTACGGCCTCAGGCGAGCCGGTTCGTCAATGCAACCCGGAATTCGGTCAGCACTCGGCATAGATCGGGTGCCTCGAGCAAGGCCGTCCCGATCAACAGCGCGTCGAAGCCGGCTTCCAGAAGCCGCCGCGCCTGGCCGCCATTTTCAATCGCACTGGCGCTGACCACCAACCCGGCCCCCATGGTTTTTGCCGCGTCCAGGAGAGCCAGGCTATTTGTGATATCCCCGGAATCGGTTTCCCGGGTTTTGATGTCCCGATTGCAGACCGCGAGAATGGCTTCCTGATCGACGCGGGTGGCTTCGATCTCTTCGGCCGAGCCGACCTCTATGAAGGGCGTCATTCCGAGACACAGAGTATGGTCCGCGAGCTTTTTCAGGGCCGTGGCAGCGACGAGTCGCCTGGTCAATAACACCGCCGACGCGCCGAGTTCCCTGGAACGTTCGAGCGCCGACTGCGATACGATGAAATCCTTGCGCAGAATCGGCAGCCGGCTTGTCTGGCTCGCGCGCAGCAACAATTGCGGAGTGCCTTGAAACCAGCGCCCGGTCACCACCGACAGGCAGGCCATGCCGGAACGCTCATACTGTTCGGCGATGCTTTCCACGCTTCGGCCCCGCATGAGGTCACCGTTTTTCGGTGTAAACACTTTGATTTCGGCGATCACCGGCACGCTTCCATCGTGCCTGGACTCACGCAAGCTATCCAAAAAGCGGTTACTGTTTTCGCGGGCGGCGGGTTTCATTGACTGAAGCTCGTGATTCAAACCATGGCCGCAAAGGGGCGTTTCAGCGAGCCCGACCGGGTACCCCAGGCCACCACGCGTTCCAGCTGGCGGATCGCCTTGCCATTATTGATCGTGATTGCGGCCAGTTGAATTCCGTCCTCTATGCTCGGCGCCACGCCGGCCAGGAACAATAACGCGGCGCTGTTCAAGATCACTGTGTCCCGGGCTTCACCCTTGCGTTTACCGCTCAGGACGTCGTGCAGGATCTCCGCGTTTTCCCGGACGCTTCCACCCGCGAGATTGGCCAGCGAACCTCCGCCAAACCCGAGATTCCGTGAATAAAGCGAGAAACGCTGGACCTCTTCGCCGATCAGACGGCAGTAATTCACACCGATGCTGCAAAATTCATCCAGGCCGCAATGCGCATGAACCAACAAGGTCTTCGGCGGCTTGGATCGAGCCAAAACTTCGCTGAAAACCTCGAGGTGCTCGAGGCGCCCGACCCCGATCAGTTGCGCCGACACGCGGTACGGGCAAAGCAGCGGGCCGATCGTATTGACAAAGCCCGCGATGTCGCGAAACGGGAGCGGCAAGGCCTTCGCGATCAACTGCTTCAACAGCGGGCCGTAATGAGACGCCGGGACGAATCCGATCCCGAGTTCACCGATCATGTCAGCGAGTTCGGATTCGCTGGCCGGCATCGGTACCGAGAGGGCATCGAGTACGTCCAGGGAGCCGCATTGACTGGAATAGGCCGCCGAGCCGCTCTTCAAAACCTTGGCGCCCGCGGCGCTCGCGACGAATGCGACGGCGGTTGAGATGTTGAATGTGGGGATGCCTCCCCCGGTACCGACGATATTCACCGCGCCTTCCGAGCCTTCCAGGCGTTTCGCGGGACTCAGCTGAAAATTATAAGACACGAAGTTGTGCACGTTTCCCGGGATTAGCGGTCTGGCCGACAATCCGGCCAGGAAGGCCACGACTTCGGATTTACTGGCTTCATTTTGCATGACCCGATCCAGAAAGGCGTGAAACCCGGACCCCTCCGGCGGAGTCGATCCGCTGATCAGTTGGCGAAGAAAGGTCTTGTTCATGTTACGGTCCCGCGGCCGATCCGGGCTTCACCAAACTCAGAATCGCACCGATCGAACTCAGATTTTCCGGGACCATCGCCTCGGCTTCGATCACCACATTCAATTCTTCTTCCAGAAACGCGACGATCCGGAGTAAACCGAGCGAATCGACGATGCCCGATTCGACCAGATTCAAATCGTCCGGAATGGTTTTCACTTCACTTTCGTCCAGGAATTCAGTCGTGATGAAACGAGCAATGATTTCACGAGCGTTCATACTTACGTTCTCCTTGTTGGGTGGTTTTTCGGGCGGCGCATTCCTGCAGCCAAAGGTCGGAAATCCGCCGCCGGTCGATCTTTCCGGTGTTCCCCTTGGGCAATTCTTGCGTTGTGATATAGAAGCTGTGGGGAATCGCGTACTTGGGCAAGCCCTGAGCGCAAAAAATTTTGAGATCCAAAGTGGAACACCGGACGCCTTCGGCCGGCCTGACCGTGGCCACGATGCGCTGTCCGATCGAATCGTCCGGGACACAAAACAACGCGACTTCCTTGAACTGACCGGATCGGTGCAGATGGTCTTCGATCTCGGTCAGATTGACCCGGTATCCGTTGGTTTTAACCACCGAATCGATCCGGCCATGGAAATAGAGCAAGCCGTCATCATCTTGCGAGACCAGATCATGGGTCCGATAACAGCCATCGCTGATTCTGCCAGGAGCGGAACTTCCCAGATAGCCCGCCATGACGGTGCCTCCGGAAACCAGTAAGTGACCCCGCGCACCGGGCGCCACATCGCGATCGGATTGATCGACGATGCGATAATGGATATGCGGGAGTACCCGGCCGATCGGCAGCGGGTCCGGCGCCTCGTTGACATTCTCGGGCACAGTGTACATAAAGGTGTCATTGCTTTCGGTACAGCCGTACACGTTATGGAGCCGGGCGTTCGGGAATAATCCGGGCAGTTTGATCAGGGTCTGCCTCGGCATGGGTTCCCCGGCAAACAAGACATGCCGGACGCTCGGCATGGCTTCGCCTCGGCCGGAACCGGTTTGCAGACTCAAGGCCGACGGAACCGACTGCCAAACGGTCACCCCGGTTGCGTTGACCAGCCGGGCCATTCTGACCGCGTTGGCGGTGTCGGCGGGCTCGGCCAGCACGACGGTCGCTCCGGCCGCGAGCGCGGAAAAGAGGTCGAAAAAGGATAGATCGAACTGCAAGGGCGCGTGGCTCAACAAGAGGTCGCCACGGTTCAGACCGAAGGCGCCGATGGCCCAGGCCACGAACACCGCGAGGTTACCATGCGTGATCACCGCACCCTTGGGGTCTCCGGTCGAACCGGATGTGTGTAAAACCGCGGCGGCGTCATTGCTCGATACCGGTCTCGCAGTGACCTCCCGGGTCGAAATCCGTTGATCCACAAGCAATTCGTTCAGATCGATCCTGGCGACGTTCGCGGTTTCCAGAGCCAAGTTTAATTCGGACTTGGGCGGCACTGAAACGAGCAGAAAACGGGCGCCGCAGTGGTTCAGCATGTAAAGGGTCCTCGCTGCCGGATCGCCGGGGGACATCGGCACGTAGCAGGCTCCCGCTTTGAGCACTCCAATGATAGAGACGAGTGCGTCCAGCGTCTTTTCGAGGTAGAGGCCGATTTTTTCACCGGAATCTACGCCCCGTTCCAGCAGTCCCGCGGCTATCCGGTCGGACAAGCGATCGAGTTCGGCGTAGCTCAGGCGCCTTGCCTGAAAAATTACGGCGCTCGCATCCGGGTTTTCCCGGCAACTTTTATTCAGATATTCGATTAGCAATGGTTTCATATTTCAAATCCCTAACAGACTCGCAATCTTGTTGCGTTGAATTTCCGAGGTACCCGAATAAATGGTTCCCGCGATCGAATTGCGTAATTCTTTTTCGATCCCGTATTCGACCAGGTAGCCCTTACCGCCGAAAATCTGCACCGCGTTCAACGCGGATTGCAGATTCGCCTCGCTGGTAATCAGTTTCGCGATCGCGAGGTCGATGCTCGCGTTCTCTTTGCGCTGTATTTTGCCGGCGGTCCGATAAAGCTGTTCGCGCGAAGTCGTGAGGCCGACCTGCATGTCGACTATTTTGTTGGCGATGGCCTGGTAGGAACCGATCGATTGGCCGAATTGCTTGCGCTTCTTGGCATAGCCGATACACTTTCCCAGGCGGCGCCGCATTTCACCGACCGTGATCGCAAAGCCGCACAGAATTTCCCATTTCATCACATATTCGAGGATCGGGAAGCCCAGTCCGGGCTTGCCGAGCAGGCTGTCTTCGGATATCTCGCAATGATCAAACTCCAATTCACAAAACTGCATGGTTCTCAGGCCCATTTTCGGGATCGGAGCACCGGTTCGAAAACCGGGGGTGCCCCGCTCCACGAGGAATACGCTGCCTCCTCCCAGGGCGCCCAGGTTTCGATTGGTCATCGCGTAAATGACGAAGATCTCCGCGATGGGGCCGTTCGTGATCAAGGTCTTGCAGCCGTTCAGGGTATACCGGTCGCCGCATTTTTCGGCGGTGGTCGCCATACCGAAAGCGTCCGAACCGCCACCGGGTTCGGTGATCGCATGGGCGCAGATCGTTTCGCCCGACGAGACCCCGGGTAGATAGCGTTGTTTTTGATCGGCGCTGCCGAAACGCAGCAGAGGAATTCCGGTACTCACGATCTGGGTGCTCACGGCCATGTTCAGACCGCTGTCCGCGCACTGGTAACCCAGTTCCTCGAGGACCGTCATGGTGGTCGTGAGGTCCTGATTGCTGCCTCCGAATTCGGTTGGAAAGGGCAAGCCCAGAATCCCAGAATCCCGGATCATCTGCCACTTGTGCCACGGAAATTCGGCGCGCTGGTCGAAGCCGATATGATCTTCGCTCAGCGCGGCTCCCAGATCGGCGATGGTCTTACGGAAATCGAGGCCTTGCGATGCTTCGTCCATTGTTTGAATTCCTCTTCCAGTGTGAAGCGTCCCGGCTGTTCCATTCGCGTTAATAAGACGAACTGCCGTCCTCTCTGAGCTTATGGGATTCGTCGCCTCTGAGCGCCGGTTGGAAAACGCAGACCAGGCGCAGTTCTTCGTTGGCTACCAGATAATGTTTGTCGTGTTTATCCAGCGCGTACAGGGTTCCCGGTGAGATCGGGTAGACCTCGCCGGTTTCGGTATCGTGGATCTCGCCCGCTCCGGCGATGCAATAACAAGCTTCCAGGTGGTTCTTGTACTCGAGCTGGGAACGCGAACCGGCCTTGCAGATCGTATCGGTCAACGAAAAATTCATGTTGTCCTGTTCGATCAAAAACCGCCGGCTGTTTCCGTTACCCCAATCCACGTCGCGTGCGGTGCCAATCAAATTTTCCAAAGTTCTAACTATCATGAGTGCTTCCTTACTAGAATTGGTTATCCTAACAACCCTCGGGAAACTGGATGGCCTCGAAATTCCGCGTTGCGACTGAATTTGTGATGGCCATCCAGGTTTGCCTTTACCGCCGGGACGAAACCAAAGCCGGTCTCGGTTCCAGCGGTAATCGGTGAGGGCAATTCCAACCGAGCCAAAAGGCTGGCATCGGTTAACCGCCGGGTTTGATTACAAGCGGGTGCCGTTAATCAAAAACTCGATGGCGTCGTGTGTGACTGCACCCGGGCCGAAAGTGGTGCTAAACACGGTTCCGTCCGGAGCGTGAATGGTTGCCGGCGCCGTTCCGATTTCCGGTACCGCACCGTTCAGGTCGCTATCCGAGTGGTAGGCCAGGGTGATAAACATCAGGATTGAGCCGTCGTCGGTTACATCAATCGGGCAGGATGCAAGTTCGCGAAAAAACGACGCGTTGCCACGACGGTCCGGTACCAGAGCGTTCGGAATACCACCGAGTGGGACGGGTACGATTCGCGCGCTCGGCGCGCCCGGAGGAGTCGTGTTCCATACCCCCCACATGGTATACACTCCGTTCGGAATCAGGTTGGAGAATACGGCCTGGACAATATTCTGTCCACCCGCTCCGCATCGGATGCGCATCACGCCCCGTGTGCTTAACCATTGACCCAGCGTAATGGGGTCGTTGGGATTGCTTCTGGTCGGCGGCAATGCATTGCCCGGAACTTGGTCAAGGGATGGCACCATGCTTCTGCTTCCATCCAGACCGGTAATCACGAAATTTTGCCGCAGCGGAATGTTTTTGACCCTCGGATCTACATCCGCAAGTCCAATCGCGGCCAGAAAACCCGGATCCGTGTCCGTGGCGAGTACGATATCGTCGCTACAATTCGTTGGCGACAGATCGATCGGCAACGCGCCGCCCGGGTTATATTCGCCCAAATTGGTTGCGCCGGCCGTGTCCGGCACACCCGCCGGTACGGGAAGACTGAAAACCGGCAATCCACATAATCGATTAATGCCGGTTACCGGATCTCCATGAATGACAACGTTTCGAGCCGGCCCGTGCTCCGCGGACACCACCAGTGGCGCCAGCATGCCGAGGACCCCCACGATCCAAAGCTGGCTTCGTTTTCTCCAACCAAAATTTGTCGATTTCATTGTTTGTGACCTCCAGTTTTAGTTTGTCACTTTTCCCATGTAAGTCCGGGTGAACCCCGGTTCCTGTTTATTTCCGAAATAACTCCAACGAATCGTTCAGCCCTGTTTCGAAATGGTTCGAAGCAGGCACCTTTCGCTGTTGGAAGACTATATACCAGGGTGGAAATGGAGGATGCGGCGTTTTTTATACGCGCGATGTGAAAATTTACTGGTTGCCAAGGTCTTCTTTCTCGAAGCTTAAGTCGCGTAACGCACGCTGGAACCACAAGAGTTGGTTGGGCCTGCTTTGAATCCAGTCAGACAGGAGCCCAAAACGGGGCAGGGCCGTCAGGATCCGGTTCCCGGCTGATTTAGCACGTTGCATCAGATTTCTGCATTCGCCAGACCCGGCGTCCTTCAGTGGAAGCTGGTCTGTCGGAGCGTCGTTACGCAAGCGTCGACAAACGCGCGCACCGTGGTCGATAACAGTTTCGTGTGAGGATAAATCAGTTGCACGGGCAGTGACGCCGGTTCGAATTCTTCCAGGACATAGCGAAGTTCCTGGGATGCACAATAGGGCGCCACCTGATAGGAGAGAAACCTGCCCAGCCCCAGGCCCTCCACGCACGCCTCCAACGCGACATCGACCTGATTACAGGACATCGCGCGCGCGATCAGCACCGCCACGTCCCGCCTTCCGGCGCGCAGGTGCCAATCGTTGCCCGGCGTGACGGCGGTGAAGCTGACACAGCGATGGCGGCGCAGGTCTTCCGGCGCACGCGGCGTGCCGTGCCGTCGCAGGTAGTCCGCGCTGGCGCAGATCACGCGGCGCACCTGACCCACCGGGATGGCCACCAGCGACGAATCGCTCAGGAGGCCGATACGCACGCCAACATCCATCCCCTCCTCGACCAGGTTGACTACACGATCCAGCAGCAACAAATCGACGTTCACACCGGGATAGCAGGTGATGAACTCGCTTACGATCGGCGCCAAATAGCGCCGCCCGAACAATACCGACGCGGTGACCGCGAGTCGGCCCTGCGGATCGGCTCGGCGGGAGGCGAGCATCGCCTCGGCTTCCGCTACCGCCGAGAGAACGGCGCGGCAGCGCTCGAGATACTGAGCGCCTTCGTCGGTCAGATGGATGCGGCGAGTCGTGCGATTCAGCAGCCGCACGCCCAGATGTCGCTCCAACGCCGCCAGCGTCCGCACCACCGAGGGCAACGAAGTATCCAGCGCCTCCGCGGCCGCCGTCAGACTGCCCCGCTCCACGATGTGGACGAAGGCGCTCATCGCCGCAAGCTTGTCCATGGCGGCAATTATTACTTCATTTATTGCAGTTGTCTATTACATCTTACTCCATTTATTCCGCATGCCGCACTTGCAATACTGGCACGGTGGTCACCGCGGGTGACTCACAACACAGTCGGCGGCAGTTTCGCCAAACACGATTCGGTGCCACGCGCCGGACTTCGAACCCTCACTCTAAGTAAGGAGATCCATCATGACTAAGAAGCTATACCGCCCTATGCGCACCGCAGCCCTGTTGACAGTGCTTGTTCTCGGGGCCTTTTCCGCTCCGGCCTTTGCCGTCAAGCAGACCGGCGGGGAATACAATACCCTGTACGCCGGTCTCGGCGCCAAGGGCTATGACGTAGTGTCCTATTTTACCGACCGCAAACCGAAGCAAGGCAGCGACCGATATACCGCCGAGTTCGGCGGGGTAAAGTGGCAGTTCACCAGCGAGGAGCATCGCGACCTGTTCGCGGCCGACCCGCAGAAATACGCGCCGCAATACGGTGGATTCTGCTCTTGGGGCGTTTCTCAGGGAAAGCTGTTCGACGTCGATCCGGTCAACGGCTGGACGGTGGTGAACGGCAAGCTCTATCTCAACTTCAACGCCGACCTCAACGCGACTTTCGCCAAGGAAACCGAAGGCTATGTCGCCAAGGCCAACCAGCACTGGCCAGAGTTGAACCGCTGAGTAGAGCGGCGAGCCGTGACGGCACGGAAGCGGCGGGGATCGGCGATCCTCGCCGTTTTCCATAAGGAGGCAGGAATTTGCGTACCCTGTTCCAACTTCGCGTCCGCGCCCGCAGTCGATCGGGCAAAGATCCTCGCCTATCGGTCGGTTGCCCTGCTTAAACCTCGACGGCACGTTCAGGCAGACGAAGGGCCCGTGCATCCGGCGCTAAGCGAATGTCAGGGAAGTCCGCGAGTCGATCGAGGCTCGCGGGCGGATCAAATCCATAGCATATTATCAGGAGACACAAACATGATGACTAAACCCGTACTTTACCATGGAATCATCGGGATGAGCGTACTAGCGGCGAGGCTCGCGATCTCGACACCGGCGGCCCTCGCGGATGGCAACCGCCGCAACTCCGATACATACCTTAACTCTTTGGTCGGTCTGACGTTTTTGACGGCCCTGGGTCCTCATTGGTGGTCTGTTGCTCTTGCCGTGGGTACGGCCATTGCGTTCGCGGGAACCGGCTTATTCGGCGCCTTGCATCAGGATTCTGCATTCTTCGTGGCGAAAGCAATCGACGACATGATCGTTGACCATGCCGACCGCCTGCATGAAGGCATAGAGTATGGTCGGACCCACAAAGGAAAATCCATATCGTTTCAGCGTCTTGCTCATCGCCTTGGATTGTTCGGACAGGGCCGGGATGTCCGATTGGCGATGCCAATGGTTCACGATCGGTTTGGCGTCGACGAACTGCCACAAAAAATCGCTGAACGAACCGGATTCTTCGATTATTTTCAGGAATCCCCGCGCATTTTTTACGACCGAGCGAATTTTCAGCTCGTTTCGGACGATCCCGGGATTCTGCATGAGCGCGATCATGTCGCGCTCGTCATAGCGCGCGATTTTTTCAGCATCGAAATGGTCGAAGGCTTGATAATAGGCCTCTCGTTTACGCAGGATGGTGATCCAACTCAGTCCGGCCTGGGCCCCATCGAGGATCAGTTTCGCAAACAAGGCTCGATCGTCGAATTCCGGCACCCCCCATTCGAGATCGTGATAGGCGATATACAGGGGATCGCTTCCCGGCCAATCACAACGTTTTGTTTCCTTCACTCGGCGGTCCCGGGTCGGAGTCAATGCTGTTGATTTAAGCGATAAAATCTAGTAACAGTTTGATTATACTGTTATAATGTCGGTTATGAATGATTTTTGAATCAACGACAAAGGAACACAAACATGGCACAAAAACTGAACTGAAAA
>JBOICY010000299.1:0-8345 GCA_050740335.1 Methylococcales bacterium | reverse complement strand
GGGAGGCCCCTAGTCAAACCAAGGGCTTAGAACCTGTTCATGATCTCGATCAAGGGATGTAGTGCAGGGCAAAATCGAACGAAAAAGCGGAGCATACACGAAGTATGTGAGCATTTTGAGTTTGATTTTAACGCCGCAATGCGCCCTTCAGCGAGATCTTGAACAGGTTCTTAGCAGTCAATGAAAGTTACCGGGATCACAACGCCGTATCGGTGAGCGAAATCGGCCAGGCCGGTCGCAATGGTCTGTACGGCGAATCGTCTGGCCGCGGCATGGCGATTGCCTGCCATCGACTCGTAATGCGCGCCGAGCCTCCACAATCGATCAGTATGGCGGCGAGAGATTCATTCTTCGCATTTCAATGCGGACGCGGACCCGGCGTTCGTCGCCATCCCGAATGATATTGAGAGTCACCATATCGCCGACTCTCGCGAGCCCGATCACATTGCGGAGCTTGGCCGCGGAATCGACCGGATTACCGTTGACCGAGGTCACCACATCACCGCGCAACAGACCGGCCTTGTTTGCCGGTGATCCGTCGACGACATCCGCGATGATGGCTCCCTTGTCAATCGAAATGTCAAAGCTCCGCGCAAGATCCGGGGTCAAATCCTGGACTTGGACACCGAGCTGTCCGCGCTGGATGTTTCCGTACCGGATGATCTGGTCCATGATCTGAGCCACCATGTTGATCGGAATCGCGAAGCCGATGCCGATGTTGCCGCCGCTCGGTCCGATGATCGCGGTATTGACGCCGATCAGGTAGCCGTTGGTGTCGACCAAAGCGCCGCCGGAATTGCCCGGATTGATCGATGCGTCGGTCTGGATGAAATCTTCGTACCCCTCGATCCCGAGACTGCTGCGGCCGAGCGCGCTCACGATACCCGATGTCACGGTCTGGCCGAGACCGAAAGGATTTCCGATCGCAACGACCAGGTCTCCGACCCGCAAGGAATCGGAATTGCCCCTGGGCAGTGCTACGAGGCTTGGGGCTTTGATTCGGATCAGCGCAATGTCCGTATCCGGATCGCTACCCACGACCGATGCATCGAAATTCCTGCGATCGAAAAGAGTCACGGTGATTTGATCGGCCTTTCCGATCACGTGGTAATTGGTGATGATGTATCCCTTGTCGGCATCCACGATGACTCCCGAGCCAAGACTTTGTTGTTCGCGTTCCCGAGGGAGCGACGGGATATCAAAAAAGTGCCGGAAAAATGGATCCCTGAGCAGGGGGTTTTCCTCATAGCGAATCCTGGTTTTCGTCGAAATGTTCACGACCGCGGGCATCACCTGTTCGAGCATATTGGGCAGCGGATTGGTACCGATCGGAATTGCCGCATCGGCACCTGAACCAATTACCGCGCCGATCAGCACAACGATCCACCGGGGAAACGGCAAACAGCGGCGTGCGCCACGGCCCCGATAGGAACCGCAGAATTCCACGGCCGCGAGTCCCGTAAAAGGAAGGAGGCAGTAGATCCGGTTCCGGATTTCCGTGACAACAGAATTCAACAATCGTCCAGCACCGCTGATTTTCAACAGCAAGTAACAAAACACCTGGATACGTGCAAGCAAGAACATAATTCCTCCCCGTTGTTATTCGAGATATCGATCAAAATCCGTCCTGCGATCGTAAAAAGGCGGTTATCCCTTTTGAACCGTTGAGTCGCGGATCGCGGCGGAAATTATACTCGTCCCGGTCGAAAATTCGGTTTTTTATCGCTCCTCAATCTACCTTCTTTTCCGGTACTTTTCGACCGTGAGCATCACGAGTCCCGAAGTCAATACGGCAAGGCCAAGCCAAAAAAGACCTGGCGAGTAGACCGTTTTGCCGAGACTCTCCCCGTACTCGATAATTTCCCGGCAGCTTCCCGCGGTGCTATAAAGACAGTGAAACCCGGGACCGACGGTCGGATCGGATTCGCCCAGAGTGACGACCAGTTGCTGTGCAATCACCCGATAAAAAGAGTGCCACCAAAGGATTGCCACAGAAAGGATAAGCACCCCGATTTGAATCGTAATAATAGCGAGCGTTTTCATATCCTATGGACCGAGCCGATTTTTGCAGTCGGATTTAATTTATGAAGTCGACAGGAGCCTATCGATCGCCGAACCCTGTCTTCTAGTCCCGTACGGATTTCCTTCGATTTTTTTGGTATTTTTCTCGATCAGTGATTCTATGTCCAATGACGCCCTATTCCGCTACCCGCGTTCCGGAAACTCTGATTTTCTTTTTTCAAGCCCGCCCGCACTACTCCCGAAACCTGTCCTTATTGATTATCGTTTTTGATCCTAGCCTTGCACCACTCGACCCGCTCCGTCGTATGCCGCGCAATGACCCCCGCCGCCGTTTCGACCGCGCGCGCCAAGGCCTCATTATTCAACGATCCCATCGAACCGCCACGAATCGCTTTACCGGCGGTGCTCGCGATCATGGCCTCCGCGGCATTCGCGCGCATTTGGATCTCGATGAAATCGTCAAGATCAACCTTCCAATAGGTCTTGCAGGCATTAACATGGAAATCCATGAGAAGCCCCGCGGTTACGCCGGTGGCAGATTCGCTGATCGCGGGCAACGCGGCGCAATCATCCCTGGCCAGGAAACCGTCGCGGATCGCTTCTAAAATGATCCGGATCAGATCGGCGCCGACTTGCGAATGGTCCACCGAACTAATTGCGGGTATATGCACGCGATCGGTGCCGACTGGTGATTGCGCTCCTGAATCCCATAGGTCGTTAGGAATTTTGACAGGAAATTGGAACCTCGTCCCGTCACGACTAATGAAACCGGATGTTCCGGCTCTTTTCTGTCCGCATGGCGACCCGTTTTCCGAATCAGGGCAGGATTTTCTCTTCGTTTCCGAGCAAGAATCTTCTTTCTGCTCAGGCCAAATTGTAAAATAAGCCATGAGATAGGTACGAAGGGCTGTCCCAATCCTTTCGGGTTTTGACATCGCAGACGGTTCGGAGTCCGCTGCCGCATCAGATTCCGGTTGAAGCAGTCCAGAGAGATTGTTTGAGTGTAACAACGCTTCGACAATGTCTTCCAACTTGCTATCGACAAAAGGAAGATTCGATATAAACCCATCGAATGGTATTTTGAGCGACCCTGCGTCCTCCGGCTTGGCTTCACCAGCGTGACTCAGCTTCAAAACTTCGGGCAGGAAATCAGCCAGCGAGTCGAGACGGGTGAATGGGTCTCGTTCGCTAAAACCCTTCCGTACCAGTTTTTTTAAGCCATTACGCCAATTGTCCTTTTCGGACGATTCCTGCGGACCAAGGCATTTATTGAATTCAGCTATTTTATCCGCCGGTATGACAAAATCCAATGTCGGTGCCGTGGCGCAACCGGTCAGAAATAAGGCCCCGATCACCAGCATTGTGTGTGCGGGGTGTGTAAAGGTATCCATAACGCCTAAGCTCCTGTTGGAACGAGTTGTTATTGTTTAGCGGTCATCTGACCGACCATTCCTGATATTACTTTTCTTTGGTGACGCCGGTCCGTCAAGTCGTTGCAAATTCGAATATCGGAGTACAGTATACGTTCACAAGGGTACCATAGCTAAACTCAGGTCCGGAATGTTCCAACCGGGACGTTGTCTCACATTCTAAACCCGCAAGATCGAAACCGTGTAGCAAATTCATGCGATCAGTTCGTCGCCTTGCAGATCATACGCATTGCGCTCGGTTTCGATGAGAGAAATTGATATGGCCTCACGATTGTTTACTTTCACAGGCGGCAATGCAGGCCCCTGGCGGGTAACCCGGACGAATGCCCTGATCGGAGAATCATTGCCCTACGCGAGCCGGCTGGATATCGTTGCCGGCCCCGGGGCTCTTTTTCAGCCGGGCGCGGCCTGGGTTCTACGCGGCATTACCAGCAATGAGCGTTATGTCACGCGTCCTGAAAAAGGCCAACTCGTGGCCAAGCAGCAAGGTGTCGGACGCCCTGAGTCAACGTCGGCGGCCTTGATTCCAATTCGAAAGAATCCGGATTGGTGGGCGCTCACGCAGGATGAACGCCGAAACCTGTTCGAAGAACAATCCAAGCACATCAAAATCGGGCTCGAATATCTACCTGCAGTGGCCAGAAGGCTTTACCACTGTAGAGACCTCTCGCAGGATGAGCCCTTCGACTTCATGACCTATTTCGAGTACGCCCCGGCTCACGAGGCCGACTTCCACAACTTGCTCGCCGAATTGCGCGCGTCGCAGGAATGGAAATTTGTCGAGCGGGAAGTCGATGTCCGCCTAGGAGCCTGTCCGAGAACTCGGGTTTGTAAAATCTCACCACTATATGTTGTAGTCTATGAGCATAATAGGCACTATATATTGTGGTTTATTTTTCCGGTTCTGTATTCACGGACAGCCTCCTAGTGCGCATTTCTCACACAGCCTTTCGATTCAGAATAGCCCGAGGGGGTGCTGGTTATTCGCGCAATAGAATCCGATCCTTCGGCCAAACTCGCGAATCCTCCCGACAATCCGGTTCAACTTGCCTCGGTCGTACCAGCCGCCGCTTCCTGATCGGCGCCGCGTAACCGCACATAAAGCAAATGTTCTCAGCAGAAAATGTACCAAGGCAAATAACAGTAGTGGCCATAATTACCATGGAAATAGCGTCCCTCCGGCAATCACCGTGCGGCGGGTCGTCGATGCCATCTACATCCAATACGATCCGATCCGGAGGAGTCGCGTAGCTTTCCAGAAAAGAATCTACCAACAGGTCATCCATCGCCTCCGGGCGTGCCACAATCTTCTGATAGCGGCTCTGCACGTTCGCATCTTCCGGCGTCAGTTCCAGCCGGTTCAAGGTACTTTCCCCCGCCAACGCCTTGCCCCGGTCCTGCGACCAGATCCGACCCGGTCCCGACAAGTCTTCCTTGCCGCTCAAAAGCGCCAACAACGGATCGTGCCGCAAAATATCATGATCGTTGAGATCTTCGTAACCCAAGGCGATCCCCATGACACGCCGCCCGATCAGCGACTCGACACGGTGTTCGATCAACTCCTGATCGCGATAATCCACAAAAAACTCCGCCAGACGCTTTAAAATCCCGGTGCGCAGTTCCGTCTCCCGCAACCACACCCCACCCCCATCCGAACTGAGCCTGCCGCCATCCAATTTTCCAGTCACTTCCCGTGCCGATAGAACGTGAAATTCCACCGCTTTTCGAGTAGACTCTGTATTCATAAGGCCGCTCTCCATATTTTGCATAAGCTACTGAATTCCCATAAATTATACAAAACGACGCGGCCTTTTTACAGGTGTATTGGTGAGAAATGCGGGCTAGAAATTTCCAGTATCAAGCCTTCGAAACGCACACTTTGTCGTTGCCGACAGTAGGTTCGAACTGCTCGCATAAAAGGTCGTCCCGGCTTCCGCCCGGAAAAGGCACGAACGCCGAACCGTCTTCCAGCGGTGGCTGGGCGAATTCCGTAGACGGGTGGACGGTTAGCTCCACCTGTGTCAACAAGTTGTGGTGAGAGCACGTAACGACATTACCCGATCACAACCTTGCTGGTTGCTGGGCAAGATTACCCGCATACGTACCGCGACTTCGTAACAATGTTCCCGGATAATGAAGCCTGTGCAGCGTACTTACAGCAACTGCGTTTGCCAAAAGTATTCGTATATACCGGTTGGGGTGGTGAAATTGCGGTAATCACTACCACGAAAAACATCGAGTAATGGTCATTGCTCGCGTCATCCATCAGGACGATCAAGTCCCGGTGCCGACCTGGAACCCATTCGTGCGGGGAACCATTCACCGATCGAGTCCGGGGCAGGCTCTGATGCAGCAACATGCCCGGCAACCGCGCCGCTTCTTCTTGCGTCAAACGCCAGTTCAGCCGACCACCATAGACTTCTTCGAATCTCATCTCCCGAGTCTCCTGTAACCATTCTGCCTGTTTCATCCCCGTACCTCCCGGGGACGGTATGAAAACCGGACGGTTTATGTGCTACAAACCCAGACTTTTTATTAGCTCCCAACACGCTGTGGTTGACAGCGTTTCACCCCACGCGTATCGTTCGGATGCAATCGGCAAAATCGCCCATTGGATTTCCTATCCACAAGGCTCATCGAGTAAGACCGATGGAGGTGTGACCTTTGAAAGCCCAGACGTTTTTTCCCATCCATGGCCTGGAGGTGGTAGGGCGCGGCGTCCATTTGAGGCCCAACCAGCCTTATGAGCTCAAAGACGTTCTTTTTCCCCGCAGCAACGAGCGGCCGTATTTCTCCAGGGAGACCGGACAGACATACGCCCTTCCGCAGGGCTATGAAGTGAATGACAGCCCGCCGATGCCTGCCGCGCAAGCCCTCAATCAGGTGGTGATCGAGGAGTCATGGGAACGCTTCGAGAAACAGACGAGCTTG
Source organism: Methylococcales bacterium (assembly GCA_050740335.1). Classification (GTDB taxonomy): domain Bacteria; phylum Pseudomonadota; class Gammaproteobacteria; order Methylococcales; family UBA1147; genus UBA1147. The sequence continues at coordinate 1,962 of JBOICY010000299.1, read as the reverse complement.
GATGCCAGTGTCGCCGTGAGCAATACGCCGTTCAGCGTCGATGTGAATGCGAGCCAAACCGGACAATTGCGTCGCGAGGAAGAGGCCTATTACGCATTACGGAATTCCTTTATTCCTTTGTGGAGTTTGTATATTCCGAGCACGCAGGAAATTTCCGGGAGCGCCTTCGACATCGAAGTGCCAACGCCGTTCCTGCATGCCAACAGGAGGGAGTACGAGCGCTTCTTCGAACGCTATGGCACGCATTACATCAAGCGGGCCTGGGTCGGGGGAAAAGCCATGCTGGCGTTCACGATCGTCAAATCCTCGCAGATGACGAAAGACGAAATCCAGGCGGGTCTCAGGGCCAGTTACGGCGGGTTCGGAAGCGGGGCTATGAGCACCGAACAACAAGAGAACAGGGAGAAGCTCCAACAAAATGCCGAATGTACCGTATTCGGCAAGGGCGGGGACGAACTCAAGCTCGCGGCGCTCAGCTCTCTCGATGAAATCAAATATAACGAATGGCTGGCGACGATCAAGGACAACCCTCAAGTGATAGAGTTCGAGGCCGTGGGGATTTGGACTTTGGTCGGTGACCGGAAGCAAGCGCGAGCCTTGATGGACGCATACCGGGAGGCGACCGTTTTCACGCCGGTCCGGGCGGTTTTCCAAATCGACAAACGGGTCTACTTTCTGAAAGACGATTTTTTTATTTCCTACGATATGGACGAGAAAGAGAGCACCAAACCAAGACAGATCAGCGAAAAATGGCCGATGTTATCGGAAGTCGGATTCGAGCGGGTCGATGCGTCGTTCCTGGGGAAGTATCTGTGCTCACCGGACACGCAGGACTTGAGTAGAAAGCTGTTCTTCTTCAACCGGGACAAGTATATTCGGGTGGACGTGGATACCAATTCGATTGATCCGGGATATCCGCGGCTCATTGCGGAAGGATGGCCGGGGGTAACCTTTGAGCGCATCGATGCAGCGTTGAACGTGGCGCCGGACGCGGTGTATTTTTTCAATGGTAATCGGTACATCCGCTTCAATGCGATCAAGAACCACGCGGATGAGGGCTATCCGGACCAGATCGGGAAGCGCTGGGTCGGCGTGACCTTCGATCGCATCGATGCCGCCGTGTACTGGGGCAATGCCAAGGTGTACTTTTTCCGTGCCAATCAGCATATTCGCTACGACACCGTCAATTATCGCACGGATCCCGGTTTTCCGAAGTCTATCATCGGCAACTATGTCGAGGATTGGAAGTTTTTCGACTGAACATCGACCCGGAGAGGTGGCATATGATCAAGAGCGACACGAAAACGACCAGGGCGGAGACCATCGGCAAGAGGTACATGCTGGGGGCGCTAAGCGTGGGCCTGGTGCCCTTTCCGCTCGTCGATATGGGAATCCTGGCGGGCATACAACTCAAAATGCTGCACAGTCTGGCCAAACTGTACGGGGTGAAATTCTCGAGCGAGGTCGGGAAGGCGTTCATCGCGTCGGTGTTGGGCGGAGGGACTACCTTCGTATTGTCCTCCAGCGTCGCGAGATTGGCGGTAAAAAGTCTGCCGGCGTACGGATGGGCAGCATGCCTGATCGGCACCTCGGTTTTCGGCGGCGCTTCGACCTATGCCATCGGCAAGGTATTCATCCAGCACTTCGAGTCGGGAGGGACCTTTCTGACCTTCGATCCACGAAAAGTCAAGGGCTATTATGCGCAGCAGTACGAAGAAGGGAAAGAAGAAGTCAGAAAAAGTTTTATCGGGGTGAAACCGTGAGGATCGGGACGATTTCGTGCCTGGCCGCCGGATCGGTTTCGGCGGGCACCGCGATGGCGGTTCCTGCACGCCGCCCCGCCTCACTGAAGCTGTCCCGTAGAGTAGTTGCCGCTGTGCTCGGCTTGCTGCTGCTCGCTTCCACGGTGCAGGCGCAGCACCCGCGAACGAGCCTCGCTTTCGGGGATTATCAGTGGGACGT
>JBOICY010000298.1:0-4669 GCA_050740335.1 Methylococcales bacterium | reverse complement strand
GCTCCTCCCTCGGTCTCTACATAATTTCTCAACTTTCCTTTGGACAAATGGCTTAAAAAGGTGAACAACGAAATCAAGTTGCTTTTCCCCGACCCGTTCGCCCCAATCAAAATGTTGATATTTTCCATTGGCAGGTCAAGTTTGGCGATGGACTCAAAGCCTTCAACCTTAATGTGCTTTAGATTTTTCGATACTTCTGTCATATCAGACCTTACAAACTGCACAAATGCGCAATACCGTTCTGTTCCAGAATGGCCGTCATGTTGGTTTTGGCGATGTCATCGGCGAAGGCGCTGTTACGGAAGAACACCTGGCTTTCGTTCGCGGGTTCCAGTTCCTTGTGCCAGTCAATTATACCTTGTGATTGCGCCAGCAATAATCCCGGATCAGCATCGACATCATGTTGTAAATGGAACGGTGTTTAAGCCGGGCAGCGATGCACGATGATTCCTTTGCACCCGTGCACCTGGATCGATCCGAAAGGTCCGCGAGGCGGTCTTAGTAGTAACCATGTTCGTCCCGGGAGGTTCACTCCAGGAGGCAGCCGCGAGTTCCGTTTTCCCGGGTTCATGAATTTGCTCCGCTCTACCGCTTGCAACGGTTCAACCAGCAGCCGGCTTGTTGAGCGCCCCACCGCAACTGCTGCCCTGCCCCGCGGTGCAACCGTAACAGTGCTCCGCGACATTGATCGGGCTGCCGTCCAGATCGGAGATTTTTATTTCGCGGAGGTGCACTTTGGTTCGGCCTTGCCGTCCCAATGGCATATTCAGCATCTGGTTGAAATCGCAGTCGTAGACATAGCCCTGCCAGTCGACGCTCAAGGTGGTGCGGCACATCACCGAGGCCAGATTTTCCGCCTGATAGCCGGTCCGTAACAGGTTCAGATAGGATTCGAAAGCACCCTGGCTGATCAACATGCTGCCGAAGCGCTGGATAGGCATGTTCGTCAGGGTATACAAGTTATTGAATACAATTCCGAATGCATTTTTCAGGTGGTGGCTGTAGGCAAGCTGCAACTGATCCTGCGGCGGAGGCAGCACGGCGCCCTGAGGGTTATAAACGAGATTCAGAACCAACTCCGATCCGGGCTGTCCGTAGCCGAGTCGATTGAGGTTTTTCAGCACCCTGAGACTGGAGCCGAAAACACCCTGGCCACGCTGCCGATCGACGTTCTCCTCCAGGTAACAGGGTAGCGAAGCCGTGATTTCGACGCACTGTGCGGCCAGGAATTCCACCAGATCTGTGTAACCGTCCTGCTCCAGTACGGTCAGATTGCAACGATCGATGATATGAACGTCGTGTTCGCGCAGAGTCTCGACCAGATAGCGGAATTGAGGGTTCATTTCCGGAGCGCCGCCGGTCAAGTCCGCGCTCGCAATCTTTTCCCGCACGATGAAATCGATGACCTCGTCGAGGGTCGAGCGGCTCATGATCTCCCGGCGTTTCGGCCCGGCGTTGACATGACAATGAACGCAACTCTGGTTGCATAAATAGCCTAGATTGATCTGGAGCGTCTGCAGCCGGCTGCGGGAAATTCGGGGGAAGCTCGTAGAACTGAGTCGAGGCAGGGTCGAATGCATAGGAATTTTCCTCCGTTTTTCCATTTCGTTTGGTTATTCTACACCCGATCGATACTTCGAAGTCCCGTGAAATTGGTGCGCTTAGCAGTTAAATTAGTGTGATCCTCCTTGTTTAAGAAATCTTTCCGATTCACGGTTATGTTCAAGAACTTTCCTGCTGTTGAAACTGTTTTGATCGGTTTGGTGCTGGTGGCTTGTCCTTTAACGAGGGGCCATGCCGCCGATCACCAGCAAAGTCGGGCCGCACACAGCACCTTTCCGGAAGCCAGCCGACTTTTTGGAAGCCAGAAACGATCCGCAGCAATGGCACCCGCCGCCTACGGTTCTTATACCCGAGGCTGCCTCGCGGGGGGCGGACAATTGCCGGCCAATGGTCTGCATTGGCAGGCCATGCGACTGTCCCGCAACCGGAATTGGGGGCATCCGGTCATACTCAGATATATCGAGCGGCTCTCCGAGGATGCCGCGCGGATCGAGGGGTGGTCCGGTTTGCTGGTCGGAGACATTTCTCAACCCAGGGGAGGGCCGATGCCGAGCGGACATCGCAGTCACCAGATTGGCCTGGATGTTGATATTTGGTTCCGCCCGTCTCCGCAAAGAAACCTTTCCGTGTACGAACGGGAAAGCTTGGCTTCGGAATCCGTGGTTAGAGGTCCTGTCGAACTGAACCGGGATGTATGGACCGAGCGCCATGCCCGCTTGCTGAGGCGGGCCGCGTCCTATTCGAATGTGGCACGGATATTTGTGCACCCAGCGATCAAAAAGGAGCTATGCGGATGGGCCGGTAGTGATCGTTCCTGGTTGCGGAAAATCCGGGCCTGGTATGGTCACGACGATCATTTTCACGTACGGCTCAAGTGTCCGGCCGACAAGAGCCCTTGTTTAGAGCAGGATCAACCTCCCGCGGACGATGGTTGCGGGGAAGAACTCGCGTGGTGGTTTTCTTCCGAGGCTTACCGGCCCGGACCACAGAAGAAGAAGCCCAAGCCCCTGACGCTCGAAGAAATGCCCGTGGTTTGCAGACTGGTGCTGGAATCCAGGTAAGTCGCAGGGTGACGCCGAGCATAAAGCGCCAAATGGTGTGCGCGGCGCACCCTGCGTTTGTTCTTTAATCAACCATCTGTTTTTTCGCCGCATTCAGACGGGAAAGGGCCTGGGTCGCGAGACTGATTCTCGAAGCCGGTTGCGTCGCGGCCTTTTCCATATCCGAATACGCGGATTTCAGATTTTTCACCGCTCCAGGATGTAATCCGGCACCCGACAACACATCGATCGCATCTTCAATATCGTAAATCACACGATTGACCAGATCCTTCGGATGTTCGCCCGACAGATACTCGTTTTTGGCGACCGCATTCAGCATGGCGCTGACCTCACGGATATTATCCAGCGCGTTGATGACCCTCAGAAACGCGCCAACCGCCGTTATCTGCGTCGCGTCGAGGTGAATGCGACCCAAGGGGCCTCTCGCAATAAACTGGCCGGACGGTGAATTCGCGAAGGCGTCTCCATTATAAAAGGCCACGGCCGCTTCGATGGTTTCAACCGAATTGTTGTGGAAAAACGGCCCCGTGTCCGCGGATTCCACCAGCGACGGCGTATTGAAGTTACCATTTCCAGGAGTCCCTTCCCCATCGTCGGGCGGATTCAATTCACCGGTTAGATCAGCGGGCTGGTCGGGAAGATTCTCGACACCGGTATTGAAGTTCAAATTGCCCTGCCGGGCCGGGTTGGTCGGTGGTACGTTGGCGCCGGCATTGAAATGGCAATTGGAACAACGACCTTCGTTGTTGAATAGTTCCTGTCCACGTTTTGCGACGACATCGTTGAGCGCTAGAGGCAGGCTAAGATCCTGCTGTCTTCCGAGGGTGAGCTGGAACGCTTCCAGGGCATCCAATTCTTCCTTGGTGGGTCGGCGAAAATCAACCCCCTCTCGCCGTTTCGTGGTTTTTGTGAAGTGCTGGACAACCGCACCGGTGGCAAAAGAGCGGAGGCTATGGTCGTCCGGCGCCCCGTCTCCGGACCAGCCTGTATGCGGTCCATTCGAGCTGTCGATCGAAACCCTCTGGGCAAATACATGGGGAATCCCGCGCATATTGAATTTGTTCGCGAGATCACCGAACCCGTCCTGGTTTTCCATAATCAATCCAAACTTTCGCATCAAGGTTGGATTTTCGAAATTTTTCCTGAGCGCCGGAACGGTTTCCGCGACGAACAGTGGATCGTTCGGCGGCAGTGTCGCGATGAATTCCGGATCGACGGTCAGATTGTTTTCGGCGCGATGACAGGTTCCGCAGGTGCGCCCGTTTCCGTTGAAGGTCTCGTTGAAGAAAAGCTGCCTGCCTTTGATTACCAAAGGATCTCCGCTTGGTTTCGGGGGCGGAGGTCCCTGGGGGCCTGGGGGCACCGATGTTCCGCAGCTTGAAAGGATCACGAGACAGGTCATCAAGTAAAGGAGAATCGTCCTTCTGTTTTTCATGGTCACTTCCTTGGTAAAGTTTATAAACACGGGTATAAAGATCAAAATGCAGCGTTATAACCTTATGACACTTTTTCATATCCATAGTTCAATGCGACAGGCTTGTTTCGGTGATCGAGTCCCTCCAATTTTTTTAATGATGCGTATTTATCAGAAAATCTAACGAAAGTCAAATACTTCTAAGACAGAATCGACAAGGGACTCCGGTAGAAAAGTCGAGACACCCTACACAAAATACTTGGTAAACTGCCGAAAATTTAGTTTGTTAGCCTCCGATGAAAATATTACTTTTTTCGACCTACGAATTGGGTCATCAGCCGGTTAATCTGGCTCAGCCCGCGGCGACCCTCAAGGCGGCCGGCTTTCCTGTGCGGGCTGTGGATCTGGCGCTGGACCGTTTCGATCCAGCCTGTCTCAGCGATGTAGATTTGGTTGCCTTTTCCATCCCGATGCATACCGCGGCGCGACTGACCGTGCCACTGGTTGGACAGATCCGTAAGTTGCGCCCGGATATCCATATCGCCGCCTATGGCCTTTACGCGGTGATGAACCGCGATTATTTCGGCACTCTGGGCATCGATAGCATTCTGGGCAGGGATTTTGGTGGTGA
>JBOICY010000297.1:0-14865 GCA_050740335.1 Methylococcales bacterium | reverse complement strand
GATGAACGCCATGACGGCCGAGCAGCTCATCCACCTGAGCGCGCACTACAACGTGGCCCGGATGCTGGAGCGCGACGACTTCCACAAGCGCTATCACGACCAGAAGCCGATCAGCATCCACGAGTTCCTGTACCCGCTGGTCCAGGGGTACGATTCCGTGGCCCTCGAGGCGGACGTCGAGATCGGCGGGACCGACCAGAAATTCAACCTTTTGGTTGGACGTCAGTTACAGGAAAACTACGGGCAGCCGCCTCAGGTGGTAATCACGATGCCGATCCTGGAGGGGCTCGACGGGACGCAGAAAATGTCCAAGTCGCTGGGTAATTACATCGCAATTGCCGATCCGTCCGACGAAATGTTCGGAAAAATCATGTCCATTTCCGATGAACTGATGTGGCGATATTTCGAATTGCTGAGTGTTCGCCCGATGCACGAAATCAACAGTTGGCAACAGCAGTGCGAGTCGGGCGCCAATCCGAGGGACTTCAAGTTTCGTCTGGCGGATGAAATCGTGGCCCGTTTTCACAGTGCGGGGGCCGCCCGAAACGCGTTAGAATCATTTCAGGCCCGATTTCAGAACGGTGCGATACCGGATAATTTGGAACTGAAAAGTCTCGCCGTACCCGCGGATGGCTATGCGATTGCAAACCTTCTGAAAGACGCGGGGTTGACATCCAGCACTTCGGAATCCTATCGGATGCTAAAGCAAGGCGGAGTGCGGATCGATGGCGAAAAAATTTCGGATACGAAATTGGTCTTGACTGCCGGTACGACACAAGTATTCCAGGTTGGTAAGAGAAAATTTGCCAGGGTGCAATTGCTTTGATTTTTCGGAATCATTCCTCGGCTCTCCGACGTTAGCAAACAAAGACAATTACTAGTGCGCGGACGGCCCCAGCCACCGGATAAAAACGTTATTCAAGGGCCTGAGACCGCCGAAGTTGGCCGGACGCGTCGTGGCCTTCAGGCGACTTGGAGTTGGGGTCAGACCGAAATCCGTGCCCGGGACACCGGGTTCTGCCGGGTGTTTCCGTCGGGCCCGTAGGTATCGGGTTGATGCCCCTGGTTTCTGAGGAGGTCGATTGCCCGCCGTGTGTGCCGGTTCATGAGTTCAATACGCGCACCGTTCCGCTCGTTCAAAGCCTTGCATTGCTGCACGCAACTCTGGATTTTTTCCGGGTAGGTTCGGAGTTCGAGCAGATCCGGATCTTCGTCGCCAAATTGTTCGAGATAGCGGTTAAGCCCGGTTTCGCGGCCGGGAAATTGCTTAGACTCGAAAAAACTGTTCTGCAAATTCGTCTGGTGCTGGATTCGGTTTACCGATCCCTGTTTTTGCTTGGCTACGGAATCGATTTCGTCAACCAGCCGGCCCGTCAAGGCCTGACTTTCCTGCAGCAGAAGGTCGTGCAAAATACTGATTTCATCCAGTGTGCGGCGCAAAATCTCGACGAGTGAACGGTAATCTTCCGGTTTCATCGCTTCACTCTTAACCGGGTAGGCTCTGCTCGAATTCAATTATTTTTTCGGCGACGCGTTCTGCATTGACGAAATAGCTCCCTTGATCGAGTGACAGGGTGATGGCTGAAACCCGATTCGTGTCCACGACCGGCAATGCCGCGACCAACCGTTCCGCGCTTTGAAGGATCGATCCGGCATCGGTAAAGCGAACTGCGTCCGATTCAGTTTTCACCGAACGCGGATTTGCGAAGTGTTTTACGCTGGCCCCCGCGGAATTTTGTTTCGCGGAAGTCGCTTCGGGGTGCCTGCCTACAATCCTAAGGTCAATCGACATGTTTACTGCTGAATGATGAATTACATTGTATTTGTTTATCGGCTCAAGGTTCTTGAACTTTAGTCATGCCCTTGGTCTTACTGCTAACAGTATAGTTCAGAATTGGACCTCGACAATTCCAGGACTTCTTACAGTTCCTTCTACGATTCGATTGGAACTTAAATTCTTTACGGCAATTTTCTGACCGGTTATTCCATCCGACAGAGCCGCGCCTTTCACCCTGATCTGCATTCCGTTCTTGATCGCCAGAATAATCACCTGCTCGCCTTTTTTCACCGCTTTCGGAGTCAACAATTGATTCGCCGTCAGGATGCTCCCGGCGCTAACAGAAAACCTTAATTCCTTGCCCAGAACGTGGCCGGGCTCATCGAAAAGCGGTTGATGTATTCGGGTCAGTTCAAGCTCTTTCAGGTCGATATCTTCGGCGCTAATCAGCGTTCCGTTGCGTAAGGGCCTGCGCGTTACGACGACAGGGCCGAAGGCTTTGATCCGGGCTCGAGTATAGATCATCCAGGGTTTCGGTATCTGACATCGAACGCCGACTGTGACGGGGCCGGTTTCGCGTTGTCCGGCTGGGAAAAAAGTCTCCAGAGGGGATTGGCAACGGTCCAGTTTGAGTCGCTGATCCATCGCTTGCAGGTCAATTTCAAATTTCGAGTATTTGTGACGTAAATTTGACTCGATAAATTGAATGACGGCATTTTGAATCGCCGAGTGGGCTTCGTAGGGATCGGGTTCAGCAACTCCTGCAAGCGGCGAAATAAGCCAGATCGAAAGCCAGAATATACAAAGAATGCGCATGGAGTCGAAAAGCCGGATTGAGTGGTGAATCACCGACTAAAGCACATCCGGTGCCATTTTTCCCCTAAAGTGTCGGGTTGTTCTGCCGTTACAGATAGGGTTCATATTGATGATAGGGGAAACCAATGGCCGGACTTTTGGATGGGGTTGATCAGCGAACCAAACTCGCGGGGCACAACCGCCTGGAATTATTGCTTTTCAAGCTGGGGACCGGGCAACGGTTTGGAATCAACGTATTCAAGGTGAAAGAAGTGATTCAATGTCCGGCACTTACCCAGATTCCGAATGCCCACGCCGATGTCTGCGGCGTAGCCCACCTGCGTGGACAAACGATACCGATATTGGATCTGTCCATGGCGATCGGAGGGCGAGCGATCGCCCGCGATGGCAGCGGTTATGTCATCGTCACCGAGTATAACCGAAGCATCCAGGGTTTTCTGGTCGCCGCGGTCGATCGAATCATCAATATGGGTTGGAATGAAATCAAAGGACCGCCGAAAGGAACGGGGAGGCACAGTTATCTTACCGCGGTCACCCAGGTCGATAACGAACTCGTGGAAGTGATTGATGTCGAGAAAGTCATGAAAGAGGTGATTGGCAGCGTTGAGACCGTTTCCGAAGGAGTGATTGATAAAAACTGTAAGTGGGATAAGCAACATGTGTTGGTGGTGGACGATTCGTCCGTGGCGCGTAACCAGGTTAAACGGGTACTGGATCAACTGGAAATCCAGTGCACGCTGGCCAAGGATGGGATCGATGCCCTGGAAAAACTGCGTGGCTGGATTGCCGGGGGGAAGGATCTGTCCGAGTCTCTGGCGATGATCATTTCCGACATCGAGATGCCAAGAATGGACGGATATACCTTGACCACGAATATCCGAAAGGATTCCGCAATGAGTTCTGTGTATGTGATATTGCATACCTCCCTGAGTGGTGTGTTCAACCAGGTCATGATCGAGAAAGTTGGCGCCAATCAGTTTCTTGCCAAATATAATCCGGATGAACTTGCCGCGATCGTTCAGAATCGCCTGAAAGAACATGTAAATCGAGTAAATCGGGCGGCCTGAACAGGTTTCATCCCCAGTGGTCAGATCAGCGGCCGGGAAACCTGTAAATGGTTGTTGAAAAAAACCGATTCATGCATTCCGAGCCGCATTTCCGGGGAAAAACCAGGTTAATGGCCGAGATCAGTCCGGAGGCCTATGGACTGTTCCAAGCGTTCTTATTACGCACATGTGGAATACGGCTCGGCGATAACAAACGGTATCTGGTTATTAACCGCTTGGCCGGGGTATGTCAGAACGCGGGTATTCCATCGCTCGATGAACTGATCGGGAGACTGAATACCGGAAGCCTGAGCAGATCGATCGTGACGGATATTATCGATGCCATGACGACCAACGAGACATTCTGGTTCAGGGACGCGGCCCAATTTGGCGAGCTGAAAAATGTTGTGCTGCCGGAACTCTCCAAAAACAGGTTCCTGACCCCTAGAATTTGGTCCGCGGGATGCTCCTCGGGCCAGGAGCCCTATTCCATCAGTATTTCGATTGACGAATATAATCGATACAACGTTCAGAAAGCCCTCGCGAATATCCAGATAATGGGGACCGATCTATCAGAATCCATTCTTGAACGCGCAAAAAACGCGATATTCAGCGACCTTGAATTATCCCGTGGATTAAATGACGAGAACCGTTCCCGCTATTTTAGAGCTTGTCATGGCGGGCGGAAGCTGGATTCGAAGATTACCTCCAGAGTACGTTTCCAACCCTTCAATTTGCAAAAGCCATTTGCGGTATTGGGTCAATTCGAGATCATATTCTGCCGCAATGTCCTGATCTATTTTTCCGATGATTTAAAGCGGGATATCCTGATACGGATGTCCAAGATATTGAAACCGGGAGGTTATCTGTTCCTCAGCAGTACCGAGACGGTCCCGTGCGATCTTGGTGAATTCGAGTTGGTCAAGGGCTGTTCGGTCCGGTATTTTCGCAAAGCCTGAAAGACGGCCACAACCCGGCTTGGTGACAAAACTTTGCCGCCAGGTGGCGAATTATTGCCGCCTCCCTCCGGCGCCAAGCCCTGATCGACTCATAAGCTATTGTAATTCCGTCCAGTTGATCTGGCATAGGTTGTGCTTTAACCGTGCTATTGAGAAAGAGGCGGTGACAATGTCTATAAGTTTCGATAAAGCCTTCGGCAATCACACCGAGGCATTACGGCTGCACGGCAAGCGCATGGAGCTGTTGGCGGCTAATCTGGCCAATGCCGACACTCCGGGATTCAAGGCAAAAGATATTGATTTCGGTTCGGTGCTCAAAGCGATGGAGTCCGAAGTCAGCCCGGTTACCTTGACCCCAAGCCGTGAAGGTCATATTGGTCCCGAGAACGGTTTGCCGGCTGCAACGGCGATGTATCGGGTTCCTGCCCAGGCGTCATTGGATGGGAACACGGTCGAAACTCAGATCGAACAGGCTAAATTCGCGGAAAATGCGCTTCAGTACCAGATCAGTATGCAGTTTGTCAGCGGCACGATTAAAGGCCTGCTGACCGCAATCCGAGGAGAATAAGATGTCTTCATTTAAAATCTTTGACATCGCGGGTTCCGGCATGAACGCCCAAAATCTCCGCTTGAGCCTGGTTTCGAGCAACCTGGCGAATGTCGATAGCGTGAGTTCCAGTATCAGCCAAACCTACAGGGCTCGCCAACCGGTCTTCGCGACTCAGTTGAATCAGTTTCTGGATCAGCAGAACGCGGCATCGGGAGTCGAAATCAAGGGGGTCGTGGAAAGCGACGCGCCGCTGATTCAACAATATGCACCGAATCATCCAATGGCGAACGAAGACGGATATATTTTCAAGCCGAACGTCAATTCCGTCGAAGAATTAGCCAACATGATGTCTGCTTCGCGTTCCTACCAGAATAACGTGGAAGCCTTGAACACCGCGAAGCAATTGCTCATTCAAACTCTTCGAATCGGCCAATAACCCTCAAGGAGAATCGCTATGCCCATCAATATGGATACCCTGAACGAACTCGGCTTGCAACTCAGTACGCCGCCTAAAACCCGCAACGAATTGGGACAGGAGGAATTCCTCAAACTCATGACGACGCAACTGACCCATCAGGACCCGGGCAAGCCTATGGAAAGTGGGGATTTTCTGACCCAGATTGCCCAATTCAGTACGGTTACGGGAATTAAGGACTTACAGGACTCATTCGCTCAATTTGCAAAGTCGGTGCGATCGGACCAAGGCTTGCAAGCCGCCAACCTGGTCGGGCGCAGTGTTCTTGTTCCGGCGGACGAGGGCCTGTTGGCTGCCGGAGGAAATCTAGCAGGAGCATTGGTCGTTCCCGGGCCGGCCAGTAACATTACGGTTGATGTTCTTGATTCAAATGGACAACTGGTAAAGCAAATCGAACTGGGTCCGCAAGCTCAAGGAAATGTGGCATTCAATTGGGACGGTTCAACAATCGGGGGCGGATATGCCGATCCCGGGAGTTACAGGATCCAGGCGAGTGCGGTGATTAACGGAACTAATACTGGGCTGGCTTCGTTAATTCGTTCCAATGTAGATAGCGTGACGCTTGGACACGGCGGCTCCGGCATAACGGTGAATGTTGCCGGTGCGGGCCCGGTCAGTTTTAGCGACGTTCAAGAAATACTTTAGAGGCATCCCCTATGACTTTTAAAACAGCGCTTAGCGGGCTCAATGCCGCCTCGGCCGACCTCGCGGTTACCGGAAACAATATCGCCAACGCGAGCACCAATGGATTCAAAGAATCCCGTGCAGAATTCGCCGATGTTTATGCAACCACGATCCAGGGGATCAGTTCGCTGACTCCGGGCAGCGGAGTTCGGGTTTCCCAGATTGCCCAGCAGTTCAACCAGGGGAATATTGACTTTACCAACAATAATCTGGATCTGGCCGTTAACGGAGAAGGCTTTTATGCGCTCAGTGACAACGGTGCTTTGGCATATACTCGGGCCGGCGCATTTGGGGTGGATGCTTCGGGTTATATCGTCAATCATGCCGGACAGCGGTTGCAGGGTTTTCCTGCGGTGACCAATGCGGGTGTGACTGCTTTTAACACCGGGACATTAAGCGATCTTCAGTTGGCCACCACCGTTGCACCGCCGAACGCGACGACAACGGTTCAGGCCAATGTCAACCTCGATGCGCGGGCCGTACCGCCTGCCAATCCGTTTACCCCGAGCGATCCGACGTCCTTTGATGGTTCCACGTCACTGACCTTGTATGACTCGCTGGGTAATCCCGAAACCGGTACCTATTATTATGTCAAGACCACAACTCCGAATCAGTGGGATAGCTATTTGTATATCAACGGCACCAATGTTACCTACGCAGGGAATGCTTCGGTGCCTCTGGTATTCGGCACGAATGGGGTACTGGTTTCGGCCGGAGGCAATACAAACGGTAAATTCGTTTATGACAATTTTGCGGTCTCCGGCGCCAATCCTTTGTCTTTGACAATGGATTATTCTTCTTCCACGCAGTACGGCAATAGTTTCGCGGTAAACAGTTTGAATCAGGACGGTTATACCACCGGGCGGTTGACGGGTATTGAAATCTCCGACGATGGAGTGATCTCCTCCCGCTTTACAAACGGTCGGTCGACGCCACTGGGTCAGGTGGCACTTGCCAAGTTTCCGAATCCCCAGGGTCTGAGCAAATTAGGGGATACCAACTGGGGCGAATCCTTCGAATCCGGTAATGCCATTTTAGGTGCGCCGCGAAGTTCTAATTTTGGCGGCGTGCAATCCGGCGCGCTGGAAGCGTCGACGGTAGACATATCCCAGCAACTGGTTAATTTAATTGTGGCGCAGCGTAATTATCAAGCCAATGCCCAGGTAATTACGACAGAGAACGAGATTACCCAGACTATTATCAACATTCGCTGATCAATTTTTCATTAGTTTGCAAATATGGATCGCAGTCTTTATGTAGCCATGAGCGGAGCGAAACAAATCCTCCAGGCCCAGACTTCCAACAGTCACAATCTGAGTAACGCCAACACGACCGGTTTCCGGGCTGATTTGGAGCAGTTCCGGAGTATGCCGGTTTTCGGCCCGGGATATCCCTCGCGTGTTTATGCGATGGTTGAAAGGCCGGGTGTGGACTTTACGCCCGGTGTCCTGCAGAAAACCGGAAGGGATCTCGATGTGGCGATCCATGGAGATGGCTGGCTCGCGGTAGTATCGAGGGATGGAACTGAAGCCTATTCCCGTGCTGGTGAATTGCAGCTGACTCCGGAAGGATTGTTGACGACCGCGGATGGATTAGCCGTCGTCGGGAACGGTGGTCCCATTGCATTGCAGCCCGCGCAGAAAATCGAGATCGGAGCAGACGGTACGATCAGTATCATCCCACTGGGCGAAGGAGCTACGACTCTGGCCGTCGTGGATCAGATCAAGCTGGTCAATCCTTCCGCCGATCAACTCGAAAAACGCAATGACGGCCTGATTTATATGCAATCCGGGACGCCCGCGCCGGCCAGCGCGGATGTCAAGCTGGTGTCCGGAGCGGTGGAGTCCAGTAACGTGAGCGCAGTGGACGCGATGGTCGATATGATCGAACTGGCAAGGCGCTTCGAACTTCAGGTCAAAATAATGAAATCCATATCCGATAACGATGCGGCCAGCGCACAACTGATGCGCATGGGTTGATCGGAATCGCACTAACAGGAGAAATCAAGATGACAGAAAGGGCTCTTTGGGTCGCCAAAACCGGGTTGGATGCTCAGCAAACCCGTATGTCGATCATTTCCAATAACCTGGCCAATGTCAACACCACGGGATTCAAAAGAGACCGGGGTGTTTTTGAAGATTTACTTTACCAGAATGTTACCCAGGTCGGTTCGCAAACCACACAGAACACCCAATCTCCTTCCGGCTTTCAACTGGGTACCGGCGTCCGGGGTGTCGCTACCGAAAAAATCCATAGCCAAGGCAATATCATCCAGACCGAAAATTCTCTCGACGTCGCGGTAAGCGGGCGCGGGTTTTTCCAGATATTGCTGCCAAACGGAAATATCAATTACACCCGTGACGGAACCTTTCAGATGGATTCCAACGGGCAGTTGGTAACTGCCAACGGTTACAGTCTGGAGCCGGCGATCACCATACCCAACGACGCGATCTCAGTCACGATCGGAAAGGATGGAACGGTGTCTGTTTTGCAGCCCGGCAATTCCACGCCGTCGCAGGTGGGTCAGATTCTGCTTGCTGATTTTGTCAATCCGACCGGATTGGAACCGATTGGTGATAATCTGTTCCGTGAATCCTTGTCCAGCGGTACACCTGTCACCGATATTCCCGGTCAGAACCAGTTCGGGACATTGATTCAGGGCTCACTGGAAACATCCAATGTCAATGTGGTCGAGGAACTGGTAAACATGATCGAAACGCAAAGGGCCTATGAAATGAATTCCAAGGCCATTTCGACCACGGATGAAATGTTGCAGTTTGCTTCCAACAATCTTTAATTCAGTATCGACCGAGTGAATAAACAGAACTATATGGCAAGGCGGATGATTCGAATCGTGGTTTTGGCGGTTCTTACGCTTTTCTCGGGAGGCTGCATGTTGAAGCATGATCCGCAGTTCGCACCCGTTCCTCCGGTGGTTCAAAGTCAGCCGATGCCGAATAACGGCGCAATCTACCAAACCGGTTATGATGTTAGATTGTTTGAAGACCGGGTCGCGCGCAGGCTGGGAGATGTCCTGACGGTGTTGTTGGTCGAAAATACCAATGTGACCAAAACCGATAACCTCAATCAGAAAAAGGACAGCGAACTGTCAATGAATCCGCCGACGGTTTTCGGTTATACGGTGGACTTTCTTCAACAGGACGCCAGCTTCAATCGAGAGTCCACCTCGGCAAACAACGGGAAACAGAACTACAAGCTTAACGGTACACTGAGCGTAACCGTGGTCGAAGTTTTGTCGAACGGTAATTTGGTGGTTCGGGGCGAAAAGCGCCTGGGTCTGACCGGAGGGAATGAATACGTAAAATTATCCGGGATTGTCCGGCCAGTCGACATCGATGTGGCGAACACGGTTCCGTCGACCAGCGTTGCAGATGCAACCATCGTGTATGAGGGCGAGGGTCAGATGGCCGATGCGAGCAAAAAGGGTTGGCTGGAACGGTTTTTTTACAGTCCTTGGTTTCCTTTCTAAATTGGGGTTTTATGTCCATAATCAGCAAACAATTGGTTAAAGCATTATTCGGCCTGATATTTATCTGGACGGCACCGCTCAATGCGGAACGGGTCAAGGATCTCGCGGCCATTGCCGGGGTTCGTGATAACCAATTGGTCGGCTACGGTTTGGTGGTCGGTTTGGCCGGTAGCGGGGACAAGACGCGGTTTACCGGTCAGAGCCTGCGAAGTATGCTGACGCAAATGGGTGTTCGCCTGCCGCCTGGAATCGATCCGAAGGCGAAAAATGTTGCTGCGGTAACCCTGCACGCGGAATTACCCCCCTTTGCCAAACCCGGACAGAAAATAGATGTTACGGTCGCATCGATCGGTGACGCAAGCAGCCTGCGCGGTGGCAGCCTGTTAATGAGTCCTTTGCGCGGGGCGGACGGTCAGGTTTATGCCATGGCACAGGGGAATCTGGTTGTCGGTGGCCTGAGCGCGGCCGGTCAGGACGGCTCCAAGCTGACCGTAAATATTCCGAGTGCCGGCCGGGTTCCGAACGGCGCGACCGTGGAACGCAGTGTCCCGACTCCTTTCGGTTCGGAAAACTTCCTGGTTTTCAACCTTCACAATCCTGATTTTACCACCGCGGCGCGATTGTCGGAGGCGATCAACGAAATCATGGGGCCCGCAACGGCCACTCCGGTCGACGCGGCGTCGATTCGCGTCAATGCGCCACTCGATCCCGGGCAGAGGGTTTCCTTTGCATCGATTGTCGAGAACTTGGAAATCCAACCCGCCGATGCTCCGGCCCGTGTGATTGTCAATTCCCGAACCGGAACGGTGGTAATCAACAGCACGGTTCGAGTCAAACCAGCCGCCGTTTCCCACGGAAATCTGGTCGTGACCATCAACGAAAACATCCAGGTCAGTCAGCCGACCCCTTTGGCTGCCGGGGACACACAAGTCGTGCCGCGATCCGATATCAAGGTCGCCGAAGAAGGGCGACGGATGTTTGTATTCGATCCCGGAATCACCTTGCAGGAAATTGTCCGGGCGGTAAACGGCGTGGGGGCCGCGCCCAGTGATCTGGTTGCGATTCTCGAGGCCTTGAAAAGCGCGGGTGCCTTGCGGGCGGAACTCATCATCATTTAAGGCGGGTTCCAGCAATGACTTCAAGTCCTGTTTCAGCCGATGTTTACACCGACTTTTCGCACTTTTCCGCTTTAAAGGCAAAGGCTCGGGATCATGCGCCCGAGGCTCTGGAGAACGTCGCCAGGCAATTTGAGTCGGTCTTTATGCAAATGGTCCTGAAGAGTATGCGCGAAGCCAGTCTCGGGGACAGCATTTTCGACAGTGATCAAAGCGATTTGTATCGCGATTTGTACGACAAACAGCTTTCGATTCAGCTGAATCGAGAATCCGGTCTCGGCTTCGCCGAACTCATTACACAACAGCTTGGAGAGCGGTCCGGTAGTCGGGATAATTTGCCTGATCGCGGCAGGCAACTGGACGACTACCGGACTCATCCGATCCAATCGATTTTCCGGAACGACGCGTTTGACACATCGGATCAGGGAGAGCCTTTCACGTTGCCAGATAGTGCCCCTGCGCCGGAGACTTCCAACAACAAGCGATTCGATTCGCGGGACGAATTCGTCGAAGCGCTTAGACCGCATGCGATCCGTGCCGGACGGCAATTGGGCGTGCATCCGGGGGTATTGCTGGCCCAGGCCGCGCTCGAGTCCGGCTGGGGTAAAAAGCCGATTCGGCATCCGGACGGACAGAATAGCTATAACCTTTTTGGTATTAAGGCGAACAATCGTTGGCAAGGACCCGGTACGGTGGTTTCAACCCTCGAGTATGAAGGCGGCATCGCCAGGAATCAACGCGCCCGGTTCCGATCCTATGAAGGCTTCGCCGATAGTTTTCAGGATTATGTCCGTTTTATTCAGGACAATCCTCGCTATGGCGAAGCCTTGCGCTCGGTTGACGATCCGCGAAAGTATGTGGAAGCGCTGCAGAAAGCAGGTTATGCGACCGATCCCGATTATGCCGCGAAAGTGATGGGTATCTTTAACCAAAATCGCTTCGCCGAACTCCCTGTGGACCAGGTCTGAATCAGGCTATCCGAAACGCGCTGCGTTGGTTACACGGCTGCCGGTTAAAGAACGGATCGCTTGTGCCGATAAACTAAGGCATTCTTGTAAAAAGGTACGGACTGATTAAACTCCGGTCACAGCCACAGCCCGGCCAGACACTGGATAAACAGGGGAAAACGATGGCAAGCGGTTTATTGGGTACAGCAATTTCAGGCCTTCAGGTCGCCAGACTGAATCTGGATACCGTCGGCCACAATATTGCCAACGCGGATACCGAGGGCTATTCCCGCCAGCGTGTGGCTGCCGTCGCTCGGCAACCGCAGATCACCGGGGCCGGCTATGTCGGTCAGGGGGTTGAGGCGGATAATATAAACCGCCTTTATGACGAGTTTCTGGATTCCCAGCTTCGCAGCAGTACCTCGGCGTTTTCGGAACTCGATACCTTCCACAATTTGGTATCCCAAATCGATAATATCATCGCCGATCCAGGTATCGGCATCAGTCCATCGCTGGATGCTTTTTTCAACGCGGTACAGGCGGTTGCCAATGACCCGACTTCTACTCCAGCGCGCCAGGTGTTATTGTCGGAAGGCCAGAATTTAATCGACCGTTTCGCAACGACGAATAGTCGTTTGGAGGATTTCCGGTCGCAGGCTAATCAGAACCTTTCGAATATCGTAAACGAGATTAATGGATTTTCCAGATCGATTGCCGATCTGAACGACAAGATCGTAGTCGCCACCCAGATTGCCGGAGGGAAGCCGCCTAACGATCTTCTCGATCAGAGGGATCTACTGATTCGACAACTGGCGGAGAAAGTGAATGTGACTACGGTCAGGCAGGATGATGGGGCCTTGAATGTGTTTGTCGGCAATGGGCAGGCCGTGGTTCTCGGAACCAATCCCGCGACTCTGGGGATTAGTATCTCTGCATTGGATCCCAGTAAAATCGAGGTTAGCTATACCGGGCAGTCGGCTCCGGTGGTCATTACGAATAATCTGGATGGCGGAGAGATTGGAGGAACTCTGGATTTTCTGAATAATCTATTGCCCGCCACCCAGAATGAAATCGGTCGGGTGGCCGCCGGAGTGATATTGGATTTCAACGCCCAATATCAAAACGGATATGATTTGACCGGCAATACCAATCTCGATTTTTTCACGATACCGCCGATCACCGTACTGAGCGGGGCCAGTAATACCGGCCAGGTGTCCGCGGCCTATGATGCAGCTAATGTCGATCAATTGGCGGCAAGCGATTATGTACTCGAACGAACCGCGTCGGGCTATTTTTTGACTCGCACGAGCGATCAAAGCCAGACCGCGCTGTCACCGGGTTTTCCGGGAACGCCCGCCTCCGTCGATGGGCTGATTATCAGTGAGAACGTTCCGCTAGCGGTTGGCGACCGCTTCTTAATCAGACCGGCACAGAATATCGCGGGACAGATCGGACTTGCTGTCAGCAATCCCGACCAGATTGCGGCCTCCCTAAGCGATACTTCAACCGGCTCGGTCGGTGACAATACCAATGCCTTGTCACTCGCGGCCTTGAAAACCAATCGAAACCTTGTGAACGGAACCGCGACCTTTCAGGAGGCGATCGGACAGACTGTCGCAAAGGTGGGGACGGTATCCCATGCCGCGGAAGTGAACAAAATCGCACAGGAAGGCCTGTTGAACCAAGCCACTCAGGCTCGGGAATCGGTATCCGGTGTCAATCTGGACGAAGAAGCGGCCAATCTTCTGAAATACCAGCAGGCTTATCAGGCCGCCGCCCAGGTCATCGCGATTACCGGCCGCCTCTTCGACACCCTGCTCGGGATCTTCAGGAACTAGGCATGAGAATTACGACTTCGCTCGCCCAGCAATTGGGTATTCAAGCGATTACCGACCAACAGGCGCGGTTGAGCAAAACACAATTGCAGTTGTCTTCGGGCCTGAAGATCAGCACACCTTCCGACAATCCGGTCGACTCGACGAGGATTTTGGATTTTAATCAATCGATCGCCTCGCTCCAACAGTTCTCCTCGAATATCAATGTGGCTCAATCCAGGCTTTCGTTCGAAGAGAATACCCTTACGCAAGCAACCGATTCATTGCAACGGCTCCGCGAGCTTGCGGTTCAGGGTGCCAATGCGACACTGAATGCCTCAGACCGGGCCAGCATCGAATCCGAAGCGCGTCAAATTCTCGATGAGTTGTTGGGATTGAGCAATACCCAAAATGCCAATGGCGAATATCTGTTTTCGGGCTTTCGTACCAACACCCAACCATTTACCGGAACCTCGACCACTCCGCCCGGCGGTTTTACCTACAATGGCGATAGCAATCAGCGTTTCTTGCAGATCGGATCGACCCGCCAAGTCGCGGATGGGGATGCCGGACTCTCAGTCTTTGGCGACCCGGCCGCGGGAACCAGCGTTTTCGATGCGGTTGCGAAGTTTGCGGATAACCTAGGCGCCAATACACCGGATACGAACGATATTGCTGCGATTGATAGCGCCCTGCAACGGATCGATGCGGTCCGTTCTACGATCGGAGCCCGTTTGAACACGCTTGATCAGCAGAAAAATTTGAATGACGGAACAGTCCTGGATATTCGCTCGGCGTTATCGGATGTCCAGGATCTGGATTATGCCGAGGCCATTAGCCGGTTGAATCTGCAAAGTACCGTATTACAAGCCGCACAACAGGCCTACGTTCGCGTTCAGGGCTTGTCTTTGTTTAATTATTTGTAAGGACCGGCCACTTTTCTAGCCCGGCCGAGTCAAGCCATCAGAGTCTGCGGACTTTGTTGTCCAGCAGTTATCAATCTGCGTCATTTGCTCACTTTTTCCCTCCCGATGCATACCGCGGCGCGACTGACCGTGCCGCCAATTGGACAGATCCGTAAGTTGCGCCCGGATATCCATATCGCCGCCTATGGCCTTTACGCGGTGATGAACCGCGATTATTTCGGCACTCTGGGCATCGATAGCATTCTGGGCAGGGATTTTGGTGGTGA
>JBOICY010000296.1:0-2649 GCA_050740335.1 Methylococcales bacterium | reverse complement strand
GTTTTTATTCCGCGCTACACGATTCAGCATTCGAAAGGCCCGCCGAATCCTCGGCGCGAGTACCCTATTTAGCGACTGGGACCTCATCAAGTATGCCCGTCGTTACCGGTTGGACACCTCAAAGGCGCGTCTACGCCTTGGCTACAAGCCAAGCGTTACCAGGGCGGAAGGGATGCTGAAGACAGAGCAGTGGTTGCGTGACCAAAAGATTCTCAAATAAAAGGCTATATCGATAGGATTCGGATATCTTATCTCTTCTCCCTTGTCTAAACGACCTTCGTATTGGATACATCCTCGACCTGGAAATAAATATACCAGGAGGGTTTTGATTGGCGGACGTGAAGCTGACGGGATACGGTACCCAATATTGAGGACTGCTGAAACTTCCGTCATTCACGTGCTGTTGGTGGCGCTTAATTTAAATCCTTGAACGGGATAGCTAATGATTACTGTTCTCATCGTCTTTGGGACGCGCCCAGAGGCCATCAAGATGGCCCCGGTGGTTAAGGAACTCAGCAAATATTCAGACCGGGTACAGTCGGTGGTCTGTTCGGTCGGTCAACATCGAGAAATGCTTGATCAAGTACTCAGGCTGTTCCACATCAAGCCTGACCATGTACTCAATCTGATGCAGCCCAATCAAAGCCTGTCCCAGTTGACCGCGAGCCTCTTCGCAGGACTGGATCCGGTGGTAGGTGAGGTGAAACCGGATTGGATCCTGGCCCAGGGGGATACCACGACAGTCTTCGTTGCAGCAATGGTCGCTTTCTATCATGGGGTCAAGTTCGGGCATGTGGAGGCGGGACTGCGAACCGGTGACAAGCACAGGCCGTTTCCGGAAGAGATAAATCGGCGAGTGGCTGACATCGTTGCGGATGCCTACTTTGCGCCTACGGAAAGGGCCCGCCAGGCCCTGCTTCGCGAGGGATGCTCGCCTCACGATATCTACGTCACCGGCAATACCGTGATTGATGCGCTGAACGATGTGGCATCCCGCGAGTACGACTGGGAATCCGGTCCTTTGGCTGGAGTACCTTTCGATCGGCGTCTGGTGCTGATTACAGCGCATCGGCGAGAAAGCTTCGGCCTTCCCTTTCAGGAGCTCTGTCTGGCCATTCGCGACCTCGCGCTGATGTTTGCCGGTGACGGGGTCCATTTTGTCTACCCGGTCCATCTCAATCCCAATGTCCGTCGGCCTGTCAATACGATTTTGTCAGGGCTGCCGAACGTGACTCTCATCGAGCCCTTGGATTACCTGTCCCTGGTTCACTTGTTGATGCGGTCAACCCTTGTTCTGACTGACTCGGGCGGAATTCAGGAAGAGGCGCCCAGCCTGAAGGTTCCGGTCTTGGTGATGCGCGACACGACAGAACGTCCCGAGGCGATTGAGGCGGGAGTTGCCAAATTGGTTGGCACGCAACGCAGCCGTATTGTTACAGAAGCAGAAAAATTGTTGCGGGACCCGATTGCTCATGGGGCTATGGCGACCGGCGCGAATCCCTATGGGGACGGAAAGGCCGCAGCCAGGATCGTGTCTATTCTGCTAGATCGCTCAAGGGCTTGATCCGTGGTCCCATAGTGTCTGGTGTTCTGCGGAGTACAAAAATGCGGATAGTCAAAGACAGAGTTATTTTTCCATTTCTGAAAAAGATGCTCCCTGGTCGATCACGCAAGGTGCGGGGCAACAAACTCCGTGTCACCTTTGATCGTCTTATTTCGGACTTGAGGGGGTTGGGAATTTCGGACGGTGATCATGTCCTGACACACGCGTCGCTCTCGCGCATTGGGTATGTGCCAGACGGACCGCGGACCGTGATCGAGGCGATCCTTGCTACAGTAGGACCTAACGGCACTGCACTATTTCCCGCCCTTAGCTCAGATCCGGAAATATCTCCCGAGCAGCCGCCAGTCTTCGACGTTCGTATTTCGCGGACGCAGGGTATTGGGGTCATTCCTGAATCAGCGCGTGGTTATCCGGGGGCTGCCCGCAGCTTGCAGCCGACGCACTCTGTCACGGCAATCGGGGGACTTGCGCAATGGTTCGTCGAAGGGCATGAGCGCTGTGAGACACCCTGTGGTGCGGGCAGCCCCTACGACAAACTAGGCCAGGTCGATGGGAAGATCCTGCTACTTGGTTGCGACCACCAGGCGAACACCACAATGCATCTGGTCGAAGAAATGATTGGAGTGCCGTATCACTTGTTGCCGGGCGTGGCCATTGCGACTGTTACCGGCGCTGACGGTTACAGGCATCATCTGCCGGTCCGCCTCCACCGCTGGGGCGTGCCACGCGATTTTATGCGGACGGATGCTGAGATGTCTCGCCGGGGGATTCAGCGGGTCGGACTGGTCGGACTCGCCGAGAGCCGATTGGTGGATGCGCGGGCGATGTGTGAATTTCTTTTCACACGCTTGCGGGAAGATCCCTATCTGCTGTTACCGGTTGATTACCATCTTCCGCGAGAATTTGATTATGCTTTGCACGGAAGAAGCGTGCTATAAGTGGACTAGGCTCGCTTGTAGCGCGTAACGACTTCGCTTGCACCGAAAGCCTTCCGAACAAGAAAAGTACGTGTCGTCTGAAAAAGGTAAATCATGGGATTTTTCCCACTGATTTGGCAGAAAAGACCTCAAGGCACACAGAATGAC
>JBOICY010000295.1:0-2257 GCA_050740335.1 Methylococcales bacterium | reverse complement strand
CTTAACAATACCCTTTACGAATACCGATGTGGGTATTTTCGGATTTGATAGATCCCGGTCAAGTGAATTTTCACCTTTCCGTGGTTCAAAACACTCTCGCGAAACGAAGCTCAAACCATTATCTTTGAGCCGTTTGGACGGGCTGTCTCGGACAGCGGATCCTGTCTGAATCCCGGATCGAATTCCGGGTATCCACGCGCTGCTGACGAATTCGCCCCGAAGCAAAACCAAAGACGGGCGCTCGGCACCGCGACGGCGGACGCTCCTACCGGCCTCGGAGCTCCGTATTAAGATGTGACGCCTCGGGAACGGGATTCTCCCGCGGCGCCGACAGATTGGGCCGCAACCAAGTTTGACAGGAGATTAGAAAAATGTCGAAGGATAAAACCAAATTGCCCGCGGATCGCGCACCGGATGGAAGCGCGGAACCAGCGGCCGATGCCGAATCCGGCTTGAAGTCCACACGCAGACGCTTTCTCGGCGGAATGGCCGCAACCCCGGTTGCGCTAGGCCTGGTATCGGGAGGCACGCTGCTTGGCAAGAGTACCCCGGCCAAGGCGGCCGGACCCGGCAACCTGCTTGGAAAACTCCTCATGCCGCAGAGCCCGGCGGCGCGGCGCATCCGTGCCTTCCGCGTTCGCCTGAGCGCGGCCCTGCACAATTTTCAGAAACCGATCGTGGATCATCCGAACAACGGCGACGAGAAGAACCTGAGCCCGCTCGGTCTCGGTAGTTTCCACAAGAGTCTGCCGCACAACTCCCTCGGTGAAGTCAGTTCCGGGGACTACCTCTTGCTGCTGCGGGCCATTCAGCAAGGCACCGATACCGCCTATGACGCGGTCCCGCTCGGCGGCGGCCGGAGGCTCGTGAACCCGCAGGCCGGTCTCGCGTTCGACTTGGAAGGTCCTGACGCGGCGGCGACCTTCATCCCCCCCTCACCCGCGTTCAGCAGCCCCTGGCGTGCCGGGGAGATGGTCGAGCACTATTGGCAGGCATTACTCCGGGACGTAGCGTTCGACGCGTATGCAACGAACCCGGTGGCTCAGGCAGCCATCGACGATCTGAATCAGCTCTCCGATTTCCGCGGCCCCCGGGAGGCAGGCTTGGTGACCGCCCAGACCCTGTTCCGCGATCCACTGCCCGGCGCCACGGTCGGCCCCTATATCTCGCAGTTCTTCCTGCTGCCGGTCGGTTTCGGAGCGCAGACCATCGACCAGCGTGTGACTGCCGGTCTGAGCAATGTAGACTATATGACCGCGTACGCCGACTGGCTGGATGTCCAGAACGGAGTCAATACCCCGGGAATCGCGGTCGCTGGTCCCCCGCGCTTCATCAATGACGGGCGGGCGCTGAGCCAATTCGCGCACATCGACGCCTTGTATCAGGCCTACTTCAACGCCATGCTGATTTGCCTGGGGACCGGGGTACCCTGGAATCCGGGCAATCCTTATGGCCAGACGCCGGAAGGCGGGGCTGGCCGGCCATTGCCTTTCGGAGTGCCGGGAGCATTGACCCGGGTCGCCTTCGCGACCTTCGGCGGGCCCTATATCCTGGCCTTGATGGCCGAAGTGTCGACGCGAGTGCTCAAGGCGCAGTGGTTCCAGAAGTGGAATGTGCACCGTGCGCTCCGCCCCGAGGCTTTCGGCGGGGCCGTGCACAATGTGGTGACCAATGTCGCGGGCTATCCGGTGCATTCCGAGGTGCTGAACTCCTCGGCCGTCGGCGAGGTCTTCGGCAGATACGGTACCTACCTGCTGCCTCAGGCTTTCCCGGAAGGCTCCCCGAACCATCCATCCTATGGATCCGGGCATGCCTGCGTAGCCGGTGCCTGCGTAACCATCCTGAAGGCATTCTTCGACGAGAGCGCGATCATTCAGAACCCTGTCGTGTCGACTCTGGACGGCTCCGGGACGCTTCCCTACGTTGGACCGGCTCTTACCGTCGGTGGCGAGCTGAACAAGATCGCGAGCAATGTCGCGACCGGACGCAACATCGCGGGCGTGCATTGGAGATCGGACGCGGTCGAGTCGCTGAATCTCGGCGAAGCCGTGGCCATCGGGGTCTTGAAGGACCAGAGGGGACTGTACGCCGAAACTTTCGGAGGCTACACCTTCACCAAGTTCGACGGTACGACCATCACGGTTTGACCGGCTTAAGAACCCCTTTCTCGGCCCGGGCAACCGGGCCGTTTTTTTAATCACGTGTTGAATTATTATTTGAATCGGGAGAGGCAATTATGGGGCCTGGTATTTGGCAG
>JBOICY010000294.1:0-9372 GCA_050740335.1 Methylococcales bacterium | reverse complement strand
CTCTCATATAAAAGACTTGCTTTGTCTTGCGTTTTTTTAAAAACATGCGTTAAAATCCTTATTCATCATCATCTTTGTCTTGCGTTTTTTTAAAAACATGCGTTAAAATCCTTATTCATTTCATCATTTCATTGCAGATGCTCGGCGACCTCGCGGTACGTCAGGCCGCCGAAGTACGCCAGCATGATCGCCTCCCGCTGTGCGGGAGACAGCTGTTCGACCGCTCGCTATTCATTGTCAATGGTAAGCGCCGAGGTTCTTATCCATGCTTCAAGTTCTTTTTTTTCTATATCGCCGCCGATCAACAGGAATGGTGGTGTTCCAATCACCCTGATCGTCGAGAAAAATCCGTTTCGCTGGCAAAGTTGGAGAAACTCGATTTCCTTGATATCGAGTGGCTGATCGGGAAGGAAGAGATCCAACGGGTCAATCTCGTACATATCAATTTGCGATTTGTTTCTAACGCTGATCCAAAAGTCATGGTCAAATCATGTCGACTCCTAGGTTTCTGTTGGTTGCTGCCACAAGAAGTTGTATTGCCAATTCACCGAGATATTTAGCTTGAAGGCTATGGGTCGTCTCAAGAAAGAATTTCCTACGCACGATAATCAATGGATCAAGTGATAAGGGATTCTCAGCATCTGGTCTTTGCTCCATTAAAATGGTAAGAGCGGGATCGTGCCGGAATTTTATAGCCTCTCGCATCAAGGTGTTAAAACTGGTAAAAGCAGGACTACGATCACCCATTACAACCAGTTCCTTTTCGTCTTGAACAACTTTTACTATTATTTCGTTAAGATCAAATTTTCCCGAAACACCGATCATCATCATACTCGGAACGTCATCTACGTTTATACCCATTTCCGCAAGAGAACCACCCTTTTCTTTCGCGTCTCTTGAAAATGCGGTTCGACAAACCGGACAAGCGGATATATGGTCGGCAACTTCGTTCGCCTGTATACCCTTCGAAAACTGCTGAAGCAGCCAGTCACACGGTTTTTGAACCGAACTCGACGCGTTTTGCTGAAAAGGCTTCTTGTTTCCGAATAAATTAGAAAAAATTGACATGATTCACCTCGTATTAGTCTTAACATTAAATAGATTCATCCGGCGCAGAGGGATCATATTGTATTAGTAGACAGCTTGTTCCCCATCGATCGCTCGTGAGCTTTTCGGATAATATCATGAAGTTTCTCTCCCAAAGCTCGCTGCGTTCCGCCATTTGCTGGTTGCTATCTTGGTCAGCGGTTGCCCGGGCCTATAAGCAATGCCGTTAAGTTAAGCCGTCATACCGGCAGGGATTGCCGGTATCCAGAAGCCAGGGAGGCAGCAAGTCTCAATACGGTCGATGTAATCGGCAGATTCCGGCAATCCCTGCCGGAATGACGGCCTCCCCCAAATAATCGAATCGCCAGCGTTCCCCTCGAAAATCGCTTGGGCAGTTCTTGTCGGAATGGACTACTCCCTTAACTTAACGGCATTGGGCCGATAAGGCCAGAGCGGATCGTGTTCTTCTGCTTCCATGGTATTCCCCCATCAAAGATTCTGCCAAGCCGGCGCCATCCCGCTGGCCTGCGTGAAATAATCGTTCCAGAACGCGCTGTGACAAGCCGGCTCTGGTTTTCCGGTTTTGTGATTCGTCAAACGATAAACCCGAATTTGCGCCCCCGTCAAGCCGGGCACTTGTGCGTACATCGATTTGCCTTGCAGCAGATCCTGATACGATCTGCAGGCCGTGGCATATTGGTCGAGCGTGTCGGATTTCTGCATCAGGTCGGACCAGATCTCCAACTCCACGGTACCTTTGCCCCAATCCGCTTGTTGACCCAAGGCATGCAGTCCTTCGAGAATCGGCGAGGATTCTGCGTGACTCGTGAGCGTGGCGTCCAGTTTGGCCAAGGCCGCTTCCAGCGCTTCGGTCCATTGGTCGCCGTAGGCTTTATCGAGCAGTTTGCGATTTTCCTTCCACTCATTGGCTTGCGCGCCGGATTTCGGTTTGGACGCCGAGAACAGCGCTTGCACCTGTTCCTGATCTTCCGGAGCCAGTTCCTGATCTTCCGGAGCCAGCAGGAACAAGGACAGCTTTCCGCCGGTGGGTAAATTGGCCTGATGCGAGCGGATCGATCCCTTGAGGGCGAGCAGTTGCTGCGTGCTGAAAGGATCGGTCGGGTCGATCAAAATCACGACTTCGCGAGTCTGTATGCAGCAGGTGTCCGGGGCGACAGAACGAGATAAGCCACCCCAACGACGACTGCCGATACAAAGGCACCGAGCAATACCGCCCGGAGTCCGGTCGCCGGACCGGATGGCGGGGTGTTGAATGAAAAATCCGAAAGTGGATCGATTGAATTCTTTCCAAACATTGTGGTTCTCCCGTACAATAAAATGGTGAGGCTTCGATGATTCTGTCCCGGACCGAGAATCTCCGTTCGGGGGAGACAGAAGCGCAACGCTGTTGAATTGCACTGTGATGCCTCCAGGGAATGCCGGCATCCGGACTACGGGGATGTAAATGGCTTCGGCAGATTCCGGCAGTCTGGCTGCCGGAATCACGTCTCCCTTAAAGTCAACGATATGGGCATTCCCCGTCATTCTTGCCGGGACCCTTTGATCCAATCCCTGCCTCAATTCCGACTCGTGTTGTCAAGCGTGGACGAACCTTCTGCCGGGATTCTCGCGATGGACTCAGCTTCGCCCCGTGGTGTAAACGCCGCTTTGACGCGAGCGCTCGCGAAATATCCAGTGAGCCAGATCGAAATTACGGCTGGAATCCAGTAGCCGCCGTGCAGATAGATCACTGCGTTCAGCCCGTAGCCGACGATCGCCGCGATACGCGCCCAAGGCTCGGCCAGGAGCAATCCGACTCCCAGCGCGATGCAGATGAAGCCCACGATTACCAACCCGTATTCGTGTGGGCGATCACTTTGCGAGGCAGCGAACATTACAATGGCGCCCGCGAGTATATTCAAACAGGCAAGCCCGGTTACCAAGCCCGGCATCGGCGAAGCCGAGTTCGATTGTGCTTCGGTAGTCGCTGCGGTAAAGACACAGGGATCCGGAGCAGAAACAGTTTTGAGGCCGGTTCTCTGTGATACTGAACTTCCTTCAAAATGAGCGTCTTCTTGGTGCATGATCATAATCTCCCGTTGATGGTTGAACGAGGGCGGGTCGATCGATCGTGAGGTCGATGATCGGCTTCACCCGCGGACTTAGAAGGAAACATCCCCTTCTGATAAGAAGATCAGCACCGGAGTTTTTCCGGTTCTTGGTGGAAAACGTGAACACTTTCCTTGTCGATGCGGACAAATGGCTTCGGCCCTTTTCGTTAAGGCCAATGTTGTTGACAATAAGCCGTTCGTGCTTCGACACGACAGTAGCTCGTATGCAGCGGAATACGGGTATTCCGTGCCTCGATTGCCTCCCGGATTGCGCTACGCTCCATCCGGGCTAGGCTAGATTGAAGCACTAAAGTGAGGTCGGCTCAGTCACGTATACACGTCACCGCGATAAGCGACGATTTTTAATCCCCCTCAACCCAACCCCGATGTGGTTAAATTAAGCCGTTCATGGTGAGCTTGTCGAACCAGGCAAACGGCTTAACCATTCGTCCCTCGACAAGCTCGGAACAAACGGTTGAACCCTAACGCAATGGCATTGACTTCGGCCTTCTCCCTCCGAAAGAGAGGATTAATGGAATCGCAATTTATGCCGGCGTTGAGTATAGGGGTGATAAAGTAACCCGGTCGTCCTTGAGAATGTTTAAGAGGTGCCAAAGCTTTGCATCTATGCCCTAAGTGATGTTGCTCAACTGGCTTGGTCCAATATTTCGAGAAAACTTGCGGCAGTCAGAATGGGACAGACGAAATCTCCGCTTAGCGTAAGCAGGTCGGCATCGCCGGTCACGAGAAAATGTGCGCTACCAGCCGCGGCCAGTTCGAGAAAAGGCCGATCGAATGGATCCCGGCACGCCGGTATCGCTGGCGGCGGTTGCGGGATTGCGACCGTTTCGCACCAAGGTAGATAATCGGCAAGCAGTTCCTTCTGCTCGGCGGCGGACAATTTGAATTTTGGGTAGCCCAAAACGCGCAGGAGTTCGGCCGCCGTGCGGTTGGAAACCAAAGGCTTGAAATCAGAATGCTGCCACGAATGTCGCACGGCGGCTGGTGTGCCGCCCGTAAATACAAGTGCGGACAGCACGAGATTGGTATCGAGCACGGCTCGAAGCGAATTTTTGGGCACGGTGCGGCGTGCGTTTTTTAGGGCTCGACGCGCTGACGAGCCCAGGATACAGCGTCGGTGATGTCCTGTTCGGAGAGATTGAGTTCCGCAAGTTTGGCGCGTACTGCATCGGCGCGCTGGAAGCGCACCGGAGTCAGAATGATCTGTCCGTTGCGCATTTCCACCTCGAAATAATCGGTGGCGCCGACCGCTTCGGTCACAGCCTTGGGTAGGGTGACTTGGTTCTTTGCAGTCATTTTGGCGAGCATGATTCTTCCCCGTGAAAGTAATGATTCCTTACTTTAGTGTCTTCCGCCATTTGTAGCAAGGACGAACTGAGAAAAAAGCGCGGAGGCAAGCGGCGTTCGACGTGCCGCAATGCCAAAAATACGGATGCTCGGGTTACCTGGGCACTTCTATTGTCATGTTATTGACGACAGTTTTGAATGGCGCACAAAAATCTCGGGATATTTTCGAGCAAGAAGCGTAACTTCGGCTTCCAGCAGAGTAGCCCCGTATGCAGCGTAGCGGAATACCGGTGTTCCGTGCCTCGATTGCCTTCCGGATTACGCTACGCTACATCCGGGCTACACTGGCTGTTCCGCGAAGATGAACCATGCCGTTGCGCCGATATGTAAGCGGTTGAAATAGTACCACGGTTCACCGGTGGGTAAATCAAATCCGGTCGTCAGCTTATCGCGGATTGTCGCGACGATTCCCTTGCCGTTTTGATGCGGCGCCAGTTTTTGGGCTTTGCGCAACTCACCTTGGTACTTAGATGCCAGGGATTGCGGCGTTGTCCGGTTGGATTCCGAACCGGAATGAACCATCGGCCACCAAGCGGCGACCAGTTGGGTGGTAACTTTCCACCAGATTCCGTCCTGGTCGTGATTGAAATCGATGCCTTCGAATATGATCGAGCCTACGGAACTCCTTGGCGTGACCTGATTATAAAGATGGTTCAGCATCGTCATACCGGCATGGATTGCCGGTATCCAGTCCACAGGGATGTGTTTGGGTTGCCATCCTTGGCCTCTGGGTTCCGGCAATCCGTGCCGGAACGACGGTTTTATTGGTTAGCTGAAGCATCTTGCTAATCAGGTGGCGTGATGCCGCTTGAGCGCGGAGGCGAGCCCCCGTCCATGGGAGAGCGGGGACTTCCGGTAACGGATGGTGGTCTTCAATACACAAATCGATTGCGGAGTTTTTCCGGGGGCGGGATTGTGGGGGACTTCAAGAAGTCCCCCATAGGTCCCGGACATTACGAAGACTTGCGATTGTCCTTACGGATAATTTTCAGATCCGGATGCGGCGCCTGCTCATCGGAAGACTCCGGTTGGACTTCGTGATCTCCATTCGCGGCGGGCGGATCGATTGTCGGACCGGCGGCCGCCGACTCGATTTCGGCAAAAAAGCTTTCGGCATCGGCACGCGCCTTGGAGCGCAGGTTTCGAATTGCCTGACGGGCCTCGCCCGCGGCTTTATCCAACTCGGCCGCCCGATCCGCGAATCCATCCACGATCTTTTGCGCTTGGGCAAGCACGGGTTCTAGGGACGGGAGCAGATCATTTGCACTAAATACCACCGGATCCTCCGAGAAGTAACCCGGCGCAGGCGTGTCCCGAACCTCCTGATTGGCCTTGCGGTAGCCGCGGATCACAATCACCGTGTTGATTTGGAGCCCATTCGCCACTTGCAGGTACTCCTCATAAAAACCGCGCGTTTCGAGCAGATTGAGCCGGTAAGCATCACGAGCCTTTTGTGCTTCGGCCAGTCCGGCATCAATCGCCGCCAATACCGGTTCGGTCATGTGTTCGATACCGGCAAGGTAAGCGGCGCGTAGCTTAAGCCAAAATTCACGACGGACCCGGTAGCGCGCGGCTTCGGCCGCATGGCCCGGATAGTGGCCTTTGGCCTCGACACCCGCCCAAACAGCGGCAGCACTGAAACCGGCCGTCGCGATGATCAGCAGAATGGAATTGAAATCGTAAATCCTCCAACCCGACTCCATCAGATAGGTCACGGCCAACTCGCTCGCCTGCAGGTAGTCTTGTGCCAGAGCCAGGCGGTAGTGCGCCACCAGAGGCGTGTAATAGTACATGAAAATCGCATAAGCCAAAATCGCCAGCGCGCCCAGAACCTTGCGCCGCCAATCGACATGCAGCAAATTGCGGCCCAAAAGCCCGGTCACATAAGCGATCGGGACATTGACGCCCGCCACGAAGATGGCTTGTTGCACAGCTCCGAGCCAGCCGTGCGGATGGCTTTCCGCATAAAAAGAGGAGTTGATCAGTCCTTCACTGATGGCCGCCGCCGTGATGCCAAGTATCAGCAACCAGTCCGGCAACAATACGGGTGCTTCGGTTTGGATCTGATTGCGCGAACAAAATGCGGATAAGGCCCTTTTCGATTCTCTGGAACGGAGCCAAGCTTCGATGAGAGGTCCCCGAGATTTGGTCTTCCATTGGTCCATTGATTCCCGCGCCCGGTTGGGTAGATCGGCAAAACGGTTCAAGGCGAACGATTCGCAAAGCCGCTCGCGCGCTTGCTCGAGATGAAGTAGAAGCTGTCCGGCATATCGGTTGAGTTCCGTAAGGCGAACTTGGCTATCGCCGAGAATCTGTTGCTCGCTCGCCTGAAGACCGGCGGCATGGGAGGGCGGAAGGTTGTTTTGGCCGTCGTTGTGTCCCATGTTCTGGACCTTGAGGCGGCGCGCATCGTCCTCGGCATCGCTCCTGAATTCGGCGAATTTGTCGGATTTGCCGTCAAGAAACTTTATTCCGAAAGAACGGATTTTCATCGCGTAGTCTCCAACAGGATGCTCACAAACCGTGAGCGGGCACGGACCAATCTTTTTGTTCCGTACCTTTAAGGAGAGTCGA
Source organism: Methylococcales bacterium (assembly GCA_050740335.1). Lineage (GTDB taxonomy): Bacteria > Pseudomonadota > Gammaproteobacteria > Methylococcales > UBA1147 > UBA1147. The sequence continues at coordinate 2,272 of JBOICY010000294.1, read as the reverse complement.
CGATTTTTTCCGGGTGAGGTGAAGGTAGAGCTTTTTTAAATCGGCGTCATTCTATTCCGAAATCCGGATGGACAGGGTGTTGGTCGAAGGATTCCAGGCCCAGGCATAACGATAGGGCCTGGGGAATTCGAGTTCCGGCAATGTCAGACGGCGGCAATTGTCATCCCAGGTAACATCATCGCTTGGTGCCGGTTGGCTGCTGATCTCAACCGTAACTACAGGCTGGATTTTCGGAACGACGTTTTCATTCCGATCCGGTGGGTTCCAGTTGACCTCAAAAACAAGCGACGGATCGTCTTCGGCTACGGTAAGAAATGGTGTTTTGAGTTTGTTGGCTTCCACGGGTGTTGGAGCGCTTTTTGGCCCTCTAATCCGAATACCACCCCTGGCAACATGGGCTAACGTGCCGGCCACTAACAGCCACTTTCCCGGACTCAAATAAACCAGGCTAAGACTAACATCGTGACTATCTTTAATCGTGTCAGTATTGAGACCTTTATCCGTCTTCCACCATTCATCAAATTTTTTTTTCACCGTGGGATGAAGCGTCGGACCATGATCCACGTCGTCCCAATCCGCATAAACAGCGGGTAATTCAAGGTGCTCCACCATCCACTTCAATTGGTCGGCTTCCAACTTGACTTTTTTATCGTCGAACTTTACGACTTGATCGTCAATAATCAATCCGGCTGCCCGTTCCGGCCATTCGTCGTTCCTTTTAAGTACCGCCTGATGGGTATTCAGAAACAGCAGAAGTGTCAGCCGGACAGCCGGGTCTATTTTCCATTCGTATTTGAACTCGCGCCTGGGTGAAGTTATCGTGTCCTCCGGTTCTTCGATCAATCTGAAATCGGCAAGACGGATCGGCTTCTGTTCCACTTTCTCAAGAAACAGCTTGGATGCACGGTCGTTTGTTACCCATGTGTCCAAGGCTTCACGATACACTTTATTGGGGGCAAGCAACTTTCGGCGCCCGGCCAGACCCAGCAGCACTTCGCTGGACGGATGCAACAACAGATTCGTAATTTGCCGATTGTCGTAACCCCGAACGAGGAAACGTCCCGGTTTTCTGGCTTCTTGGAAGGCTTGGCCCAGCGCCTTGCGCGCTTCAACGGTCGGACACAGGAGAATGGGTTTAAAGCCTTTTCGCGAGGCCTCGACACTCCTGATTAAAGCATTTGGCTGGTCCACGGATTCGAAACGTCCGCCTGTTTCGAAAATCGGCTCGTGACCCTCCGGTAGTAAGGCCCGCCACCAGTTCGATCGTCCTGGATCTTCGACAGCAATGAGTTTTTCGCAAAATACCGGACTATTCGCTTTCATGATGCCTCCAAAACCCGCAATTTCTGTGCGACCTCCGGTTCCTTCAACAGGTTTTCTAGTCTCTCGGCCCACCGGCCGGCCCGGTACTTGCCGCCCACTAATCGTTCCCAGACTTTGGCGAAGGGCTCCAATGCTGGTTCCAAGGCGCCGTCGATTTTCCGGCCAAACATACGCTCGGAGAGCCTGAGCCAGTCGGTCATGGGTAAAACATACAATGCGTTCTCACTCTTGTCGTGACCGCGGGCTAGCTGACGGAAATATTTCTTAACCTGGTCCGGTAACATAGTAACCTCGACAAGCTCTTCAAATTGTTCTCTTATAGCCTGCAAAGCATCAGCAGCTTCAAGTTCTTCCTCAGCAATTCCGTGAAGATCACAACCCGCGTTGTCTCCATAACGACAGGATCTACTCAACGGTTCCGCTGCTCTATAAACGATCTTTTTCAGTTCTTCCCTTAGTTCTTCCCGGAATCTCTTCTTCGCTAACCACGCTCGAGTGTCGATGTCTTCCTCGCGTAAATTAAACCAATTGCGAATCGGTTGTGCGGCTTCAGTATCCTCAATCGCTTGTAACCATTTTTCATGTATTGATCGCACTTTCTCATCTGAATCGAACGAAAGAACAGCCTCAACAACCTCGCTGAACCGCCTTTCGAATGTGTCTCCGAATACTTCCTTCTGGTCTTTACTTGCCCATAACGAAGCCAAGGCATTACCGAAAGCCGGATCGTTGGTCTCTTTGAACCCTAGTTTCCGCAATTTTTTTAATCCCTCTTTCCGGATTGGGATAGTTTGTTTCTCGACGGAATCAAGCGTTTTGCTCTTGAGAGAATCAAGCAAGTGAAAATGAGTCAGCGCGGTAAAAGCGAATCGGAGGCGCAATGTCTTGGCGAAATCGTTCTTTTTAAGCCTTTGCGACAAAGAAGGATGCCCACCTTGTTGTTCCCAAT
>JBOICY010000293.1:0-5105 GCA_050740335.1 Methylococcales bacterium | reverse complement strand
CTCTGCTGAAAGATAGAGGCATTCAAAACTATCATGAGGAGATTGAAACATGTCATCCAAGTACACACTCGCTGGTATGATGCTACTGCTGCTCGTCGCGCATGTCGCCCACGCAACGAACCTGAAGGTCAATTGCGACAAAGGGGGGACGCTGGCGAAAGCACTGGCGAAAGCCAGGCCGGGAATGACGATCCAGATCACGGGGACCTGTCATGAAGCGGTAACGATCACGACCAACCGGTTGACCCTCGACGGCGGGGGCATCGCGATTCTGGATGGAGGAGGCCAGCAGGCTGTAGTGACCATTCAGAAGGCTCACGCGGTCACGCTGCAGGGCTTGACGATACGCAATGGGAATCCGCGTGGGATTTTCGCTCGGCTGGGGGTCACCATGACCCTGCGCAATGTCATTGTGGAGCAATGTACCATCGGCGTGGAGATGGACGGCGCGCAAGCCCGGGTCATCGATAGTACGCTGCAGGAAAATAGCAATGTTGGTTTCGTGGCGCTGCATACCTCGACAGTTGAGATCCTCGGGGACGTCGTCAGTCAGCACAACGGTTTTGGCATCGCCATTGGCAACGGCTCTGCCGCGTTTGTGCCGCTTGGCGGGCAAGGGACGCTAACCGCGCATGATAATGGACAGGATGGTGTCGTGCTGATTGCCGGCTCGGCGCTCAGCCTCCAGGGCCCGGGAGCCAGCCTCATTGCCCATCATAACGGTGGCTCGGGCCTCCTCGTCGCTACGAACTCAAGCGTCGCGATCGTATTTGGCGGCATGCTTGATCTCCATGACAATCAGGTCCATGGCCTGTTCCTGGCGGCGAGTTCCGCCCTGAGTGCCAGTGATGGTCTGATCAAGGCCAACGCCAATGGCCAGGATGGCATCCATGTGGAACAAAGTGCGGCGTTTGGCGTGTCCAGTTTTTTGGGCTTGACGCCGCTCTTCCCCGCGGTAGAAACCCAGCACAATGGCCGGCATGGCTTGAGTGCCTCGATCGGCTCGGCCATCGGGGTGAGCCAGGCGACCTTGACCAGTCAACAGAACGCGGGCAGCGGTCTGTTCGCCGATGATGGCAGTACCGTGAGCCTGGTTGGCTCCCCCGGCACGCCGATTACCGTGACGCAGAATGGCGGGGGCGATGTGGTCCTGAGCTTTGCTGCGCGGGCGACGCTGGTGGGCAGCACCATTGGCGCTATCGCGTGTGACGCGACGGCCTTGAGTCGCGGGACCACGGTGTGTCCCTAAGCGAGCCCGAGGCACACCAAGAAACACGGGGCCGGGTCTGGAAAAGATGGCTAGGAATCCAGGCCCGGCCCCGAAAACGTGTTAAAATTCCTATCCATGACTCCACCAACCCCCCAAATGCGAAGCGCAGCCGCGCAACCCAGCGATAAAGTTAAACCCAACCAGGTCTCAATTTCACTCACTGTCGATAACCTGTGTTGGGATATCTTTGGGCAAATCTCCACCAGACTCGATTACGTGCAGGACGCTATCATCGAAGTATTCCCGGCAGGAAACATCGCTTCCGCAGCCAAAGGGTTGGCGAAAACCTCGGTAAACAGTCAAGGCAACGCGCAGTTGGAATTTGAAACGACCACGGACACCTGCCGAATTCGGGTCTTGGCTCCCTTACACCAGCACCGCGATAGTCGGCCCTGATTTTGCTCCAGGCCAGGCCACCCGAAACGTCACCACGGACCAGAAAGTGACCACCTGGCACATCTTCCGTCCATTCGAGTTCGAGGCAAAGTTTGTCAATAAGGTGATTAGCACTTTCAAAGCCGGTGCTGGTTTTGAGAAGAATGGCACGGCGGAGCGTCAAGCCAGCAAACTTCGCGTTCGCCTCATGCCGGTCTGGGTGCAGGGAGCATCTAACACCCGGAAACCCACACCCGATTTGATCGTCCTGCACAGATCCGCCAGCAACAAAGTCGGTGAATGTGTCCCTACCTGGACTAAAACAGGCCCCCATTATTTCATCTGCCAGGACGGACAGATCTGTAAAATGGTCCAAGATAATCAGATGGCCTGGCATGCCGGTAATTATCTCAACGAAACCAAGAACAGTTGGTGGCGTATTCCTCCACGCGGGAACATTCGCTCGATCGGCATCGAACTTGTCAACGGAGATATCCACGGAACCGACCCGATCACGAAAACGTCATCCCCTGTGTTTACCGAGGCACAATACCAAGCCCTCATCTGGCTTCTGGGGGAACTGATCCGAAGGTTCGGCATCCCGCGCTACCAGATAGTCGCTCACACCGACGTATCTCCCTTCGACCCAGTGCGGCAAAAAGATCCAGGTCCTTCGTTCCAATGGAAACGCTTGGAGAACGAGGATCTGGGAATGAGACCGCTTGAGGGGTACATGCTCACACCGGACGACTACGGTGGTTATTTCTCCATCCGCCGTAATGGAATTTTGCGGCCTGGAAATAGTGATGTGGCCCGAAAGTTCGGTGGTGAAATCAACCCGCTTGAAGATCGCCCCGAGAGCTTCCCAAAACCTCAGAAAAGGTCAGCCATTCCACCGTTGACAGTGCCGGTACTTCATCAACCCTTTGTCCATCCATTCGTTGACATCCGTCTGAAATTACCGGAAGGCGGTTTGCTGGACCCAAGGGAACGCCCCGCCGTCAAAGGCAATCCAATTACCGAGCTTCAGGATGACCTGATTCAAATTGGCTATGACCTTGTGTCGGGCAAAGTACAACCCAAAACAACCGGTGTGTTCGATGAGAATACGCGCGTTTGTGTCAAACGCTTTCAGCAGCACTTTTTTACCTTTGATCGCCTATTAGCCTCAGCAGATGGGCGAGTGAATCGCATGACTGCGGAGTGGATCAAGAAGGTTCGTAAAGGATTGGAGAGTGCTGGTGCCATTTCGCCAACCCAAAAGAGACCGTGAACAGACTGACGGTTTGCGATCGATTGCGAATTCACAGTTATGAAAGTGGAAAGGGTCGAAGCCGAATGAAGATCCCGTTTGGAATACCAAAATCACTTCTCACGAGGGGAGAATACAAAATGTTTAGAATAATCATGGCCTTAACACTCTGCGTGGTTCTAATGATGGTCCCGGCTGTGACACCCGCGGCCGGTAGCGGGCTAACCGAGCCATTCGGCAACGAAGCCGGGACCCGCGCAGGCTCAATTCATGCCGATTGCGTGGACCATAATCAGCCGCGATTGTGCACCCGCGTGGTCGAGGCGTTAACGGCGGAGCTGGACCGATTCAACGAGGCATTCGCCGATCCGGACGCCGATCAACTGGCGGCCTTTTATCATGAGGGACGCCATCCTCTTCGTCGGCAATACGGGACGGACCATATATGGCCCCCTATTTCGCGCGTTTAACAGAAAAGCCGTTTATTTTCCTATACTCTACGACCCTTTTAGCGTGTTGCTTCCCACTACAATCGATACTTCGACGAAGCCGCATACACCCCAAGGCGCAAGCGGTTGATACCCCCGAGGGGCTGGTGTTCGACCAAGCCATGCCACGGGGTGAACACCAGGCGCTCGCATTCTGCGATGCGAGCCGGCGTGTCGAAGTCCTGCGCGCCGATAGTCAGGGTGGCGACGTTTTGGAAGGGCGCGACATCGGTCTTCCAGTCGGTCGTTACATCTTCAATGGGCAGGGAATCGTCGGTCCGAATCTGCACCATGAAATCAAAGACAGCCGGTTTGCCGGTGTTCACATCCAGGCTTTTCTTCAGCGCCTCGCGCAAGTAATTGGGCGAAGGATTGGGGGGGATCGGCGTGTTTTCAGGATTGCGCGGCTTCACCGAGAATTTGGCCGCGGTGTCCTTGCCGAACAGGAAAGGCGAGGCGGTGAAATACTGGGCATCCAGGGGATTACCTAGCGGCATTGCCTGTATGCCTATGACGATGCGCAGGGTTTTCAACCTGCCCGGAGTCAACGGCGGGGCGAACAGTTTGCTGATGTCGTCTTTATTGTCCGCCTGGATTTGTGTCAAGTCCAGGTAGTCCGCCACGTTGGCGAAGGCGAACACCGGCGTGTTGATCATCAAGAAGTCTTGGGAGTTTTCGCCGGGCATGTCCAGCAGCGTCTTGCCTTCGACCCCCAGCAGTTTGATGGCCATGCCGCGACTGGAGGAAATGTCATTGTTATTCTTGTCCTTGTCGATATCCTTGTCAATGGATACCGTGGCATTGGAAAAGCGAATCCAGGCGCCATAGGTTTTCCCCGGCGTGGCAAACACGCCGACCCGGTATTTTTCAGGAATGTCGGCGTTGACCGTGAAACTGGCTTTCACGCAGCCATGGTCCTTGGCATGGACGCCGCGCCGCGCCATGGTTTGCGGAGAATAGCGCCGCTGCAGGAGTTGCAGGGTGAGGCCGACGATTTTCCGTATCTGGCCCGCCTCTTCCGGCGGCACGGTTTCCATCCGCGGCACGGGCGGGTATTCAGCCGGTATTTGCGCCGCCTTTTCGTCAATGGCCCCCGACTCCAGGAGCAGCGGCACGGCGCCAAGTTCCCAGTGTTGATTGGGCGTGCCATATTCGCCATTGGCCGGATACGCGATGACCTGCGCTCCGGGTGCTGGATTCGCGCCCGAGATGTCGATCACCAAACCCGCCAATTTGCTTCTAATCAGAAAATAGGCGGTTCCCGGTACCGGCACCAGTTCCCACTGTTGATTCGGCGTGCCATGCTCACCGTTGACGGGATAGGAAATGAGGGGGGTTCCAGGGTCCGGCACGCTGCCGGCAATGTCAACGGCAAAACCGTTCAACCTCGACTGAATCAGGCCTTCCTGAGTAATCCGCCATTGCTGATTGGCGCTGCCATGTGCGCCATTGATGGGATAAGAACCCAACGCTGAGCCTGGCGCTTGATTATTGTCCAAAAGATCAAGGACAAATCCGTTCAAGTGACTTTTTATCACGTAAAACCCACATTCGAACCACGCCATGACTATTCTCGTTTCATGAAAAGAAATTTTAACGCATGTATTTCCGCAATGAAAGTCGTTTGATTTAGAGGCGCCTAACCGGGGAAACGAGATTTAGACCGGAACAAGCGGAACCCCAATTGGCTCGAAATTATTGGCCCACGGTGCATTTAGAC
>JBOICY010000292.1:0-2851 GCA_050740335.1 Methylococcales bacterium | reverse complement strand
GGATGGCGTTCGCGCTGCAAGCCGTCCTTTTCTGCGTTTGTGAATACAAGCTTTATCATGGCCTTGGTCCAATGATGAGTGGTAATTCCGAAAGATTATCACAATTGGCTTTATAAAATCTCATATTTTGCCAGCTTAGAGTATATTTGATAGCCGGCATGGTGGGTACATCCAAACGAAAATTGTCTTTATACCTCACTTTAACTTTGTTTCATATTATTTTGTATTTAATTGAATGACTACTAGCTTCCTCGACACAAACGTCCTGATCTAACCCGGATGACCACGATAGCCACGGCAAGCAGTCTCTGCCGGCCGTGCTGGTCACTCTCAATCTGCTGGCCTTCCTGCTTTACACCGCGCTTGAGACGACCGCTTCGGGTTGGAATTCGTTGAACACCCGGGAAATATTTGCGTCCGAGCGGACATCAATGCCGGGCTAGGTGTCGCCGGTCGAAAAAAGGCCGGGCGCCTTAGTGCCGGCGATTTCGTGGTGCAAGGTGACTCGCACTTCCTGCCGGCGTCGCAGGGAGAGGAACAACTGATGGCCGAGCATTCCCTCCGCCACCCAATATCAGGATCCGCATAGTCCTTCCCGTGCCGCCTGAGCCATGATATTTTCGAGTTGATCGAGCAGTCGCTCGCGTTCAAAATGCGCATTGTAATAGGCGCGACCTTTTTGGCCCATCGATTTCCGGTTTTCTTCGCTCATTTGATAGATTCGCAGGATCGCATCGGCGAGCGCCTCACTGTCTTCGGAAGCGACCACCAGACCGGCTCCCGATTCACGGATCACCCTGGCGCCTTCGCCATCCAGGGCCGCGACAATCGGACGTCCGCAGGCGAGATAGGCTTGGACCTTGCTCGGAATCGTCAACGCGAAAACCGGATCGCGTTTCAAGCAGACGAGCAGCAGATCCGCGCGCGCGAAACACGATGGCATCACTTCAGGAGTGTAACGGCCCACCAGGTGCATGCAGGATTTCAGATCAAGCCGCTGAATTTGTTCTTCCAGCCAGGCTTTCCGCCGCCCTTCTCCGATGATGATCCATTGAATTTCCGGGCTTCGTTTGAGCCGAACCGCGGCCTGAATGATCGTATCCAGGGATTGGGCCTGTCCCAGGTTGCCGGCAAAAACAATGGAAAAGCCTTTGAATTGCCCGGCCAATGCATCCGGGAGTTCGGGTTTCTCAACCGGTTTGTAAAGATTTTCGGTCCAGTTCGGAAAATAATAGATTTTTTCCTCTTTCGCTCCGAACTTTGCCGCGGAGCCCGTGAAGCCGCGAGATTGCAACAGAATTCGATCGCATCGTTGGTAAACGAAGCGAACCAGCCGGCCGACCTGGTCCAATAAAAAACCGGATCGGATGGCCCCGGTCGCGGACAGGCTTTCCGGCCACAGGTCCTGGACCCAGAACAGAAGGGGAGCTTTTTTGATCCGGCGCAGCAAAACCGCGGGAATGCCCACGGTAAAGGGCGAAGGCTCGAAGACAAAAATCAGGTCGTAGCGGCCGCGACACAGTAAGGGGCCGAGCAGACACGCGGAAATTACGAAGGAACAATAATTCAAAACCAGGTGCCAGTGGCGGCCATTCCTTCGGGCGAACAACGGGACCCGGATTATGTTGATTCCTCTGAAATCCTGGTAGCGGCAGCCGGGCCAGGAATAACCTTCATGGATTCTGCCCCCCGGATAATTGGGCAGCCCGGTCAGGACCGTGATCGCATGGCCCCTGCGCTTAAAATCGACAGCGAGGTCGTTGATAATGAAAGATTCCGGCCAGAAATATTGCGATATTATTAAGATATGCATCGAGGTACTTTTTTTCGCCTGTTCGGATTTCCTTTTGTGGAAAATACGTTTTTCAAAATGCGGACCAAAATCTGCTCGGAGCCAAAGCTTTTCTATGACTGCCAATATCAACTTTATCGATCTCAAGGCGCAATATGCCGAATTGAAGGAAAGGATCAATGCCCGTATTCAGGGGGTTCTGGATCACGGCCAATACATCATGGGTCCGGAGATGCTGGAATTGGAAGAAAAACTGGCCGATTACACGGGCGCCAGACATTGTATAACGGTCGCATCCGGCACCGAGGCGCTGTTGATCGCCTTGATGGCCCTCGGTGTGAAGGCCGGAGACGAAGTCATTACGACTCCCTTTACTTTCGTCGCGACCGCGGAGGTGATCGCGCTGTGCGGAGCGACTCCGGTCTTTGTGGATATCCAAAAGGATACCTACAATATCGATCCGGCGCTCATCGAAGCCGCGATCAGCCCGAAAACCAAGGCCATCATTCCGGTATCGCTGTACGGTCAGGTGGCCGACCTGGACGAAATCAACGCGATCGCGGCCAGACATGGCAATATTCCGGTCATCGAGGATGCCGCGCAAAGTTTTGGAGCGACCTATAAGGGCCTGAGAAGCTGCGCCCTTTCCACATTCGGTTGCACCAGCTTCTTTCCGAGCAAGCCGCTCGGCTGCTATGGCGATGGAGGCGCTGTCTTCACGAGCGATGACGGGCTCGCTAAAGCCGTCCGACAGATCCGGGTTCACGGCGAAGAGAGTCGCTATCACCATATCCGGGTCGGCGTCGGCGGACGCATGGATACGATTCAATGCGCGGTGTTATTGGCCAAAATGGAACGATTCGAGTGGGAGTTGGCACGCAGATTCGAAGTCGGGCAACGCTATCTCGAACTGCTCGGCGCGTCTGATTCAATCATGCGCCCCGTGGTTCGCCAAAACCGGAACTGCGTATGGGCCCAGTTTACCCTGCAAGTCGAGAATCGCGCGGCGGTTCTCGACAATCTCAAAGTCGAGGGGGTTCCCACAGCCGTTCATTATCC
>JBOICY010000291.1:0-1501 GCA_050740335.1 Methylococcales bacterium | reverse complement strand
CATTCAGGGCGTGGTCGAGCTTTCCGACCAGGATGTGCCGATTGAGGTGGAGGCTGGTATTCCCCACGTAGTTGTTCGCGCCGTTGGCATCACCCGGTCGATTGGGAAGCGGCCAATAGGCACTCGCGGCTCTTGCCACCGGATCGATCCGGTCCAAGGGAATCTTGTTCCCCAGGAAGGGTTGTTTCACTCCGCCCACCAGGTTGAACGGGTCATAGATCGTTGCGGTGCCGGAGAAGTCGCCTTCGCGCTGCGCTAGGGTGGGTACCGTAGAGAGAATCGCATCGCTCGCAGTCTGCCGGGTCTGTTCCCAGCTGGCGAAGAAGTGGGTCTTGTCCTTGCGTATCGGGCCACCTAGCGCCCCGCCAAACTGGTTAAGGCGAAGCGGAGGTTTCTGCTTGGAGAAGAAGTTGCGCGCGTCCAGTACATCGTTGCGGAGGTACTCGAATGCGCTGCCATGAAATTCATTGGTTCCGGACCGCGTTGTCAGCGCAAGAACCCCTCCGGTCGAGTGGCCGTACTCGGCGGCGTAGTTGTTGCTGATGACACGGAACTCCTCAAGCGCCTCCAGCGGAAGGCTGGCGATCTGGGATGGGCGGGCCAACCCAACGACATTGTTAATGCTGCCACCATCGAGCGTGAAATTCTGGTTGCGCGCGCGCCCCCCGGCGACGGAAAAGACGGGATAGTTTTCAGCCCCACGGCCAGGGTCGATCATCACCACGCCCGGCGATAGGTTGATCAATGCATTGGCCGAATGGTTCGGAAGAGGAAGGTTTTCGATCAGCTTGTGGTCAACCGCTTGGCCGAGGCTGGAACTCTGTGTTTCCGTGAGTTCTGCGCCGGCCACTACTAGTACGGATTCACTGTGTTGGCCGACCTGCAGGGTAAAGTCGGCGGCCAGCGTTTGCCCTGTGGAAAGAGCAATTCCCTCTCGGACCACCTGGGAAAAGCCCGCGGCCGTGACTTCAATACGGTAATTGCCCGGGAGAATCGAATTCACCCGGTAAGAGCCTGTCTCGTTGGAGACGGCATTTGTGACAACGCCTGACTGTGTGTTGATGATCTTGATCGCGGCGTCTGGAATCGCAGCCTGCGTTGCGTCTCTCACCACGCCAGTTATGCTGCCTGAACCCAACTGGCCCCAAACAAAGACTTGAAGGAAAAGAATGGTAACGAGGATTCTGGGGGCATGGAAGGCTAAGGTATGATTCAATTTAATAGGTCTAAACATTGATCTGTTCTCCTGTCTTGTCTCCCACGGATCACTAGGAGAAAAATTTACGGGCTAGCCTAGTAACGGTAGAAGGGTCCGACCGACGTGACCCAAGCAAAATCCAAAGTCGCAATCATCATCATTTGCTTCCTACGCGATCAGTACCCATAAAAATGGCAGTTTCAGTCTCTTTTGATACTACCACCCGCAAGTTTGAAATTCGAACGGAACCAGCCGGCCTCTGAAGCCGCTGAGGTATGCAGGAGACCTGTCATCGGGTTTTTC
>JBOICY010000290.1:0-11688 GCA_050740335.1 Methylococcales bacterium | reverse complement strand
TCCGCTTGGGCGTACTGGCTTACAATCTGTTCCAGGGTTTCAAGCACTGGGCTTTGCAAAAGGAGTGGCGGCAACACTGCCGGTCCAAACTATCCGCTGGCGTCTCTACTGCCGCCGGATTTATGGCGGCATCCACTGGCAGTTCCAGCCAGGCGGGTTTAACCGCGGGCCGGGCGTTGGCGGATTATGTGTTCGAGAATACTCTTCGAGATCCATGGGGTAAATAGTAAATAGGCAAAACAAACCGGCTATTTTTTCAAGCGGGAGTATATTTAAAGGTTCGATCAGTCGTCAATCACGGGCGTATCGTGCGCGCTGGTTGTACAAACCTGTCTATTCTCGTAGAATCGGTTCGTTAATTTTTAGTAGAAACGGGAAAGAGTCTTTCGAGGGGCCTTCCCGTTTTGCAATTCCGAGGGGGTGAAATTTGACTGGAAAGGCAATCCTTGTTCTCGAGGACGGCACCGTATTCAGCGGGCTCTCGATCGGCGCGGATGGGTATTCGACCGGCGAGGTCGTATTCAATACCGCGCTCACCGGATACCAGGAGATTCTGACCGATCCATCCTATGCCCGTCAGATTGTCACCTTGACCTATCCGCATATCGGTAATGTCGGTGTCAATGACCAGGACGAGGAATCGGCTCATATCCATGCGAGCGGCCTGGTCATTCGCGATTTATCGGTTTTGGCGAGCAGCTGGAGATGTCAAAGCAATCTGAGCGATTATTTGGTTGAGCGCAATATTCAGGGTATTGCAGGGATCGACACGCGCAAACTCACGCGAATATTACGTGAAAAGGGTGCCCAGCGCGGGTGTCTGTTGGCCGGAAAACACCCCGATCCGGCCCATGCGATAGACCAGGCAAGAAGTTTTCCCGGACTTCAGGGGATGGATCTCGCGAAACTCGTCTCGGTGGCACAACCCTATCAATGGTCGCAGGGTTGTTGGGCCTTGGGCCGGAGTTATGTAGACCGAGAGGATACAGCCTTTCACATTGTCGCCTTTGATTTCGGGATCAAGCGCAATATCCTGCGCGAATTTGCCGAACGGGGTTGCCGGATCACCGTGGTCCCGGCAACCACGACAGCCGAAGAAACCCTGTCCTATCAACCGGACGGTGTGTTTCTGTCGAACGGGCCCGGCGATCCGGAACCCTGTGACTATGCGATCTCCGCGATCCGCACGGTGTTGGACCGTCAAATTCCGGTATTCGGAATCTGTCTCGGACATCAGTTGCTGGCACTGGCCTCGGGAGCCCGGACCATCAAAATGAAATTCGGCCATCACGGCGCGAATCATCCGGTCCAGGACTTGGTGACCGGCCGGGTCATGATCAGCAGTCAGAATCATGGTTTTGCGGTCGACGAAGCGAGCCTTCCGGATAATCTGCGCGCGACGCATCGTTCCTTATTCGACGGCAGCCTCCAGGGGATCTGTCGGACCGATTGTTCAGCCATGGGTTTCCAGGGGCATCCGGAGGCGAGCCCCGGACCCCACGATGTCGAGCCGTTGTTCGACCGATTTATTGAACAAATGGCTCAAAGCCGCAACTGAACCTTCCTTCCGATGAATTAAGCGGCGTTTGACAAGATGCCTAAAAGAACCGATATCGAATCGATATTATTGCTCGGGGCCGGACCGATCGTGATCGGTCAGGCCTGTGAATTTGATTATGCGGGCACACAGGCCTGCAAGGCGCTTCGGGAAGAGGGCTATCGGGTGATCCTGGTGAATTCCAATCCCGCAACCATTATGACCGACCCCGAAACCGCCGATTCGGTTTACATCGAACCGATCGATTGGCAGACCGTTACCCGAGTCATCGAGAAAGAAAGACCCGACGCGCTGTTGCCGACCATGGGTGGCCAGACCGCGTTGAATTGCGCGCTGGATCTCGATCGGCACGGGGTACTGGAACGTTATGGCGTGGAAATGATCGGGGCTTCCAAGGAGGCGATCGGCAAGGCCGAAGACCGGGACCAGTTTCGCAAAGCGATGCGGAAGATCGGTCTGGAAGTTCCTCGATCCGGCATCGCGCACAATCTAGATGAAGCGCTCGCGGCGGTAATCGATATCGGTTTTCCGGCGATCATTCGTCCTTCCTTCACCTTGGGCGGAAGCGGCGGCGGGATTGCCTACAACCGGGAGGAGTTCATCGAAATTTGCGAAAGGGGACTGGAGCTTTCACCGACTAGGGAACTGCTGATCGAGGAGTCGGTGCTCGGCTGGAAAGAGTTCGAAATGGAAGTCGTGCGCGACCACCGCGACAATTGCATCATCGTGTGTTCGATCGAAAATTTCGATCCGATGGGAGTGCACACCGGTGATTCGATCACCGTGGCTCCCGCCCAGACACTCACCGACAAGGAATATCAGATCTTGCGAAATGTTTCGATCGCGGTACTGCGCGAGATCGGCGTGGATACCGGGGGCTCCAACGTGCAGGTCGCGATCAACCCGGAGGACGGACGCCTCGTCGTGATCGAGATGAATCCGAGGGTATCCCGATCCTCCGCTCTGGCTTCGAAAGCGACGGGTTTCCCGATCGCCAAGGTGGCCGCGAAACTTGCGGTCGGTTATACCCTGGACGAACTGCGCAATGAAATCACGGGCGGCGCGACTCCGGCATCCTTCGAGCCGAGTATCGACTATGTGGTCACCAAGATCCCGCGCTTTACCTTCGAAAAATTTCCGCAGGCTGATGATCGGCTCACAACCCAGATGAAGTCGGTCGGTGAAGCGATGGCGATCGGACGAACCTTTCAGGAGTCTCTGCAGAAGGCGATCCGCAGTCTCGAAACCGGGGTCGACGGACTGGCGGGTAGAATCGATCCCGAGCGCGAGGACATACGGGAAACCCTGCATCGGGAGTTGAATCATCCGGGACCCGAAAGGCTTTGGTTTATAGCAGATGCCTTCAGACAGGGAATGAGCCTCGAAGAAATCAACCAGATCTGCCATATCGATCCCTGGTTTATTGCCCAGATCGAGGATCTGATTTGGGAGGAACAGGATCTTAAAAATCGGGATTTCGCGTCGCTCGGCCGGGATAAGTTATACAACCTGAAGCGCAAAGGTTTTTCCGACTCGAGAATCGGAACCCTGGTCAATGAGCCTCAATCGGTGGTTCGTGATGTACGTCATCGACTGGGTATTCGGCCAGTCTACAAACGAATCGATTCCTGCGCCGCGGAATTTGCTTCCTCGACCGCCTATCTGTACTCGACCTACGAGGAGGAATGCGAGGCGCGAGTATCGGCACGGAAAAAGATCATCGTGCTCGGAGGCGGGCCGAACCGGATCGGGCAGGGGATCGAATTCGATTATTGTTGTGTCCATGCCGCGCTAGCCCTGCGCGAGGATGGTTATGAAACCATCATGGTGAACTGCAACCCCGAAACAGTTTCCACCGACTTCGATATTTCGGATCGCCTGTATTTCGAGCCGCTGACGCTCGAAGACGTGCTCGAAATCATCCACATCGAGCAACCGAGCGGCGTGATCGTGCAATACGGCGGACAAACACCACTTAAGCTCGCGACCGCGCTGGAAGCCGCCGGGGCGCCGATCGTCGGGACGTCTCCGGACTCGATCGATCTTGCCGAAGACCGCGAGCGATTCCAGAAACTCGTGGATCGATTGGGATTGAAACAACCCCCGAATGCCACCGCGCGCTCGGTCGAGGAAGCCGTTCTCAGGGCGCGGAAACTCGGCTTTCCGCTGGTGGTCAGGCCATCCTACGTGCTCGGCGGCAGGGCCATGGAGATCGTGTTCGAAGAATCCGAACTGGAAAGGTATATGCGGGAGGCGGTGAGTGTTTCCAACGAATCTCCGGTATTACTCGACCGATTCCTGAGTAATGCGATTGAAATGGATGTCGATGCGATTTGCGATGGTGAAGCAGTTCTGATCGGTGGATTGATGGAACATATCGAACTCGCGGGGGTCCACTCGGGAGATTCCGCGTGTTCCATACCACCCTATAATTTAGCCCTGGACGTGCAGGAACAGGTCCGCGAGCAAGTGCGTTTGCTGGCCAAAGCCCTGGGCGTTGTGGGTTTGATGAATGCGCAGTTCGCGATCCAGAATCGGGAAATCTATATTCTGGAGGTAAACCCCCGAGCTTCGAGAACGGCGCCGTTCGTTTCCAAGGCAACCGGTTATCCCCTGGCAAAAATAGCCGCGCGGTGCATGGTGGGTAAAAGCCTTGCCGAGCAGGGCATTCGCGGCGAGCGCATCCCCCGTTATTACTCGGTTAAAGAAGCGGTTTTTCCGTTTATCAAGTTCCCCGGTGTCGACACGGTCCTGGGTCCGGAAATGAAATCCACGGGGGAGGTGATGGGGATCGGCAGATCCTTTGGTGAAGCCTTTGCCAAAGCGCAACGGGCAGCCGGAGTAGATTTGGCCCGCGACGGCAAAATACTCATGAGCGTGCGTTCGGCCGATAAACCGGATCTGGTGCCGATTGCAAGGGATCTGATCGAACAGGGTTTCGAACTCGTTGCGACCCGCGGTACGGCCAAGGTGTTGACCGATGCGGGTATTTCCTGCGCGGTGGTTCATAAAGTCAAGGAAGGCCGGCCGCATATCGTGGATTTGATTAAGAACGAACAGATTAAATTGATCATCAACACCGTTGAAGGCCGGAAGGCGATCGCCGATTCTTTCATTATCAGACGAGCGGCGCTGCAACATCAAGTGACTTATACCACAACTCTGGCCGGCGCTCGGGCGACCTGTAAGGCCTTCAGTAACGTTGGAGAGGTTACCGTGAACCGTTTGCAGGATTTACACAGGGAGTTTTGATGCGGAAGGAAGTAATCCACTGGAAATTGGGAACTTTGCAACCCAGAATGTACTGATGTAAAGGAGCGCCGGATCAGGGATTGTCGAAACGCGGAAACAGGATTTTCCCGGCGCGATGAATCGTAACGAGTAGACCTATGAATAAAGTACCACTGACATTGGAAGGGGCCGAGAAGCTGCGAAAGGAGCTGACTGAATTAAAGACCCTGGTTCGCCCGAGGATCATCGCAGCGCTCGCGGAAGCCCGCGCGCACGGGGATTTAAAAGAGAATGCGGAATATCATGCCGCGCGCGAACAACAAAGCTTCACCGAGGGGCGTATCGCCGAAATCGAGAGCAAGTTGTCCCGTTCGCAAATCATCGACGTGACCAGGCTCGACGCGGGCGGCAAGGTTGTATTCGGCGCGACCGTGGAACTGGAAGACCTGGAAACGGGAAGCGTGGCGAGCTACAAGATCGTCGGCGAGGACGAAGCGGATATAAAGGAGGGTCGTATTTCGGTTTCCTCCCCGATTGCGCGCGCGCTGATCGGCAACCAGGTGGAGGATGTGATTTCCTTCACCGCGCCGGGCGGCCTGAAGGAATACGAAATACTCAGTGTGGTTTACAAGTAGCCGTCAATCGCTCTGATCGGGGTTCTTCCTATAGACGATCGCAATTTTTCCAATCAATTGGACCAGTTCGGCACCGGTCGTGCGACAGATCCGCTCGGCTTGCAATTTCCGGTCTTCCCGTTGATTGCAACCAAGCCGGATCTTGATCAATTCGTGATGATCCAAGGCTTCTTCAATCGCCGCCATCACATTGTCTGTTAAGCCCGCGTGCCCGGTAGCGACAACGGGTTTCAGCGAATGGCCCCGGGCCCGGAAATGTTTTCGTGCTTCTGGCGTCAAGATGCCTGGTCTACGTTTCATTAATGTGTGAAATTTTACACTATACGTGTATGATGTTTTTTAAACGATCAGTCAGAAGCGGATAAGCCCGGATGGCACGCAGCAAATCCAGTCACCTTTGGTTGCAGGAACATCATGCCGATCAATTCGTACAATTGGCCCGGGTTCAGAATTATCGCTCGCGAGCGGTTTTCAAACTGAAGGAAATCGATGAACGTGACCGGCTGTTCAAAGCCCGGGCGAGCGTATTGGATTTGGGGGCAGCGCCAGGCGCTTGGTCTCAATACGCGTTGCAACAGGTTGGCGAGCAAGGAAAAATTATCGCGCTCGATGTGCTCGAGATCGACCCGATTCCCGGCGTCGATTTTATCCGAGGTGATTTTCGCGAAGATTCGATAGTGCGACAACTGCTCGAATCCCTGGCCGAACGAAAAGTGGACGTCATTCTGTCGGACATGGCGCCGAATCAAAGCGGGAGATCAGAAATCGATCAGCCAAAATCGATCCATCTCGCGGAACTCGCGCTGGAAATGGTGCATTATTCACTCGCGGCGGGCGGTACTTTTCTGGTCAAGGTATTTCAAGGCGCGGGTTTCGATCAATTTTACCGGGAGCTTCGGCTGGCTTTCGGTAGAGTGGTTATTCGGAAACCGAAAGCCTCGCGCGCCAGAAGCCGGGAGGTTTTTTTATTGGCGAAGGACTTTAAACCGGGGAGAAGCCGCCCCATCTCCGGAAATTAGAAATCCCTGGAAACAAATCGGTCTACAATTGTAGCATCGAAAATAAACGAAACAGGCGCTTTTGTGGTCCAAACATCAAGCCGCTTACAAGCGGCGATTATCCTGATACAATAAATCAGGCAATTTAATAATTCGGGCCGGTCCCGAATAGGAGTACCACATTGAACGATATGGTCAAAAACATAATCTTGTGGGTAATTATCGCGGTTGTTTTGATGTCCGTGTTCAACAACTTCGGATCGAAAAACAACCCAGATTCATCGATGTCCTATTCTGAATTCATCCAAGCGGTAAAAGCCGGCCAGGTTCAGAAAGTATTGATCGACGGTCTTTCGATAAAAGGCCGGATGCAGACAGGCCAGGTCTTTAGTACCTACACACCCGATGATCCTCACCTGGTTGATGACCTGCTTGCGAATGGTGTCGAGATCAAGGCAAAGGCACCGGAATCCCAGTCGCTGTTGATGCAGATCTTCATTTCCTGGTTTCCGATGTTGCTCTTGATCGCCGTGTGGATATTTTTCATGCGGCAGATGCAGGGCGGCGCCGGTGGTCGCGGCGCGATGTCCTTCGGGAAAAGTAAGGCGCGACTGCTGGAAGAGGATCAGGTCAAAGTCACCTTCGCGGACGTGGCCGGGGTCGAGGAAGCCAAGGAAGAGGTCGCCGAAATGGTCGACTTTCTCAAGGATCCGAGCAAGTTCCAGAAACTCGGTGGAAAAATCCCGCGTGGCGCGCTCATGGTGGGACCGCCCGGAACCGGAAAAACGCTTTTGGCTCGCGCGATAGCGGGCGAAGCGAAAGTTCCGTTTTTCACGATATCGGGCTCCGATTTCGTCGAAATGTTTGTCGGGGTCGGTGCGTCGCGTGTGCGTGATATGTTCGAGCAGGCCAAGAAGCACGCGCCCTGCATTATTTTTATCGACGAAATCGATGCGGTCGGAAGGCACCGCGGCGCGGGACTCGGTGGCGGCCACGACGAGCGGGAACAAACCCTGAATCAATTGCTGGTTGAAATGGATGGATTCGAGGGGAACGAAGGCATTATCGTGATTGCGGCGACCAACCGGCCCGACGTACTGGATCCGGCCTTGCTGCGTCCGGGCCGTTTCGACCGGCAAGTGACGGTGGGTTTGCCAGATATTCGCGGTCGCGAACAGATTCTCAAAGTCCATATGCGCAAGGTGCCGACCGACGACAGCGTGGAAATTAAATATATCGCTCGCGGGACTCCGGGGTTTTCCGGAGCAGATCTCGCGAACCTCGTGAACGAGGCGGCCCTGTTCGCGGCGCGTAATGATAAACGCGTGGTCACCATGGAGGCCCTCGAGAAGGCCAAGGACAAGATTATCATGGGCGCCGAACGGCGCACCATGATGATGAGCGAGGATGACAAGCGGTTGACCGCCTATCATGAGGCTGGCCATGCGATTGTCGGGCGTCTGGTGCCCGAGCATGATCCGGTTTATAAGGTCAGTATCATGCCGCGCGGGCGGGCCTTGGGAATCACCATGTTTTTACCCGAAACCGATCAATACAGCGCGAGTAAACGAAAGCTCGAAAGTCAGATTTCGAGTCTGTACGGCGGCCGCTTGGCGGAACAGATTATTTTCGGCACCGAAAAAGTAACCACGGGAGCTTCGAACGATATCGAAAGAGCGACCAATCTGGCTCGTAATATGGTTACCAAATGGGGATTGTCGGAACGCCTCGGACCCTTAGCCTACAGCGAAGAAGAAGGCGAAGTGTTCCTGGGCAGGTCCGTGACCAAGCATAAATCGGTATCCGAGGAAACCGCGCACCTGATCGATGAGGAAATTCGCTCGGTTATCGACCGGAATTACGAAAGAGCCGAGCGTTTGCTCAGAGAGAATATGGATATTCTGCATGCGATGGCAGATGCGTTGATGAAATACGAAACCATCGATCGCCTGCAGCTCGATGATCTGATGGCGGCGAGGGATCCTAGACCGCCTCGGGATTGGGAAGAAAATAAATCCTCGGACAGTAATAGCGGACAAACCGAGTTCGGTAAAGTCGAGGCGAAGCCGGATAAGCCCTTGGGAGGGCCTGCGGAACAGCATTGAGGTAGAACGTTGCTATTACGATTTGTCGACTATAATTAACCGTACTAAAAGGCACAAGGGGAACTTTCCTTTGTGCCTTTTCAAATTATACCCGGCAGAACTGGGTTGTTCCGGATCCTCGCGAGCTGCCGGAACTCTGCTAAATTCCACGCCTGACCGGTTGACTATTTTGCAGTTTTGGTTGTCCCGGCATTTCTGCTGACTGATATCCGGCCCCGGCGGTAGGACGCGGCCGGATCTGGTCGAGTGGTTCGAAATCTGATTCTTTACCGCGGCTTGGGTGTCTGATTTTCTCGTCTCGTTCGATTCTTGGCGCCCGGAACGCTGATTACATCCAGCTGAGTCAATCGGCACGATCCAGAATCCAGGCCTGTTGGGCTGGTTGAGGGAGAACTTATGAAAAAAAAATTCTTCGGTACTGATGGCATTCGCGGTACGGTCGGTGATTATCCGATCACCCCAGATTTTGTCTTAAAGCTCGGGTGGGCCACCGGCCGCGTATTCGCATCGAATTTCAATTCGAATATTGTGATCGGCAAAGATACCCGGATTTCAGGGTACATGTTCGAATCGGCCCTCGAAGCCGGTTTATCGGCCTCGGGCGCGAATACCCAGTTGCTGGGGCCGATGCCGACTCCCGGCATCGCCTATCTGACTCGAACGTTTCGCGCCCGGGCCGGTATCGTGATCAGTGCCTCGCACAATCCGTATTACGATAACGGCATTAAGTTTTTCTCGTCCGCGGGAGTCAAACTGCCGGATGAAATCGAGCTTGCGATCGAACACGAGCTCGGGCGGGAAATGACTACGGTGTCGTCGTCGGAAATCGGCAAGGCCACACGGCTCAACGATGCCGCGGGGCGCTATATTGAATTTTGTAAGAGTACGATTCCGGCCGCGATGGACTTTTCGGGAATGAAGATCGTTGTCGATTGCGCACACGGCTCGACCTATCACATCGCTCCCTATGTTTTCGATGAAATCGGTGCGGATGTGGTTCGAATTGGCTGTGAGCCGAACGGACGGAATATCAATGAACAGTGTGGCGCGACGAATCCGGCAGCGCTTCAACAGAAAGTTTTAGCGGAATCGGCCGATCTGGGCATCGCGTTCGATGGGGACGGCGACCGCGTGATCATGGTGGATCACAAGGGAGATCTTGTGGAAGGCGACGAACTCTTGTATATCATCGCTAAATCTCGGCTGGACGCTGGTAAATTGAAGGGACCGGTGATCGGTACTCTGATGACAAACCTGGGTTTGGAGCAGGCGCTGGCCGGACTCGGCGTGGAAATGAAACGAGCCGCGGTCGGCGACCGCTATGTCATGGAAATGATTGAAAGCTTCGACGCATCGCTGGGCGGCGAGAATTCAGGCCATATTATTTGTAACGACCGAAGCACCACGGGTGACGGTATCATCGCCGCCCTTCAGGTTCTGGCAGAAATCTGGCGTACCAAGAAAACCTTGCATGAACTGAAAAAGGGAATGGTTAAATTCCCACAAACCCTGGTCAACGTGAAAGTCCGCGAACGCGCGGATTTGTCGAAATTCGATTGTATTCAAAAAGCGAAAATTGAAATCGAAAGGATTCTCGGGCAGGACGGCCGGGTACTCCTGCGCCCCTCCGGAACAGAACCGTTGATTCGCGTGATGGTGGAAGGAAAAGATATGCATATCGTTGATGAACTCGCCAATCAGCTTGCCGAAATCGTGAGCGAGGCATTGCCGTAGCAGGTTTCATGGAGAGGCCGCGATTGTGTTGCAACAAATAATGATTGAATAGAACTATTCAAACCGCTAGAATTTACAATTCAGCTTGGGCGGCATTCAATGCGTCGATCGATCGTAATCGGAAACTGGAAAATGAACGGGACTCTTAAAAGCTCCCGTGAACTGCTACAGACACTCCGTGACCAGGTCGATCGTGAATATTGCGGGGGCGAGATCGGTATCTGTGTACCCTATATCTTTATCCCTCAGGCCAGGGATATTTTGGATGGCAGCCGGATATTACTCGGCTCGCAAAATGTAGCGGATCAAGCTTCCGGCGCTTATACCGGAGAGGTTTCCGCGCAGATGTTAAAAGAATATGACTGCCGGCTGGCTATCGTCGGGCATTCCGAGCGGCGCTTGCTCTATTCGGAATCCAATGAACTGGTTGCCGCACGTTTTAGACAGGCATTCGACGTAGGCCTGATACCGATCCTGTGTGTCGGTGAAACGCTCGAACAACGAGAGCGGGGAGAGACCTGCGAGACGGTTCTGGCGCAATTGGAAACGGTATTCGCGGGATCGGGAATTCATTCTCTGAACAAAGCGATCCTCGCCTATGAGCCGGTCTGGGCGATTGGCACCGGAAAAACGGCGACCAGCGAACAGGCTCAGGAAGTGCATGCGTTCATCCGAAACAAAATCGCGTGTACCGATAAAGCGGTTGCGGACGGCTTGCGGATACTCTACGGTGGCAGCGTAAAACCCGACAACGCCCGGGATTTGTTTTCGATGCCCGACATCGATGGTGGACTCATTGGAGGCGCCTCGCTGGAGGCGGATTCTTTTTTAACGATTTGTTATTCTGTTTAACGTACAAAAATATGTATCAGGCATTGATTATCGTGCATGTACTGTTAGCGGTCGGCATAATCGCGCTGGTTCTGCTTCAACAAGGCAGGGGCGCCGACGCTGGCGCGGCATTCGGAAGCGGGGCATCCGGTACTGTATTCGGAGCCCAGGGCTCGGCCACCTTTCTTACCCGGTTGACCGCCGCACTGGCAAGCCTGTTTTTTGCAACCAGTCTTGGATTGGCTGTGGTCGGTGAAACGCGCGAGTTTACGGAAGGATTCATGGATACCCCCGCAAAGCCCATCCCGACCGACCTGCCCCCGGGCCAAGTGGACACGAATCCAACGGCGGTTTCGGATATGCCGCAACTACCGTCCGGAAATAATGGAGCGACAAACGCCGAGGCGACCAAAAACGAGTCGGGTTCGCCACCGGTGCTCGATGAGGCGGCTCCACAGAAAGCGCCTGCTGCTGACGAATCCCGGCTGGACCAACCGAAACAGCCGGTTCCGGCAGAATCCGAGGAACACTAATCCGTTTGCACGTTTCCTTTGCTGCGGGTCAGAATATCGCCGATGTGGTGGAATTGGTAGACA
>JBOICY010000289.1:0-7292 GCA_050740335.1 Methylococcales bacterium | reverse complement strand
GAACCCAGGATTTTGCCCTCGCAATCGAGTCGGTACGAAGGGCACGAGAGCCAGTTTGTGGGTAACGATGTGGGTTATGCCATAATAAACAAAGCAAGATAACAAAACCGGCAGCATTAGCTTCTTGGAATAAGAAGCATGGAATACAGATATCTAGATTCGTATACGCGTATATTACACGATTCATATCCTCGGCGTAGTTGGGAACGCACGTCGCAATAATGTTACGAAACCAGTATGTACTACGGTAAAGGACATAGACCAGCGGCATCCAATAAAAATAAGGCAACCAATTAGTAATTTGTACCGTATCTTCTGGCCAATCGTCCCATGATGGATCTTTCGTCCATATTGTTTTTACAACAATTGGATATACCCAAAATAATCAGCCCAGGATTGCGTACATTGCTGGCCATACAAAATATACGCTACTATTATAGATTGGAAGTATTACGTATTCTTCTTTGAACTTCTCATAGTGGAACCCCTCATATAGAAAGGCGGTCTCTTTGCCCTTTATCGTATCGCTTTCAGTCGGTTCAATATTATATAAATCAATTGCTGTGTTCCCCTGTTGTTCCTTATTCCTATAAACTTTGATCCAGGCGCATATATTATATTGAGACCTCGTACAAACTTTTATCGAATTACAAATATTATTTCCAATCCAATATTTGATAATTACGTTAATAATATTCCGCGAATCTGTACCATCTTCGATCAAATAACAACTATTGTTTTCTTCGATCTTTTTTATGATCTCGCCTTCAGTAAAGACATCATATCCCATCGCAGCAAAGGCTGGGATAACATATCCGATTCACGCGCGTCAAAGTCGGCGTGGTGTTCGCCGTCTATCCTTTCGCGGAAGTGTTCCACCGGGTGGCTGCGATGGCCAGCGGCGGCATGGACACCCTGCCCCACAACGGCGCGGTGATCACCTTGCGGGCAGTCACCGGGCTAACCCACCGGACCTCGTACCAGGACATCTTCGCCATTACTCTGATCAAGACCGGTGCGGTATTCGTAGTGATCGCCACCTTCTACCTGACCGGCATCGTTTGATCCCTACGCCACCGGTAACGCACTCGGCGGGATAACAAAGGAACCCCAACCTAACCCTGACCATGGAGCGTTGGGGTTCGTCCCTCACCCCAACCCACGGTCCTCAAACCACGAACCAATCCATAAAGCTACTGACTGGCATCTTTTCCAATCCCGACAGGTTTTCGAACAAGGTCACAATTTCGCTGCAACGTTCTTCAGGCAAACGGGTTCTGAGGTTCGCCGCGAATTTTTGATTGAGCAGCGGGATTGCCTCGCTCCGCCTCTTTCTATGACCGAGCGGGTATTCGACCAGGACACTTTCCGTGCAAGTCCCGTCGGAGTAGAAAACCTGCACCGCATTTGCGATCGAGCGCTTTTCAGGGTCCAGATAGTCGCGGCTGAAGTCCGTATTTTCCAGGATCTGCATTTTGATTCGAAGACTTTCGATGCGCGGATCGGCCGCGATCCGGTCGCTGTAATGTTCGCTGGTCAGATCGCCGTAGATCAATGCCACGGCAACCATGTACTGAAGACAGTGGTCGCGGTCCGAAGGATTCCTGAGGCGCCCTTCCTTGTTGATGATCCGATAGGCCGATTCCTGGGTCTGGATGACCACCCGACTGATCGCATCGAGGCCTTGCACCACTTCGGGGTGCAATTCGATCGCGGCTTCCACCGCGGTCTGGCCGTGAAATTCGGCCGGGTACGAGACCTTGAACAAAATGTTCTCCATCACATAAGTGCCGAAGGATCGGTTGATCTGGAACGGCTGCCCCTGAAACAACACCGCATAAAAACCCCAATCCGGGGCCGACAGCGCCCGCTCGTAGCCGGCTTCCCCCCGCATCGCCATGAGCGCGAGACGAACCGCGCGGCTCGCGGCATCCCCGGCCGCCCAGCATTTTCTGGAAGCGGTATCGGCTCCGTGCCGGTATATCCTTAAACAGCCACCGTCCACCCAGGCATTCGACACCGCGCTGATGATTTCCTGGCGCCCTCCGCCGAGCAAGCCGGTCACGACCGCCGCGCTGGCCACCCGTACCAGCAGCACATGATCCAGACCGACCCGGTTGAAGGCATTCTCGAGCGCGATGACACCCTGGATCTCATAGGCCTTGATCATGGCCGACAAGACTTCACCGATGGTGACTGAAGCCCGGCTCGATCCGGCGGCATTGCGGCTCAGATAATCGGAAACCGCGAGAATCGCGGCCAGATTGTCGGATGGATGCCCCCACTCGCGCGCGAGCCAGGTGTCGTTGAAATCCAGCCAGCGAACCATCGCGCCGAGATTGAATGCCGCTTGTACCGGATCCAGGCGATAAGATGTCCCGGGCACTCTGACGCCCGTTTCCAATTCCGCTCCGGGAACCAGCGGTCCGAGCACCCGGGTACAATCGGGATCTCCGAGCGCTAGTAGCCCGCAACCGAGGGAATCCATGAGGCAATGGTTTGCGATGCTGCGGATCGCCTCGATGTTACAGGGGGGGCTCAGAACATAGTCCGCAATGTCGTCGAACAGCTTGTCGCGAGGCATTTTTTCAGTCATGGGTCGGATTTCAGCCTCGTTGCGCGAGGGGTACGAAACAGCGACGTTCCGGGCCTATGTAGGTTGCTCCGGGCCGGATCAAGCGGTTATCACCGCGCTGCTCGGCGATATGCGCCCCCCAACCCGCGACCCGTGAACAGACAAACAGCGGGGTAAAAAGGCGGGTTGGAATGCCAAGAAAATGATAGGCGCAGGCACTGTAAAAATCGAGATTCGCGAACAAATTTTTCTTGTTCCGCATAACCATCTCGATCGCCTCGGCTACCCGGAACAGCTTGATTTGATCGGGATCCCGCGCGAGTTTCCGGGCCCATCCCTTGATTACCGGGTTGCGCGGATCGGATTTTTTATAGACCGCGTGCCCGAAGCCCATGATTTTGACGTGCCGGTCGAGCAGCCGGTCGACTTCATCGACAGCGACTTCGGGCGATTCGAAGCGTTCGATCAAGGTCATCGCGGCTTCATTCGCGCCGCCGTGGAGTGGACCTTTCAGGGTTCCGATAGCCGCTGTAATCGCCGACCAGGTATCGGACAAAGTCGCGGCACAGACCCTCGCGTTGAAAGTCGAGGCATTGAACTCATGCTCGGCATACAATATCAAGGCCACATCCATCGCCCGGCGCCGGACCTCGTCGGGCCGGGCGCCGAGTATCCGGTGGAGAATGTAACCGGCTATCGTACGCTCGTCACTCTCCGCCTCGAGCCGTTTTCCGGCGCTTACAAAATGGTGCCAGTAAGCGAGGATGGCCGGGAAAGCCGCGAGCAAGCGATCGGTGACTCTTTGCGCGTCGCGTTCAGTCGGCGATTCCTCGGGTTCCAGCGTGCCGAGCATCGAACAAACCGTCCGCAGCATATCCATCGGCGATGCGGATGCCGGAATGCGTTCCAGAACATCCTTGAGATCGGCCGGAACAGTCCGCATGGCAATCAGCCGATCTGTGTATTGAGTCAACTGAATGACGCTCGGAAGGCGGCCGTAGAGCAAAAGATAAGCGACTTCTTCAAAGCTCGCCTGACCGGCCAGGTCCACAATGTCATAACCCCGGTAGGTCAGTCCGGCGCCGTCCCTGCCGACGGTTGCAATCGCCGTCTTGCCCGCGGACACACCGCGTAATCCGGCCTCGATTTGACTGTTCATCGCTAATCTCCGTATGTTCATTGTTTGCAGAACGCCCGCGGTCCGCTGTTAGACTGAGCCTGGACTCGCGCGGTTCAATGCGAATCGACCGGCACTCGTTCTAGAATAGAGCGTTTCTGAAACCTTGGACACCAATCGCTGGACCAAGAAAATATTCCCTTGCACACCGGAAGCACGCCATGAAAAATTCCGATCAAAACCTTTATTATGCCGACTACCTGCGGCTGGATTCGATTCTCGACGCACAACATCCCGAAAGCGCCAAGCGCGGCCGCCCCGCTCATGATGAAATCCTGTTTATTATCACCCATCAGGCATTCGAACTCTGGTTCAAGCAGATCCTGCACGAACTGAGTTCCATCCAGGAATTGTTCGCACAAGTCCCTATCAATGAGCAGGACCTGTACAAAATCGTCGGCCGGCTGGGCCGGATCGTGCGTATTCAAAAGCTGATCCATCAGCAATTCAATGTCCTCGAATCGATGACTCCGCTCGATTTCCTGGACTTTCGCGACGACCTCACACCGGCCTCGGGTTTTCAAAGCGTGCAGTTCCGGGAGATCGAATTGCGTTTGGGGCTGTCTCCGCGACTGAAGCCGGTCAATTTCGGCCGATTCAAGGAATCCGACCAGGATCGTCTCGAACGCGTCGGGCAACAACGATCGCTGTTCGAATTGCTCGATGCCTGGCTGCTGCGAATGCCTTTTCTGAAGTTCGGCGATTTCGATTTCTGGCAAACCTACCGTGAAGCGGTCGATCAAATGCTGATCCGGGATTCCGAAACGATCACCGACAACCCGTTTCTGAAAGGACCGGAAACGACCATCCAGCTCCGCGAACTCGAGCACACCCGGATGTCGTTTGCATGCCTGTTCGATGCGGAACAGTATCGGGAACAGCAACTGACCGGAAACGTCCGGTTGAGCCATGCCTCGACGCTGGCCGCGTTGTTCATCGCTCTGTATCGCGAGGAACCTTTGTTGCAGCTTCCGTTCGAATTGCTGACCCGCCTCATGGATATCGACGAGGAACTGTCCTCCTGGCGCAGCGGACATGCCGTGATGGTGCATCGCATGGTGGGCCGGAAAATCGGGACCGGCGGCTCGAGCGGCCACGACTATTTGAAAGCCACGATCGAGCGGCAACGGATTTTCGCGGACTTGTTCAATCTGTCCACTTTTCTGATCCCGCGCTCAGCCTTGCCGGAACTCCCCGAGACAGTCAAGCGCGTGCTGGATTTCTCGAGCCCCCGCGATCCCGGGCATTGACGGGAATCCCGGATCGGACAACCCGTTCCGTGTAGCCCTCACTCCGGAGCGATTTTGATCACGGTACGCCCGATCACCGCACTGTTCAGATAATCCTGAAACACCTCGGTGATCTGTTCCAATTCAATCACATGATTGACGATTTTGTCGATGTGCCGGGGACGAAGGTCGCCCGCGAGTCTTCGCCAGATCTTTTGCCGCAGCGCGACCGGGCAAAATACGGAGTTTATCCCGAGCAAATTGATCCCGCGCAGGATAAACGGGAATACCGTGGTTTTCAGATTGACTCCGGCGGCCAGACCGATTGAGGCAATGTTCCCGCGGGGTCTTAGGGTGCGCGTCAACCAGGCCAGCAAATCGCCGCCCACGCTGTCAATTGCACCGCCCCAGAGCCCCTTCTCCAATGGGCGGGTTCCCAATTCGAGATCCTCGCGGATCAAAACCTCCGCGGCCCCCAGAGACTCCAGATAATCCCGGCAGTCCCGTTTACCGGTGATCGCCACGACCCGGAAGCCCAGGCCGGACAACAGATCGATCGAATAGCTTCCGACCCCTCCCGTGGCGCCGGTCACGATGATCGGCCCCCACTCCGGGATCTGGCCGTTGGTCTGCATGGTGTCCAACGCCAGCGCCGCGGAAAATCCGGCCGAGCCGATCGCCATGGCCTCATACAGATTCAAACTCGAAGGGAGTGCGATCACACAATCCGCCGGCACTCGAACATAGTCCGCATAACCGCCATCCAGGGTTTCGGACAATCCGCAACCGCAAACCAATACCGGATCACCCTTGCTGAATTGCTCGACATCCGAGCGCTCGACCACTCCGGCCACATCGACCCCCCCGACCAGCGGGAACTTGCGCAAGATATCTCCCTTGCCGGTCGCGGCCAGCGCATCCTTATAGTTGATGCCCGAGTACAAGGATTTAATCACTACCTCGCCGCCGGTCAACTGGTCCAGCGCGATGGCCTCGAAGCCTGCCTGGTGCCTGCCGTCCTTTCGGTCGATCCGAAATGCTCGAAAATTTTGCATGGCCTCGCCCTTCTACTGTGCTCTCCGCTTCGTATTGGACATCCTTTTCAAACAATTATCACAAGTATTATTCGAATATTCACCGTTTCTTCGTGTCAATGATCCTTTTCGCTCTTTGCTTGTCATACCAGGGTAATCGACAGAGTTTCCGGATCTCCGCTTCTGGCCGAATCCATTGTTCAAATACGCGCTGAGCATGCAGATGAAACCATGTACATTGACCGTTGACAAACACGGTGTGGCACGAATGCGATTAAACCGGCCCGAGTCGCACAACGCCCTGAATCCGGAATTGCTCGAGATGCTCGGCGAAATTCTGCAGGAAATCGACCGGAGCGCCGAAATCCGGAGTGTCGAATTGTCTTCGACAGGCAAGCATTTTTGCAGCGGCATGGATCTCAAATGGTTACAAGAATCCTTTGAGTCCGCCGGCAAAGCTTTGGACAGGGAGTTTTACAAGCTGGGCGTGGTCCTGCATCAGCTTTACCACCTGAGTAAATCAACCGTTGCCATCGTACAAGGTGCGGCTTACGGTGGCGGGGCCGGTTTGGCGTGCTGCTGCGACATCGCGCTGGCCTCGACCGGCGCGCGATTCTGTTTTTCGGAGGTTCGGCTCGGCCTGATTCCGGCCATCATCAGCCCCTTCGTAATCCACGCGATCGGTGAAAGAATCGCGCGGCGTTATTTTCTGAGCGGCGAAGTAATCGAGGCTCGCGAAGCGTATCGGATCGGTCTGGTTCATGAAGTCCTCGACGATGCACAAATATCCGCCAGGGCGCTCGCATTGCACGGCGCGCTGAGTCAGGGTGCGCCGAAAGCGATCAGCCGGATAAAAAGTCTGTTGATCGGCACCGAACGAATGCCGCTGTCCGATGCGACCTTGAAAAAAACAGTCGAATGGCTGGAGGAAACCCGCGATGCGGACGAAGCCCGCGAAGGGATTTCGGCTTTTCTCGGCAAACGCAACCCGAATTGGGTCAAATAGGGTCGGAGCAATGCTTCCCGCTCGAGTCCAAGTGGTCGAAGTCGGGCCCCGCGACGGACTGCAAAATGAATCCAGGACACTTCCGGTCGCGGTTCGCGTGGATCTGATCGACAGGCTTACGCGCTGCGGCTTTTCGACGATCGAGACAGGGAGTCTGGTATCCCACGAGGTGGTCCCGCAACTGGCTGAAAGCGAAACGGTTTACCAGAAAATCGATCGCAAAGTCGGGGTCGAATATCCGCTGCTGGTGGGCAATCTCAGGGGTCTGGAA
>JBOICY010000288.1:0-2028 GCA_050740335.1 Methylococcales bacterium | reverse complement strand
CCGCCTCTTCGTAGCGATCCAGATAGCGCCGAAAAGTCCTTTCACACACACTCAACAACCGCGCCGCTTCTTCTTGCGTCAGCCGCCTCGATCGCCAACCCCCAACCGCTTCTTCAAACCTCATCTTACGAGTCTCCTGTAGCCATTTTGTCCGTTTCATCCGAGTACCTCCTCGGTACCGGATTAAAAACCGGACAAATCATGTGCTACAAACCCGGACAGTTTATTTGTTCTCTACACCAGGGTTGCCAGAAACTCTTGACATGGCTACAATTGTGGTAAATCACCGGAGGAGAATGACATGAGCGTTTCCGTGCGTATCGACGAGACCCTTGTCGAGCAGGCCCGCGCGGCAGCCAAAGCAGAATTTCGCACGGTGCAGGGGCAGATCGAGTTCTGGGCCAAAGTCGGCCGCGCCGCTTTGGACAACCCCGACCTGCCGGCGAGCTTCATCGCAGAAAGCCTGATGGCGATGGCCGAGCCGCGCGAGGAGGCTACGCCCTTTGTCCCGCGTGCACCGGAATGACCTGGGAGGTGATGCAGACCCGCCGCTTTTCCAGGACTTACAAGAAACTCCGCGCCAACGTAGCTGCGGATGTCGATGCCGCGGTCGCAACCATTGCCGCTGATCCCGGTATCGGCAAAAAGAAGAAAGGCGATCTCGCCGAACTTCGGGCCTACAAGTTCCGGAGCCAAAACCAACGTTATTGGCTGGGCTACACCCTCGACGAAGGGTTGCGCCTGCTTTATCTCGAGGCCATCGGGCCGCACGAGAATTTCTATCGCGATTTGAAGTGCTGAAAAGCGAATTGTTTTCATTCCATCCCGTGTTTAGCGAGAACCACGTCCTAAGGTTTCAACAGCAACCTGGCGGCCGGGGTGGCGGCGAGTTTTATAAACAACGCAGGTCGGGTTAGCTCGATAGAGCGTAACCCGACATCACGAAACCAATGCGTCGGGTTAGGGCTGACGCCTGACCCGACCTACGCGACTACGCAGCGTATTACTCCCATTCAATAGTCGCCGGCGGCTTCCCGGAAATATCGTAAACCACCCTTGAAATGCCCGGAACCTCGTTGATAATCCTGCGCGAGACGCGCTCGAGTAAATCATAGGGCAGATGAGCCCATCGGGCGGTCATGAAGTCGATGGTTTCCACCGCGCGCAGTGCAATCACATAATCATAGCGTCGACCATCTCCCATCACGCCGACCGATTTGACCGGCAGGAAAACCGCAAAAGCCTGGCTGACTTGATCATACAGGTCGGTTTTCTGCAGTTCCTCGATAAAAATCGCATCGGCCTTGCGGAGCGTTTCCGCAAACTCCTTTTTGACTTCGCCGAGTATGCGGACCCCGAGCCCGGGTCCCGGAAAGGGATGTCGATGAATCATTTCCGAAGGCAGGCCCAGTTCCAAGCCGATCTTTCGCACTTCGTCCTTGAACAACTCCCTCAGCGGTTCGATCAGTCTGAGTTTCATAGTATCGGGCAGACCGCCGACATTATGGTGGGTTTTGATCAAATGGGCCTTTCCGGACTTGGCGCCGGCGGACTCGATCACATCGGGATAGATCGTGCCCTGAGCCAACCATTCCACGCCACTGAGCCGGACCGCCTCGCGATCGAATAGTTCAACGAACAGATTGCCGATGATTTTCCGCTTCCGCTCTGGATCCGAAACATTTTCAAGCCTTTCCAGATAAAGCGCTTCGGCGTTGACTCGTATGACATGGATTCCCATGTGTTGCGCGAAAGTGGCCATGACCTGATCGCCTTCCCCGAGACGCAGGAGCCCGGTGTCGACGAAAACGCAGACCAGCTGATCCCCGATCGCGCGATGCAACAGCGCCGCGACCACCGAGGAATCCACGCCGCCCGAGAGGCCCAGCAGGACGCGGCCCGATCCGACTGTCGCGCGGATCGAAGCAACACTGTCTTCGATGATCTGTTCCGGGGTCCAGAGTCGCTCGCAACCGCAGATGTCGCAGACGAAGCGGTCCAGTATGCGTTTGCCTTGCTGGGTCTGGG
>JBOICY010000287.1:0-3011 GCA_050740335.1 Methylococcales bacterium | reverse complement strand
TTCCAGTGGCTTACCACGTGGCGACAGGCGGGTAAACTGGTGACCACAATCCTTGCATTTCCGTCGTGGCTTACCCTTTGCGTGACCATTCTTAACCGTCTGCTCGCTCTGACATTTCGGACAATGTCACATAGATGTACCTCTCTGGATCGAGGTAACATTATATCATTATTACCTACGCAATACCCTCCCCTTGCGTTTACCTGATAACCTAAAAGGTCCTTACTAGGTGAGTCTTCCAGCGATTTTGACCATTTGTACTTCAATTGAGAGGCATAGAGAGGTTTTGCGGATTCCCGTATCCTGCTCAGCAACGTCATCGTTGTATCATCTTTATTTTTGTCGGAGCGGCGCGAGAAAATTCCCCAGAGATCCCAGTGAGCCAAAATGGGCAAGGTGGAAAGCAGGTTGATTAGCGTGGACCTATCGGCTTTAAATGGCGTAAATTCAGAGCCATTCTTGCTAACAGTCTCGATCCATGCCATGAGGGTTTTATGCGGGGATGTATTTTCCTTCCAATCTTCATGTTCCAGACGCAACTTCCAATATGTGAGGAAGCCGAGAAAAACCTCTCTATCTAAATCAGAAGGTAACTTTAACTTTATCTCGCACTCGTTAGTGGTGGTCGTTGTTGTTGTTTCTGGAAAACTGATCTCTGTCCCTTTGGGGAAACTATCTAATATTTTTCGCAAGGTTTCAAGTATGTCTTGAGCGTGTTTGCGGTATCGATGGAATTCAACGTTCTTGTCCGCCACGTTGTCCTGATCCGCGTTGTGGTGCTCATAAAATAGGCGAACCCGTTTGTGGCGCGGATGAAACAGCACCAACTCTTGCCGTTCAATTGTCCACTTCATTCTGCTTTCCCCCCAACTCTTTGATAGACATCGACCAATATTTCATCATATTCGCCCAAGTTCCGCCAAGCCTCCTCAGGCACATAGGGATGCCAAGCCTTGCGCAGACACAAACGCCGGCCGGTTCTTGCCGCGAGCGATGACGCCGCCGCACGGTGGCCGAACCGGAAACGTTCCAGACCTTGACCCGACGGCGTTTCCCAGTGCTGGTCATAACATCCGAGGTGGTTATTGTATCGCCCTTTGCGTTGCAACTCGCCGCCAAACGGAAGCGGAAGGGTCTCTTCGACCGTTTCGGGCGGAAAACCCGGTTCGGTAAAATCGGCGACCCAGAACCCGCCCGGCCGCACCAAGCGCGCGACGGAACGGAATAACGTCTCACGCTGACGGGGGGCGAACAAATTTAGAAAATTGAAATGGCTGACGGCCAAGTCGAATGGCGGCAAAGCCGGAAGGAAAGCCGAATCGAGGATATCCGCCAAATATAAGGACGGGGCGTTCGTCCCGGTCGGCGAGCAGCGCGCGGGCGGAGGCCAGCAGTGTCGGGCTGGAGTCGATCCCGGCAACCGTGCAACCGAGTTCGCGCCAGGCGCGTATTTGCCAGCCGGGGCCGCAGCCGATATCCACGAGGCTCAAGGCTTGCGGTGGGATAGTTACAAGCTTGGCGTCGGCAAGCAACCGCCACCATTGCCGCACCGTTTCGTCGGCGTCTATCTCGCCATAAATGTCCGCATAGAATGGGGCGAGTAGTTCATAGCAAGAAGGATTCGGGTTCCATTCGGAATCATCCGCCGATTCGCGACGGAGCATTTTATCATTGGTCATAACGGCTCTGTTCCATGCCCCGGCCTATCGACTGCAAGCTGATCAGGGTGAGGGTTACCGCCGCGGCGGGCAGACAGGTCAGCCACCACGCCGAACCGAGATAATTCAGCCCTCCTGCGAGTATCCCGCCCCAGGTCGGGGTCGGCGCCGGCAGGCTGAGGCCGATAAACGCCAAGCCGGTTTCCAGCGTCAGCACTTCAATCGCGGTGTAGGCGGCCAGCGTCAACACGGTCAGGCGCAGCGCCGGCAACAAATGCAGGACAATAATCTGGACCGACGAAAACCCGAAAGCTTGAGCGGCTTGGATAAAGGGCAGATTGCGCAGCGGCCCGGTTTCGGCACGGATGACCCGTGCGGCGGTCACCCAATTGATGCCGCCGATGGTCAGGATGAGGCTCGCGATGCTCACGCCGGTCAGTGAAATAATGAGGACAACAAAGACCACGAAAGGTACGCTCCAGAAGAAGTCTATCGCTAATCCCAAGAGACGGTCCGCCCAACCTCCGCGATAAGCGGCGAGCATCCCCAACAGCAAAGCGAGCACGATATCCAGCGCGGTGGCCCCGGCGGTCACCAGCAGTGTCGGACGGGCCGCGTGCAGCACGCGCGCAAGGACATCGCGGCCCAATTCGTCGGTCCCACCTAAGTGCTCCAAACCGGGAGGCGATTGCAGCCAATCCAAATCGACCGCCAATGGATCGGGCAAAAGCCACGACACGCCGGCCGCCCCCAGCACCAGCGCCGCCAGCCATAGGCCACCCAGCCAAAGCCCGAAACATTTAGCCATAGCCACTGCGCAATCTCGGGTTCGACAGGATCAGGGCGACCTCCAACGCCGTGGAGATGATGCTGATGGCGGCGGCAAACACGATGCACAGCCCCATCAGCAGCGCCAGATCGTTGTTGCGTATGACCTCGTAGGTCAGACTGCCAAGGCCGGTGACACCGAACACCACTTTGACAAAAAAAGTGCCGGTGATAAAGAAAGCGAGACTATTGGCCAGGGCCGCCAACGCCGGTGTGATGGCGTTCGGCAGGATTTCGGCCAGAAGAATAAACGGTTTGGAAAATCCCATCGCCCGCGCTCGGATCGCATAAAGAGAGCGGTGCGCGACTTCTATCTCTTGATGGAACAACTTGAGTACAATGGCCGTCGGATAGGCGGCTAGGGTCAGCGCCGGCAGGATCCATGACGAAGGCTGCCCGGAGTCGAAAATGGTCGGAACCAGTTCCAGCCAGCCGCCGAAAACCATCAACAACAGCACCGCCAATACATAGGCGCGCGCGGCCGCGGCCGCAACCCAAAAACGGTCCAGCCACACTAGCCAGGGA
>JBOICY010000286.1:0-4515 GCA_050740335.1 Methylococcales bacterium | reverse complement strand
ACGATCGGTTTTCCTCATTAACCGGTGGTTGGTTGCGGACGGTGAGCAAAAGCGCGGTCTCGCAAGCCCGGCAAAAACTCAAGTCCAGTGCGTTGGTAGCGCTCAACGACAGCTTGGTCGGTTTGCTTGCCACGAACGGTTGCCCGAACCGCGCTGGTTGGGCCTGCGCTGGGTCGCGACCGACTCGACTACCCTGCGCTTGCCGCGCTGGCCGGAAAATCAGGCGGAATTCGGTGTCCAAACCGATACGGGGGCAGTCAACCCTATGTCTTGGCCCGTGCCTCGGGGCTTTATGCGACGGCATCGAAATTGATGATGCAAACGGTGCGGGGCCGTTTTGACGACGCCGAACGGGCGTTGCTGACCGAATTGCTGCCGCACCTTGACCAGAACGACCTGTTGGTCAGGCAGACCGCGGTTTTCCGGCGCTGTGGCTGTTTACCCTGCTGCAACAACGCCAATTGCCGTTTCTCGCCCGGAGGCAGATGGTAATCAAGGCAGCCTGCGGTGCAACGCTTTCTGCGCTCCGGTTCAGACGAAACCCTCGTGACGTTACCGGTTTCGGCTAAGGCGCACCGCCAAGCCAAAGCCTGCGGCCAGGTTTTGACCGCCAAAACGCTGACCCTGCGCCTAATTCGAGTCATGTTGTCGAGCGGTCATATCGAAGTCTTGGCGACTTCGCTCACCGATGCCGAAACGTATCCGGCTTGGGCATTCTCCGAACTGTACCGTGCCCGCTGGAGACTCTCAGAAGCCTTCAAAATCCTCAAGCACCGGCTGCATGTGGAACAATTCTCCGGCGAATTACCGGAATCTGCCTGCGCCAAGACGTGCCTGCCAAAATCTTTGCCCCGCCAACCGCGCCGAAGCCTTGGCCCGAGAAGCCTGCGAATCGTTACCAGACAATAAACAGGCCCGTTATTTCCCCAACCTTGCTGATATCCTCCATGCCCTGAAAACCCGGCTCTTCGCCTGGTTGGTCCAGCGGGTGCCGCACGATCCGGTGTTGGAATTGATTGAACTTTACTCTAGAACTCTGGAACTCAAACGACCCGATCGGAAGGCGCCCAGACCCAAAAATCGTATCAACCCAAAACCCAGACGGCAGTATCGCTGAGCTTAACTTAACGGCATTGAGATATTCCCGGAACATCACCCGGTATTTGCGGCAGGTTTTCTTGAGGCTGGCGAAGGTGTCGCGGCAGCGGCGGCCCCGATCGCTGCGGCTCGTCCCTAAAAGTTCCGCTGCCTGATCAATCAGATCGGGTTGCACTCAGCGTGCCCGGATGTTCAAGTTGACGTTGCGATTCTTCGGGCCTTCTTCCGGAGTGTCTAATCGAACCATTTCGGTCTTCTGTTAAAGTCTTCAGAATGCTGTTCAACCTGAAAAACAATTGAATTTCGAGAAATAATCGCTCAGAAATTCAATAAACGATTTTATTTTGATTGGAACGTAACGGCGCGACAGATACATCGCGTAAATCGGGAGCGAAGGGACGCGGTAGGGGCGAAGGATTTCCTTGAGCGCACCGGAATGCAAATAGGGCGCTACCGTGATGTCAGGGGCTTGGAATATCCCCATGCCTTTCTCGGCCGCCTGACAGAGCATATTCCCGTTATTGGAAGCAAAGCACCATCGCGGCATGAAGCTCCGGATCGATTTTCCGTTCTGAAAAATCCAGCTTTCGCCATGCGGAGTCCCCAGAAATTGTAAGCACCTGTGCTCTTGTAATGCGTCGATGGACAGCGGTTCCCCGTATTGCTCCAGATAACCCGGAGAGGCGTATGTGCACAGTTCCGTTGTTCTGATGATTCTGCCGATCACGTCGAAATCCGGCTCATCCGTAATCCGGATCACAATATCGTAACTGCCATCATTGAGATCGACATAGCGGTTATCAAGGACCAGATGAATGTCGACATTGGAGAACAAGTTCCTATACGCATCGACCGCCGATACCATATGCATCATGCCAAAATCGATCGGAGCATTGATTTTCAACAGTCCTTTGGGCAGATGATCGATTTGGTTGGTCAACTCTTCCAACTCGGTCAAATCGTTCAATACCTGTTTGCAGCGCGGATAATACAGACGCCCCGCGTCGGTTAAACTGACTTTTCTGGTTGTGCGGTTCAACAGGCAGACACTTAAGCCTTGCTCTAAACGGGCGATGAGTTTGCTGACCATCGGACCGGACAGGTTCAATCGCTCCGCGGCCGCCGCAAAGCTACCCAGTTCCGAGACCAGGCAAAAGGCGTTCATGCTTTTCAGTTTATCCATGAGAATAGTAACTGGTGGTTACGAGATCTGTAACAAATCGGTTATTTATTGTAAACGGGGCACTAATTACAATGCAACCGACGGGAATTCGTGGTTTCTCGATTGTTGAGATCCCGATCCTGTGACCGGATATTATCTTTACGATCCAAAAATCAGGAGGAATATAGATGAGTCAAATACTGAACGAAGTCCTGCAAGCCAACCAGGCCTATGTGGCAAATTTCGGGGATAAAGGTAAACTGCCTCTACCACCGGGGCGGCATTTTGCGATTCTCACCTGTATGGATGCCCGCTTGGACCCCGCCAAATATGCCGGCCTCGCCGAGGGCGACGCGCATGTCATTCGCAATGCGGGCGGTCGGGCCAGCGCCGATGCAATTCGTTCGCTGGTGATTTCCTACAAACTGCTGGGTACGCGCGAATGGTTCGTGATTCACCATACCAATTGCGGCATGGAACTCTTTAGCGACGAAATCATGCGGGACTTGCTGAGCAGCAGTTTGAAAACAGCGAGTATCGATGCGAGCGGCTGGCACGATTCGGGCGAAGGGCCGGGATC
Source organism: Methylococcales bacterium (assembly GCA_050740335.1). Classification (GTDB taxonomy): domain Bacteria; phylum Pseudomonadota; class Gammaproteobacteria; order Methylococcales; family UBA1147; genus UBA1147. Next base: position 1,675 of record JBOICY010000286.1, on the reverse strand, counting down.
CGCGGAAGCGAAGTACATTGACTGGCTGACCATAAAAGATCAGGCGACCAGTATCCAGGAGGACGTTGAACGGATCAAGTCTCATCCCTTGGTTCCGGCGGATATTCCGGTTTATGGTTATCTCTACGACGTCAAGACTGGCAAGCTGAATCACGTGATGGCCTGATCTTTGACCGGATCGGCAAGCTGGAATCCAGAATCAGGAATTCCATGTGGTATTCGGGGGTTTCTGATCGGGTTCAAATCGGGTATTCTTAAGCCTCCCCGATTTTTTGGGTCCAGTTCGATTGTGGGCACCGTTACCAAGGATCAGCATTATGTTCATTAGAAAAGTCATTGCGACCGTATCACTTCCATTGGCCATCGGTTTGCCGCAAACGCTCGCCGCCCAGAGCGGTTTTACCGCAACGCCGGTAATGACCGAGTCAAAAACCATCACCGGCCAGGCTCTTCACTATCTGAATACGAAGTCTCCGGAAGTGACATCGGTATTGGTGGAAATCCAGCCCGGCGGTGAAAGCGGTCGCCACAAACACTTGATGTCTCCTCAAATCTATGTGCTGGAAGGTGAAGTGACGATCGAATTCGACGATGGGAAACAAGAGAAGTTTTCTTCCGGAGAAGCGTTTTTAGAGGCGGTCAATACCTGGCACAACGCGAAGAATCTGTCCGATAAACCCATGAAGATGCTGGTTGTGTTCTTCGGGGAAAAAGGGACGAAGAACATGATTCGGCCTTGAATTCTTCGAACCACTCGAGCCTTCTTGCGGGTTTATCCATCAGATATCAAAATTCGGCGCCCTGAAATCTCCCTCCTGCCGAGGTATCGTAAGAGCCTGTCCGTGGGACTTTTTCGACGAGGAAACGGAAAAAGCGATTTTCCGCAGGCCGGCTCGACACCGCGGGCATGTCGGCCTATGTTCTGGAGACCATTGCACTTCCGCGCGGAATCTCAGGAAGGTTGATCTTAGCCAGCGATATTAAACGCTTGCCGCGAGACAAGTTCGGGATCGGCCGACACCCAAAATCGGAGTCGCATTGGTAGCGATCGATCAGGGCGAAGTTGATTCCGCAATCCGGGTTCTTTCCGATCAGGAAGCCGCTTATCCGGATAATTTAGATGTGCTCCGTGGCCTTGCCTATTCTTACGAAACTTCCGGAGATCTGTTTAAAAGGCTTGACTTATACGACAAAATTCTGAATATGAAACCCGGAGACTCGGATATATTGCGGCGCCAGATTCTCGCGATCAATAAACTCGGCGCGAATGCCCGGGGCCGCGCAAAAGGAATATGAGCATGGCTTGCATATCGATTTCGAAGACCTCGTTTGAAGTTTGAATTGGCCAGGAACCAACTGGAACTCCGGTGTTATCGCGAGGCCGAACAATCGATTTCCGACTTGGTCGGCCGGAATGGCGAGGACAAGGGGGTGCAAAAGCTACGGCTTGCGTTTCAGGGGAGTCGATCGCCGAAGACACTGCAAGATGGTATCCGACAAAGATTTTTGCATCGTCTTCAAGGTCTCACGAAAGGATTCCAGTTCACTTTTCGGCCGACGGAAATTCAAACTCCTGAGACCGTCCAAACCGTGTGCTTGATAGCCCTTCAAATACTGCGTTACGGTCGTTGAACTCCTATCCGCCAAACGACAGATCTCCGGCAATGACAGACCC
>JBOICY010000285.1:0-1994 GCA_050740335.1 Methylococcales bacterium | reverse complement strand
GGTTCGTTAACCTACGGACTGCCAGTTTGTCTCCGGTTGCTCTCTGCCCCCCGCCTCACGACGACGCAGTTACCTTCGACTTCGAGGGTTATGGCTTCCCCCGGCGTGGACTTCCACCACGCTGACTATGCACCATCGCGGGCGCACTCATACCGGCAGGCAGATTGCCGGTATCCAGAAGCCAGGGAGGCAGCAAGCCTTGATACGTCCATGTAATCTGGATTCCGGCAATCCCTGCCGGAATGAGTGCCTCCTCTACTTCATCGAATCGCCGACGTTCCCCTGGAAAATCGCTGGACCAGGCCTTGTCGGAATGAACCACTCTCTCAACTTAACGGCATCGAACCTACGCCGGGTAGTTACGTCAAAGCAGTGTCTTGAATTGTTCGACGGATAAACCCGCATCTTTTACAATCCCGCCCAATGTAAACGCCTTGGTAACTACTCAGGTACCGGCGGTTGGCTTATGAAGTAGCGGTTAGAGGAAACGGGGCTGGGGAGGGTTTCCTTGGAAAGTGAGGACCAGTGCGTCAAAGAGGTTGGCATCCTGCTTGTGGAGAGTCGCGAGATAGGAACGCAGCGTACAGAAGGTTTCGAGACCGTTCGAAGTACGAAATCCACCGGAGACTTTCTGTTTGACCTGGCAGGCATGCGCACGGCTTGTTCAGCGATGTTGTTGGAGAACGGTACATTCGGATCCGTCGCAAAGCGCCACACATCGTCGGCATAAGTCCGCAATCGGTCGAGCAGGTTGAGTGCCTTGTTCTGCTTGGTTCGGCCACGCCTGCCCGAGGGTGGCGGGCGCGGATTGGCGGCTTCTCCTTCCCGGATCTCGTTGCCTAGGCCAAGCGATAGTAGGCGAGACGCTCGTCGTCGAGCGTTCCTCCAAGGCTGGCGACTTCATGACAAGCCGCAAGTAAAAGATCAATCAGGCGCTTGGCCCAGTCCTGTTTCATTTCCTCGAACACGTAGGTTAATTCCCGCAAATGAGGCAGGCGTTGCACAAGGCGGGCAGGTGCAGGCGAGATCGCGATAAGGCTTCCAGCCATCATGTACCAAGGTTCCAACAAACGCGACCAGAATGCTCAAGGCATCGAAAGCCTTTTTGCCCCGGTTCGCGGGCAGCTTTTGATCCAGGTCAGCGTGCCGGTCGCGAGCACATGCAACCAGTGCAGTTTGACCTTACACCCGCATCCCGGTTTCGTCGGCATGCACGACAGGCGCGGTTTTCAAGTGTTCGCCGAGTGCCGCTACCGTCGGTTCCAGCAGCACACGAGCCTCCGCGTGGATCGCCACCACGGTTGCATCCGCCATCGGCAACCCGAACAGATCGCCGGTCAGTTCCCCGGTGCGAGCCAACGGCAACATATGGTGGGGCAGGTCAGCTGTACCACGGCGGCCTTGATGCGCGGCCCATGACTTTCCCGGTGCCGCAACTTGCGCTGGAAACTCGCCACGATGCAGCTTGCCGCACGCGCACCGTACTTCGAAGACTCAGGTAGCTCGGTAACCTCGTGACGCAAGGGTGGAATATCGAACACTTGGCGTGCCGCGACCGCGACCGGCTCCGGCAATGGCCGATGGCAGGCATCGCATTGGTTGGGCGGCAGGTGCTGCTCGATACGATCCGGATGCGCGACCTGCTTCAGCGTATGACCCGAATGTCCTTTCTGACCGCCTGTCGAATTCAATCCCTTGCGCCGCAATGACTTCGGCTTGGGCCGATTCAAACCGTCCGAGGCGGGCGGTTTGCTGGAATTGTGGCTGTCTTTGGCCCGACGTGCCGCCAGTTCTTCGATCCGCTGGCGCAGTTCATCGATGACGGCAGCCTGTTGCACAATCTGCGCGCGCAGCCGCTCAATCTCGGCATCAGGGCTTTCCGTACAGTTGCTTGGCAAGTCTTTCTCAGGCATGAACTAAGTTTACACTCGTACCCTGTCGTTTAGCAAGGGGTCTTGAATAGCCGCTCGGAAAAAAATGAGAATATTCGAGAT
>JBOICY010000284.1:0-10884 GCA_050740335.1 Methylococcales bacterium | reverse complement strand
CATCGGTCCTCGCTTGCAATGACGCTGCGCCCATTCGAATTTTTTTTCCCCACCGGGACGACTAAGCCTGCAAAGATTTGCGGAGCAGTGGAAAAATAATGGAAAAGCAGGTTCTGGTCACCGGATCGGGCCGTGGAATCGGGAAAGCGACCGCCGAAAGACTCGCGCGAGATGGCTATCGGGTCGTCGTACACGGCTATCATAATCCGGACGCCGCGCAAAAAGTCGCCGAAACGATTGTCGAGCGCGGGCAAAGTGCACGGGCACTCTACTTCGATATCGCCGATCGGACGCAATGTCAAGCGGTTTTAAGCGTCGATCTCGAACAATATGGCCCTTATTACGGCGTAGTTTGCAATGCAGGAATCGCCAAAGATAATGTATTCCCGGCTCTTTCCGGCGATGAATGGGATCTGGTGATCCGAACCAACCTGGATGGATTTTATAATGTCCTGCATCCTCTGGTGATGCCCATGATCCGGGCCGGCCGGAAGGGCCGGATCGTAACCCTGTCATCGGTTTCCGGTTTGCTTGGCAATCGCGGCCAGGTCAATTACAGCGCGGCCAAAGCGGGCATCATCGGTGCGACCAAATCCCTCGCGGTTGAGCTGGCCAAACGCGGAATCACGGTGAATTGTGTCGCGCCGGGTCTGATCGAGAGCGAGATGACCGAAAATTTGCGACTCGATGAAGCCAAAAAACAGATTCCCGCGAGACGCCTCGGCAGGCCCGAAGAAGTCGCGAGTCTGGTCAGTTATCTGTTCTCCGAGGAAGCGGCTTACATCACCCGCCAGGTGATTTCGGTGAACGGTGGCCTGTTCTGATCGCGACGATAAAAACCTTGAGAAGTCCTCACGATTCAATGCAGCAGAAGTTACGTGATTTCATCTTCCACGAACTGGTCCTGGTCGCGGATCCGGAACATTTCGGTGCACAGGAAGATCTTCTGGAAGCCGGATTGGACAGCATGGCGATCATGCGGTTGATCATTTTTATCGAGAACGAATTCCGGGTGACGCTGCCCGATGCGGAAATCGAGCCCGATAATGTGCACTCGCTTTTTGCGCTCGAACAATGGATCGCTCGCCACAAAAAAAAGGCATGAGTCACGGCTCCGGATCGATCATTCAGGCCCTGAACCCGGCCGATTATTTCACCCTCGCGATGGACGAAGAAATCCGCAAGGAAGGAATGCCCGGGAGCTTGTGCGGATTCGCACTGGAACTGGACGGCCAGCCGGACATCCAAAGGCTTGCGGAACGCATTGAGCATTTCCACCTGAATTTCCCGACTTCGCGCGCCTGTTTAACGAAAATCGGCCGCAGGTTTTACTGGTCGAAGCGTAGCCGCCAGAACAGAACGTTCCACCTCGAGAAAACGGACGAATTTCATACCAAAATCGAGCAGGTAATGAACCGGAAGGAGGCCCGAGAAAGCGTCAATCCGCTCGAATTCCATCTGTTTCAAGGCGCTACTCGGTCGGTCCTGCTGCTTCGCTGGATTCACCCCTTTTGCGACGCGGTCGGCGCGGATCTGATCATCCAATATCTCGCGGCGGAAAAACCGCCGCCGGAAAATGGTCTGAGCAATCCGCCTGTCTCGCTGCTGAATCGACAACTCGATCGCTTCAGCCTGTGGCAGAAATTCAAGTTCATGCTGAAGACCAAGACGCTGATCGAAAAGATCGATCGGCTTCAAAGCATCCAGCCGATCGGAGAGCTTTCCCGCCCGCGAAGATTGAAGTTCAGAGTTTTCCATCTCAGCGAGTCGCACAGCCGGAAAATCGCACGGGCAAGCCTGCAACAGGCCGGATTGATCGGAAGCAGTCTGTACACGATCGGATGTCTGATGCGCGCGATCGATCAGATGGAAAGCCGAAGTGCGGGGGAAGCCTTTTGCGTTCCCTATGCCTTCAACCTGCGCAGACAAAAGGATCTGAGCCCCGTGGTCGGGAATCACATCAGCGCCCTGTTCGCGCAGGCGCCTTTGGATGTCGTTCGAAGCCGCGAGCGATTGTTCCGCCATTTGACCGAGCAGTACCGGAATTCCGTTCGCCAGCAACTCGATCATGCTTTTCTTCCGCTGATGTGGGCGGCGCAATGGCTGTCTCTTGAACGTTATGGAAAAGCACTGCGTCAATCGTACCGAGGAGGTCAGGAGCGCAGTTCTTTCTGGATTTCCGATATCGGCCGATCGGATCTGGCCGGGCAAAATATTTTCGGCGCCCGGATTTGCGGTTTGATGCATCTGGCCCAGGTCAGTACGCCACCCGCGCTTGCGCTTCTGACCTGCGTTTTCGACAAGCGGCTGGTCTTGACCTACAATTTTGTCGAGCCCTTGATCGATATCGATTGGATCGATCGGCTGCATCAGAAATTCGTGGCGGAATTACTCGGGGAGTCGCAATGAAAAGCCGTGGCGAAGCTCTGCTGGCCAAATGAATATCCTGTCGGAATTCCTTGAAACCTGCCTTAGACAACCTGGCAGTCCTGCATTGATTCAAGACCAGCGGTCGATTTCCTATCGGGAATTGATGCGGCAAATCCGGAATGTTTCGGGGATTCTGTCCCTGCAGTCCGGAGACGCGCGGCCGGTGGCGGTGGCCCTGGATCGGGGAATCGAAGCCGTCGTCGTGCTGTTGGCCGTGCTCCATTCGGGGCGTTACTACTTGCCGTTGGACCTGAAAAATCCGCGCGAGCGATTGGAAATGATCATTCAGGACGCGCAGTCTTCGCTCGTGATCGGGAACGGGTCGCGCCCGTGCTGGGTCAAGGAGCCGGCGAAGTGGATCGAATTCGAAAAACTGGAGCTTCCTTCCGCTTCCGATAAACCGCCAGTCGATCTCGATGTGGAATCGCTGGCTTGCATCCTGTATACCTCGGGTTCGACCGGAAAGCCGAAAGGGGTCGCGCTGAGCCACAGAGCGCTTAAAAATTTCAGCCGCTGGGCCGGAAACACATTCGCGATCGGGGACGATGACCGGATCGCAAGCCTCGCGCCTTTACATTTCGATCTGTCGATCTTCGACCTGTTCAGCGGCCTCTCACGCGGAGCCTGTATCCATTTCGTTCCGGAGCACTTGACCATGAGTCCGGCCCGGCTGAGCCGATGGCTGATGGAGAAGCGGATCACTGTCTGGTATACGGTCCCTTCGCTTCTGAATTTCCTCGCGCTGAAAGGTGCCCTGGAGACGACCCCCCTGAAGTATCTGAAAACCTTGCTGTTCGCGGGAGAAGTCATGCCGCCCGCGACCCTGATCAAACTGACCCGGACTCTGCCGGAAACTCGCTTCTACAATCTTTTCGGTCCCACGGAATGCAATGTTTGCTGCTACTGGCCGGTCGAAAGGGAGGAGTTGGCTTGCGACCGACCGGTCCCGATCGGTCGGGCCGCCTGCGGCTTGCAACTCGCGATTTCGGAATCGACCGGGGAACTCCTGGTTCGCGGCGACAACCTGTTTTCCGGCTACTGGAGTCAGGGCAGGCTGATCGATCCGGTCAAGCCGAACGACTGGTATGCGACCGGAGACCGCGTGTCCCTGGCCGCGGATGGCAACTACCGATACCATGGCCGTATCGATCGGATGTTAAAATGTTCCGGGTACCGGGTCGAACCTGCCGAAATCGAATCGATGATCCGCAATCTTCCGATCATGGAAGCCTGTGCGGTGGTCGGCATCGATGACCCGACCAGTGGCCAACGACCGGCTGCGGCGGTCGTTTTGCAGCCGGGGAAGGGATTGAACGATCTGCTGCCGGCGATCAAAGCTTCTCTGCCTGTCTATATGCAACCGGTCAAATATCTACTGCTGAATCAATTGCCGCGATTGTCCAACGGAAAACCCGATTATTCCGGAATCGAACGGGAGCTGGGTAGTCGCTGATGGTTTCCGAACCAGAACCGGAATCCACCCGCACACCGCTCACGCGCGAGAAATTCCTCGATTGCGCCGGGACCGGAATTCTAAAGCATGCCATGCCGGTCGAATTTCAGGGATATGGAAACCGCTTTGCGGACCTGGTTCTGAATCATCGCGAATTCGGAAAACGCTGGCTGGACTGCGGTCTGATACTCGCGATCAATGCGCATCTGTGGGGCTGGGTATTCCCGCTGCTGGTCTTCGGTACGCCAGAACAAAAGTCCCGCTGGTTGAGCCGGTCTCTGCAAGGCGAGATCCTCGGCGGTCACGCAATCACCGAGCCCGGCGCGGGGTCGGATCTTTCGGCCCTCTCCAGCCGGGCGGCGGCGAATGCGGGCGACTTCGTGCTGAACGGACATAAGCGGTTGATCAGCAACGCGCCGATTGCCGATTTTCTGATCGTATACGCGCTGTTCGAGCGCAAACTGTCCGCCTTTATTGTGGCGACAAACGATCCCGGTGTGGAAATTCTCAGTACTCGTCTGAACGCATGCAAAGGTTCACCGATCGGCGAGGTGATCCTGCGAAACTGCCGGATTCCCCGTGACAGGCAGCTCGGTAAATTCGGCGCGGGGAGTCTACTGATCCAACAGGCTCTTGAAATGGAACGCGCGTTCGTATTCGCGGGGATCAGCGGGATCATGGATGGGCAATTCGAGACCGTGCTCGAATACAGTCGCACCCGGGTGGCCAAGGGCGTTCATCTGGGCAGGCATCAGGCGATCAGTCATAAGATCGCGGACATGAAGTTGCGGCTCGACACGCTGAACTTATGGTTATCGGAATGCGCACGGCTCAAGGACGAAGAGCGCCGCATTTCGCTTGCGGCGGCTCAGACCAAATTGTACGGCAGTGAAGCTTTCCTGCAATCGAGTCTGGATGCGGTTCACATTATGGGCGGCAGCGGGTTGCTCGAAGAAAGCCTTTTGTCCGGAATGGTCAACGACGCGATGGCCAGCCGGCTGTTTTCGGGATCTTCCGAAATTCAGAAGAATATAATCGCCGCGCTCGCGGGAAGCGGCGAGGGCTTTATCGGCCAAGCGAGCCGACGAAATGAAATCTGACAAATAAGAACAGGATCATGCCGAACGACGCTGCCTCGATTCTTCGTTCATGCTATTCTGAGTTCCCGTTGAAATTCCTTTCGTATTGACCCACCCCTCGTTATGTCCGAAGCCCGCCCCGTCGTCCTCAGCATTTCCGGGCACGACCCGAGCGGCGGGGCGGGGATTCAGGCGGACATCGAGACATTGTCCGCTCTGAACTGCTACCCGTGTACCGTAGTTACGGCGCTCACCTTACAGGATACTCGAAACATCAAACAGGTCTATCCCCAGTCCGGCAAACAGATTGAGGACCAGTTGCGGGTTCTTGACAACGACATGGGTATCCGCTGCATTAAAATCGGATTGATCGGATCCCTTGAAACGGCGTCGGTTCTGCATTCCTTTCTCAAGGAAAGGAAAGGCATTCCCGTGGTGCTCGACCCGGTCCTGGCAGCCGGCGGAGGCTTCGACTGTTCGGATCAGGATCTGGTTCGGTCTATTAGCACCGGGTTGGTTCCTCTATCAGCCGTGGTGACTCCGAACATTGCCGAGGCGAGACGCATGAGTCCGGCGGGCCTTGATCTGGACGAGTCCGGCCACTACCTGAATGCACTCGGATGCGAGCACGTACTGATTACCGGCGCGGACGAAGACACTCCGCAGGTCGTGAACAGGCTATACCGGCCCACCGAGACGGTCCGGTTGTTTCGCTGGGAGCGCCTGGCCGGTACTTTCCACGGTTCGGGATGCACGCTGGCCTCGGCTATCGCGGCTTTTCTGGCTCACGGCTTCGAACCTCTCGCCGCGATATCCGAAGCTCAACAATTCACCTGGGAAACTCTTAAGGCGGGTTTCAGGCCCGGAAAAGGGCAAAGCATTCCGGATCGATGGATTCAGCTCCGGACGCCATGACCACCCCTTTCCCGACTTGCGGCCTTTACGCGATCACCGATTCGGCCATCTGGCCGGGTGCGAGTCTCGTGACCGCGGTCGCCCGGGCGATCGATGGCGGGGCCTCGGCCATCCAATACCGTGAAAAACAACACAAACCGGATGTCGCACTGGTGAAAGACTTACTCGTTCTATGCCGCTCCCGTCGAGTGCCCTTGATTATCAATGACGACATCGAACTGGCTTCTCAAGTCGGTGCCGATGGCGTCCATCTGGGCAGGCACGACCGAGGACTTGCGGAAGCGCGCCGCCGGATCGGCGATCGGGCCATCGTCGGTATTTCGTGTTACGATTCGCTCGCCAGAGCCGCCTGGGGCGAGGAGCAGGGGGCCGACTATGTGGCCTTCGGTTGTTTTTTCCCGTCCCGGACCAAACCCGAGGCGCGGCCAGTTCCAATCGAAATTCTGACACGGACGTCCGCCAGGGTTCCGGTAATCGCGATCGGCGGCATCACGCCGGAAAACGGGAAAGCGTTGATCGAAGCCGGCGCGGATCTGTTAGCAGTGACCAGCGGCATATTCGGACAGGCAGATCCCGGGCAGGCGGCATTCCGATATCGACAACTGTTCGATAACAGCCGGTTAGCCGCGAACGGCAACCTGAATTGAATCTTGATACGAATTATTCAGCGCTTTCTATTATGACCCTGAAATAACGGGGCGTTAAAGACTCCGCGAATTGCACGGAATTGTAATAGGAACGGATTTCTCCCGGATCGAGCGACCCTTTATCGCCGCCCGGCGCATCGTTGTCAATCACCGCCTGGCCGATTTGAATACCCAGGCGATCGAAGAAAATTACAGTCGCCTTGGGCTCAATAACTTCGATGCCGGTGTTTTCGAGGACTGTTTTGTATTCAAAACGTTTATCGCCATTTTTGCCCGTTACCGTAAATACAATATTTTTGACATAGCGGTGATTGATATCAATTACCTGGTCGAGAGCCAACTCCTTTAAACTCGGGATTCGTGATTGCACCAAATCGCCAATCTCCACTTCCATTTCGGCCATTCGCGTCTTCATGTCTTCGATTTCCCGGGATCGAAACGAGTCGCTTTCCTTGAACCGCTCCAGCTCGGTCGTATCGAGTCTGATCTGGATGCACAGCGTCACTATGATGCACAGGCTTGCAAACAGGGCCATCGAAAACCCGGCGATGATAAATTTTCTGGAAATCCGGCGGTAACCGACCGTACTTGAATGAACTGTAGCCATAGCCAACCTATATGAAGCCCCACTCCAAGAATCAGGTTCTGGTAAACTTCCAAATCACTTCCTCACGCTTGCTTTCAAACGACTCGAAACCACCTTGAAAACCCGCCGGAACCCGATCCACAAGGGTAGAATAGTAAAATTATTTTAGACAAAGCTCAAGAATGTCAACTTGCGGTTCTTCCTCGAGATCTTCAGTCCAACCAACCCGTATTCCGATCCATGGAAAAATTCAAAGCCGCACCGAGTTGTAGCGAACTCAACGAATACGGGAGCCTTCGGGCCGAGGAAGCGCTGGAGCTGATCCTGAACCGCCTCGCGCCGGTTCGCGGGGCCGAACGGGTGCCGCTCCACGCCGCGCCCGGCCGGGTGCTTGCCGGCGACATCGTGTCGGGTGCGAATGTGCCGGCGCACACGAATTCCGCTGTCGACGGGTATGCGATCCGTTGTTCGGATTTGTCGCGCACAGAAGGCGGCCTTGAATTCAAGGTGATCGACACGGCGCTCGCGGGACAACCGCTTCGCTCGAGGCTTAAGCCCATGACGGCTATCCGGATCATGACCGGAGCCATTATTCCGGAAGGCGCCGACTGCGTGGTCATGCAGGAACATGTCGAAATCATGCGCGATTCGATCAAGATCCATTCCAGGTGCAAAGCGGGGGAGAATATACGGGCAGCCGGAGAAGACCTTCAGATTGGTGAAACGGTGTTGAGTACGGGTCGTTTGTGCGGCCCGGCCGACATTGGATTGATCGCCTCGCTGGGGATCGGGGAGGTTAACGTGCGACGCCGGGTTCGAGTCGGAGTCGTTTCCACGGGCAGCGAGATCAAGAGCATCGGCACGCACTTGGACGAAGGCGATGTTTTCGACAGCAATCGCTATACGCTGCATGCGGCTTTAAGGCAATTACCGGTCGACGTCAGCGACTACGGCATCGTCCCGGATGACAAGAACCAGATCGAAGAAGCGATGGTCACGGCTCAACACGATAACGACCTGATTATCAGCACGGGTGGTGTTTCGGTGGGAGAGGCGGACCATACCCGGACAATTTTACAAAGTCTGGGTAAGATTCTTTTCTCGAAAGTCGCGATCAAACCCGGTCGGCCACTGACCTTTGCCTGCGTCGGATCGAAAGCATTCTTCGGTCTTCCGGGAAATCCGGTTGCGGTGATGGTCACCTATTATCAATTCGTGTGGCCGGCACTGCGAAAACTGATGGGAATCGCTGCGCCAAGCCGCTTACTGACCATCAACGCTCGCAGCCTCGACCGGATCCGAAAAAAACCTGGACGTACCGAATACCAGCGGGGGATCCTGGAGCGAACCGAAACAGGACAATGGACAGTCCGTTTAACAGGACGACAGGGATCCGGAATTCTGCGTTCGATGAGCCTCGCCAATGCGTTTATCGTTCTGCCCCATGATGCGGCGAGCATCGAGGAGGGAGAGGAGGTTGCGGTCCAGCCTTTTGAAGCTTTTCGGTAGCGCGGCGCCCGTCGGTGGGAGAGATAAGATATAAGATAAACTTTCAAGCTCGGAACGAAGGATAAGATCGATTCGCAAAAGACCGCCGTCCAGGATGGTCGGGGCAGGTTTCCGATTTGATATGCTCGTGGCTTCAACATTGAGTTGAGAGACTTGATGGTTGATTGTATATTACGGTCTCACCTGTGATTTGATATCGAAGAGACTCGATGCAAGAGAACTATCAACTGCGTGGACGATTCTGGATCCAAGGGCCCGAGGGTACATTCCTTGGGCCCGGCCGTGTCGTGTTGTTGGAGCGGATCCGCGAACATGGTTCGATCAGCGCCGCGGCGCGTTCCATGGAGATGTCTTATCGACATGCCTGGAAACTCGTGGACAAGATGAACCATCAAGGCCGGCGTCCCGTGGTGCGGAAAACCACCGGCGGTCAAGGCGGCGGCGGCGCCGTATTGACCGAGGCCGGGGAGCGTGCGATTGACTGCTTCTGGTCTGCTTATCGCGATTTCAAGGCATTCTTGGATGAACGGTCGCGGCGACTCGATCTGTAAAAATTTTTTATCTCACGTTATGTTTTATATAATATAACGAATCACAAGGGGGGAGACTCAATGAAGATACCAAGGTTCTTTCGCACATTGGTCCTGGTTTTCGCTTGGTTGTCGGGTATCGGGGTATCCAAAGCCAATGAAATCAGCGTCGCGGTGGCCAGTAATTTCACCGATGCGATCAAGGCCATCGCCGCGCGGTTCGAGGAGGGTACGGCCCATCAAGTGACCCTGATCTTCGGTTCGACCGGAAAGCACTATGCGCAGATCAAAAACGGAGCACCCTTCGACGCGTTTTTTGCCGCCGATGTCGAACGCCCCGAATTGCTGGAAAAGGAAGGGTTGACCAGTCCCGGAAGCCGATTCACTGATGCCGTGGGTAAGATCGTCCTGTGGAGACCGCAAGAGGGCTATGTCGATTCGGAAGGCAAGGTGCTGCAACAACAGGAATTTCGCCATCTGGCTATCGCCAACCCGACACTCGCGCCGTACGGCAAAGCCGCCCGGGAAGTCTTGCAGGCCTACGGTGGTTGGGACGCGTTGCAGGAGCGCATCGTGCGTGGCGAGAACATCGAACAGACTTTCCAGTTCGTCGAAAGCGGCAATGCCGAACTGGGTTTTGTAGCCTGCTCCCAGATAAGACGCCCCGGTCATCCCGTCGTGGGTTCTTTCTGGGAAGTCCCGCAATCACTCTATTCCCCGATTGAACAGCAGGCGGTGCTGCTGAAAGATCGTGAGGCCGCGCGCGCCTTTCTGTCGTTCGTGAAAAGCGGCGAGGCGCGAACCATCATTCAATCGTTCGGGTACGACACGCCATGATGCTGAATGGGTACGATCTCACCGCCCTTTCGATCACAATCAAGCTGGCTGGTTTAACCACCCTGCTCTTGTTGTTGCTGGGAACACCGTTGGCCTGGTGGCTCACCCGTACCCGTTGGCGGTTTAAATTTCTGCTGGAAGCGGTAGTCGCCATGCCCTTGGTGTTACCGCCCAGCGTACTGGGTTTCTATTTACTGGTGGCGCTCGGACCTCACGGTCTTGTGGGGGTCTTGATGGAGTGGCTGGGCGGGCGGCCGCTGGCCTTCACCTTCACCGGCCTGGTGGTCGGCTCGGTGCTTTATTCGATGCCCTTTGTCGTCCAACCGCTGCAAACTGCTTTTGCCGCCGTAGGACGCCGACCCCTGGAAGTCGCCGCGACCCTGCGGGCCTCCCCGCTGGACCGATTCCTGACCGTGGCCGTGCCGCTGGCCCGCTCCGGCTTTTTGACCGCCGCCGTGCTGGGTTTTGCGCACACGGTAGGCGAATTCGGTGTGATCCTGATGATCGGCGGTAATATTCCCGGCCAGACCCAGGTGCTGTCCATTGCTATTTATGATCACGTTGAGGCGCTTGAATATGATCAGGCTCATTGGCTCTCGGGCGGACTGTTGCTGCTTTCGTTCTGCATGCTGATGATTGTCTACGTGCTCAACCGTCGCTTCATGGTGATCCAGCCATGACCCTCTCGGCAAGGTTCCGGCTCGAGCGGCCGGATTTTACTCTGGATGTTGATCTGACCATTCCCGCCAGAGGCGTCACAGCCATATTTGGTCCTTCAGGCAGCGGCAAGACCACTCTGCTGCGCGCCATCGCCGGGCTGGAGCGATGTGGCGATGGTTTTTTGCGGATCGGAGACACACTGTGGCAAGATGGCCGAACTTTCGTGCCACCCCACAAC
>JBOICY010000283.1:0-6897 GCA_050740335.1 Methylococcales bacterium | reverse complement strand
GGCATCCTGTTGCTGGATAAGCCATCCGGAATTTCGTCCAATCACGCGCTGCAGCAGGTAAAAAGGCTGTTCAGCGCGGCCAAGGCCGGACATACCGGGAGCCTCGATCCTCTGGCGAGCGGATTGTTGCCGGTTTGTTTCGGTCAGGCGACCCGGCTGGCGGCCTTTCTGCTCGACAGTTACAAGGATTACCGGGTCGAGATCCGCCTCGGACTCAACACGACCACTGGCGACGCCGAAGGAGAAGTCAAACAACACAGGCCCTTGCCCGATTTGGACCACGAAGATTTGAACGCAATACTCACGCGCTTCAGGGGGCAGATCAGCCAGCTTCCGCCGATGTATTCCGCGCTCAAGCGAAACGGGGTACGCCTGTATGAGTACGCGCGGAACGGGATCGAAGTGGAAAGGTCGCCCCGCACGGTGACCATTTCCAAACTCGATTTGCTGGCCGCTACCTGCGACCGATTGACATTGCAGGTTGCCTGTTCCAAGGGAACTTATATCCGCGTTCTCGCGGAAGACATCGGAGAGGCGCTCGGATGCGGCGGCCACGTCGAAACATTGCGACGAACCGGTGTCGGACGTTTTCGGAGCGAGGATTCATGGACCATCGATCGCCTGCGATCGCTTGCGCCGGAATGTCGGGACGAACGATGTTTGCTGCCGATGGACGAAGCGGTCGGCAATTGGCCGAAGCTCGAATTCGCGCAGGACTCCGTATCCGACGCACGCCAGGGAAGGGCGGTCGAGGCTTCCGATCCCGCCGCGCAAGGATGGGTTAGAATGTACACGCTGGACAGCCGCTTTTTTGGAGTGGGCGAGGTCTTGCCGGACAGGCGGGTCGCGCCCCGGAAATTGTTTTTGAACAACCTGGATCGTTGAAAACGCGAGCATCGAGGAACGGCTGGCGCGATCCTGGAGCGGTAGAAGTTGTTCAATTTACCGATGAGGGTTAGAAT
Organism: Methylococcales bacterium; assembly: GCA_050740335.1. Taxonomy (GTDB): domain Bacteria; phylum Pseudomonadota; class Gammaproteobacteria; order Methylococcales; family UBA1147; genus UBA1147. The sequence continues at coordinate 5,935 of JBOICY010000283.1, read as the reverse complement.
TCCTCGATTTTGTATTTACTAACTGGAGTCGAATGACATGCCATTCAACGTAGAACAGAAGCGTTCGGTGATTCAAGAGTACCAGCTTTCCGGATTGGATACCGGATCGACGGAAGTTCAGGTTGCGTTATTGACCGCGAAGATTACTCATCTAAGCCCTCATTTCACCGAACATACCAAGGATCATCACTCCCGTCGCGGTCTTCTCAAGATGGTGAATCAACGTAGAAAGTTATTGGATTATCTGAAGAGAAAAGACCTCGAACGGTATAAGTCATTGATCGACCGGTTGGGATTGCGGAAGTGATTGATTTGTTACAGCGTAAAAGGAAATCCTAGTGAAACCAATTCGGAAAGAATTTCAATACGGCGACCACCGCGTCGTCATCGAAACCGGTGAGATTGCCCGTCAGGCGGATGGGGCGGTCATGATCAACATGGCAGACACCGTTCTTCTGGTCACGGTCGTCTGGCACAGCGGCAATGACAAAGCGCGGGACTTTTTCCCATTAACCGTGAATTATCAGGAAAAATCCTACGCGGCGGGCAAAATTCCGGGCGGATTCTTCAAGCGCGAAGGCCGGCCCACGGAAAAGGAAACCCTGACCTCGCGATTGATCGATCGTCCGATCCGCCCCTTGTTTCCGGAAGGATTTACCCACGAAGTTCAGGTAATCGCGACGGTCCTGTCCCTGAATCCCGATGTCGACCCGGACGTTCCCGCGATCCTCGGGACCTCGGCCGCGCTCGCGATTTCCGGATTGCCTTTCAACGGCCCGGTCGGCGCGGTCCGCGTCGGATACAAGGACGGAGCCTATCTGCTGAATCCGGACGCCAATGAAATCCAGGATTCTCTGCTCGATCTCGTGGTTGCCGGGACCCATAATGCGGTCCTGATGGTCGAATCGGAAGCGCGGGAGTTATCCGAAGATATCATGCTGGGTGCCGTCCTGTTCGGGCACGAGCAGATGCAGGTTGCCATCGAGGCGATTCGGGGCCTCGCTTCGGAAGCCGGGAAAGCGGGGCTCGAATGGTTTCCGCCGGAAAAAAATACCGAGCTTGCCACGGCGGTCAAGAACCAGTGTGAGTCACTGATCGCGGAGGCTTATCAGATTGCCGAAAAGCTCGAACGGCAGCAAAAATTAAAAGAAATCCGTTCGACCGTGGTGGAGCGGCTCGCCGCGAATGACCAATATCCGGAATCGGTCCTTCGCAGTGAACTCGAAAAGCTCGAAAAATGCGTCGTACGCGGGCGGGTACTTTCGGGTAATCCCAGGATCGACGGGCGCGATCATAGCACAATACGTCCGATCGCCATTCGCACCGGCGTGCTGCCGCGTACTCATGGCTCGGCTTTGTTTACGCGCGGCGAGACTCAGGCCCTGGTGGTCGCCACGCTCGGCACCGAGCGCGATTCGCAGATCGTCGATGCCCTGGCCGGCGAGTATAAAGAGCCCTTCATGCTGCATTATAATTTTCCGCCTTTCAGTGTCGGCGAAACCGGTTTTATGGGATCGCCGAAACGCCGGGAAATCGGCCACGGCCGTTTGGCGAAAAGAGGCGTTCTCGCGGTGATCCCGGACATGGATCAGTTTCCCTATGTAATCCGGGTCGTGTCCGAAATTACCGAATCGAACGGTTCGAGCTCGATGGCCAGCGTGTGCGGGACCAGCCTCGCCCTGATGGATGCCGGAATCCCGATCAAGGCGCCGGTCGCGGGCATCGCGATGGGACTGGTCAAGGAAGGAGAAAAATTCGCCGTTTTGTCGGATATCATGGGCGATGAAGATCATCTCGGCGATATGGATTTCAAGGTCGCCGGTACCCGGGACGGGATCACGGCGCTGCAGATGGACATCAAGATCGATGGAATTACCGTCGAGATCATGAAGACCGCGCTCGAACAGGCAAAACTGGGTCGCATGCACATCCTCGCGAAAATGAACGAAGTCATGCCTGCATCCCGCAGTGAGATGTCGGATTTTGCACCCAGAATTTTGTCCTTCAAGATCGATCCGAGTAAAATCCGGGATGTGATCGGCAAAGGCGGCGCGACGATTCGAAGCATCACCGAGTCGACCGGTGCCACGATCGATATCACCGACGACGGCGTCGTCAAAGTGGCTTCGGTCGACAAACAGGCCGGAATCGCGGCGCGCAGGCAAATCGAGGAAATCACCGCCGATGTCGAAGTCGGCAAGGTCTATGTCGGACGGGTCGCGAGACTCATGGATTTCGGCGCATTCGTGACGATCCTGCCCGGCAAGGACGGCCTTGTGCACATTTCCCAGATTTCCGACGAACATGTCGATAAAGTCAGCGACAAACTCAACGAGGGCGATACGGTCAAGGTCAAGGTCCTCGAAATCGACCGGCAGGGACGCGTCAGGCTCAGCATGAAAGCGGTCGAGTGAGCGCCGGCCTCGGCGCGTCCTGCAAACCCATCGATTGCCAAATGACCTGTCCCGGGAGGTGTTTCGTACCATTAGCGGATTGATCGAATAATGCCCTCACAATTACCCGAAACTCCGGAATTCGACATCAAAGGCTTCTTGAGGACCTTGACTCAGCGTCCCGGAGTTTACCGGATGCTCGATGCGAGATCCGAAATTATCTACATCGGCAAGGCAAAAAACCTGAAGAAGCGGGTCGGCAGTTACTTCGGAACAAAAGACGTGTCTCCGAAACAGCAAGTCATGGTCGCCCATATCCGCTCGGTCGAGGTCACCGTGACCCATACCGAGGGCGAAGCCCTGCTGCTCGAAAGCCAGTTGATCAAGCGCCACAAACCGCGTTACAACATCTGCCTGCGTGACGATAAAAGTTATCCCTATATCTATGTGTCCAGCCATCAGGACTATCCCCGGATCGGTTTCCACCGGGGCGCGAAAAATCAGAAAGGCCGTTATTTCGGCCCCTACCCGAGCGCCGGCGCGGTCCGCGAAAGTCTGAAACTGCTGCAAAGGATCTTCCCGGTGCGCCAGTGTGAAGATTCCGTATTCAAGCATCGCTCGAGGCCGTGTCTCCAATATCAGATCAAGCGCTGCACGGGCCCCTGTGTCGGCCTGGACAGCATCGATAATTACCGCAGGCAGGTGGAACACACGATGATGTTCCTGCAGGGAGACGGCAGCCGGATCATCGGCGAACTGGCCGAAGAAATGGAACAAGCCGCATCCAGACTGGAATTCGAGAAAGCCGCGGGCTTTCGCGACCAGATTGCGACCTTGCGTCAAGTCCTGGAAAAGCAATATGTTCACGGCGAACGCGGCGATCTCGACATCCTGGCCTGCGCTTCCAGGGCCGGCCTGGCCTGTGTGCAGATCGTCTATGTCCGGAAAGGGCAGCATATCGGTGACAAGACATTGTTCCCGAATCTGCCCGGGGACAGCGAAGCGGCTACGGTTCTCGAAGCCTTCATTCCGCAATATTATCTGGAGCGGGAAATACCGCGTGAAATTCTCGTGAGCCACGATCCGGATAACCGGGATTTGCTGGAAAGTGTACTGGGAATGCGCGGCGGGACCCGGATTTCCATTTCGACTCCGCTCCGGGGCTCGCGCTTGAAGTGGCTGGAATTGGCCATGAGCAACGCCGAAAACGGCTTGAACAGTCGATTGGCCAACAAACAAGGCTTGCACGCCCGGTTTTTCAACCTGAAAGAGGAACTGGGTCTGCCCGAAGTTCCGAAACGGCTCGAGTGCTTCGATATCAGCCACACGCAGGGGGATCAGACGGTCGCCTCCTGTGTCGTATTCGATGGAGACGGTCCGGTCAAATCCGCGTATCGGCGCTTCAATATCGGCGGCGTGACTCCCGGAGATGATTTCGCCGCGATGGCACAAGCCGTCGGACGCAGGTTCAGGCGCATCCAGGCGGGTGAATGCCAAAAGCCGGATATTCTCTTCATCGACGGCGGCAAAGGTCAGATCAATGCCGTCGCCGAGGTACTCGAAGAACTCGAAATCGGTGACCTAATGGTGGTCGGTGTGGCCAAGGGCCCTTCCCGGAAATCCGGAATGGAACAACTCTACTGTGCGGGAGACAGTCACCCGATTACAATGGCACAGGACGCACCGGCGCGCTTGTTGATTCAGCATATCCGGGACGAGGCGCACCGGTTCGCTATCACCGGACACAGGCAACGGCGCGCGCGCAGTAACAAGCGCTCGGTTCTCGAGCAGGTCGCTGGACTCGGACCGAAACGCCGCCAATTGCTGTTAAAACAATTCGGTGGTTTACAGGAAATCAGGCGGGCCGGAGTCGAGGCCCTGTGCGGTGTGGACGGAATCAGCCGGCAACTCGCGCAGCGAATTTATGACACGTTTCACGGCTGAACTGGCTTTTTGAAAGGATGCCCGCCCGTTGCAGCCCGGGATGGATTGTGAAACGTAACGAGCCCGAAACAGTGCCTGCAATCGTTTTTGTTGTACTATTACCTCCAATCAATAGCAAAACTACCGCAACCCGAAAACGACAAAAATATTCGCCAGGCCGGCTTGATTCCTGATCAGTCGGAGCCTGGAGGACCGTTCTATGGATCTCAATCTGCCGACAAACTTGACTCTGATCAGAATCGCGATGATTCCGGTGCTGGTTCTGGTGTTCTATATGCCCTGGAAAGCTTCCGATGCGATTTGCTCGTTCATTTTTATCGCCGCGGCGGTCACCGACTGGCTCGATGGTTATCTGGCCCGCCGCATGAACCAGGTCACCAAATTCGGAGCCTTTCTGGATCCGGTCGCGGACAAGCTCATGGTGGCCGTGGTGCTCGTGCTGATCGTTCAGGCGGAACCCTCCGCGTATCTCGCGATCCCGTCCGCGGTGATCATCGGCCGCGAAATCACGATCGCTTCCTTGCGCGAGTGGATGGCTGAATTGGGTCTGCGCAACAAGGTGGAAGTCTCTTGGGTCGGGAAGGTGAAGACCGTCGCGCAGATGACCGCGATCGCGAGTCTGTTGTTCAACGGGGAACTATTCGGGCTTTCCACGCGGATCGTGGGCTATGTGTTGTTGTATACGGCTGTGATCCTGACCCTTTGGTCGATGGTGAACTACCTGCGTGCGGCGCTTCCGAGCCTGATGGAACACAGGTGAGCGGTTTTGATTACGCACCCCCGCCGAAGGGCACCCGATTCGATCGGAAAGCCCCGATTCTCGGCGCAGCCAGACAGGCAAGCGACAATCGAATAATAAAAACTTAGCCACGAGGTAAAAGGCATGCGACTCATTCTGCTCGGAAGTCCCGGTTCCGGGAAAGGCACTCAGGCCTTACGGATCCGCGAAAGATATCATATCCCCCAAATTTCAACCGGCGATATGTTGCGTGAAGCGGTTCGCCTGCAAACACCCTTGGGTCTCGAGGCCAAAAAAGTCATGGATGCCGGAAAGCTGGTTTCCGACGACATCATACTCGGGCTGATTCAAAGCCGGATCGCTGAACCCGATTGCGTGCAGGGTTTTCTGCTGGACGGTTTTCCGCGGACCCTCGTTCAGGCCGAAGGTCTGGCGAAAATGGGGGTTGACATCGATCATGTCATTGAAATATCGGTCGATGACGAGAAAATTGTCGATCGGATGAGCGGACGGAGAGTTCATCCGGCTTCGGGCCGCATCTATCATATCGAATTCAGCCCGCCTAAAGTCGCGGGCCAGGATGATTTGACCGGGGAACCCTTGATTCAACGCGATGACGATGCCGAGGGGACGGTGCGCAAACGTTTGTCGGTCTATCATGAACAAACGGAGCCCCTGGTCGGTTATTACTCCCAAGCGGCGGCCAAGGGCAAGCTCAAATTTTTCTCGATTCCAGGTGTCGGGAGCGTTGATCGTATTTCTGAAAAAATATTCGCGGCACTGGAATCGACCTCCGGGAATACAGGGAAGGGATTCCCGTCATGAACAATTTATTGACACCGGCACGATTCCTATATAC
>JBOICY010000282.1:0-5202 GCA_050740335.1 Methylococcales bacterium | reverse complement strand
CACTCGTCCCACAGCACCGGATTGATTGATCGCGGATTTTGAGATTGGTTTTCCAGTCTGGCCGCAGATGCGAGACGTTTGATCAGTGTTCGATCGCCGCCCGCGCTCCCCAGACAACGGGCCGCCTCCTGTATCGGCCATTGCATCCCTTCATCGAGGTCATTGGCCGCATCGCTCCAGATCGATTCCCATTTTTTGAGGACACCTTCGATCGCCTCGGTACTTCCCATCGCGCCTAAACCAATACCGATGTTTATTTCGATTTCGTGCATTCTGGCAAGCACATTTCGGAGTTCAAGCTGGCGCACGGTATGTCGGTTCGCGAGGCGGTCAATGGAGTCTTTCAATTGCTTGAAATCATCTTCGGTGGCCGAGGGGATCCCGGAACAATCGCAAGCTAATACCACCGGATCTTTAAATCCGGCGTCCAAAAGCTGCCGGTACAATGCCTTTAATTGCGAGGCATCCCCTCGATCGAACTGGTTCATTATGAACAGCCAGGCGTGCCGCGAGCCTTCGGACAAGAGTAGCCGCCAGCCTGTCTCATCGCGATAGCGTTCCGGACTGACTACGTAGACCAACAGGTCGATATGGGGCAGCCATTCGAGTACCATTTCACGGTTGGATTTTTCCGTACTGTCGATATCGGGCATATCGATCCAAAGCACAATGCTCATTTCGTCATGGCTGTGCCGGTCGATCAGGACTTTTTCGATCGGAAAATTTTCCGGTAATTGATGAAGGTCCAGGGACCGATGCAGGTACAACGAAACTTCCCGCGAGGTTGGGCGCACCACCCCGGTCCGGGCAACTTCGTGTCCGGCGAGACGATTTAACAGCGTACTCTTTCCGACTCCGGTGCCCCCGAAAAAGGCGACGACCAGCGGGCGCTGGCCGGCGTTCCGGAACAGGGCGGAGGGCGAGCGGAGTTCGATCCGATCAAAGCGATCGACATCTTTCGTTTGGAGCCAGCCGAGTTCGCGACATTCAGCGGCCCAGGATCGGGCCCGTTCCAGGACGCCTGACAACAGGCGGTCTGTTTCAGAACACATGAAGTTGCGCTTCGGCATCCCTCAAGGATTCTTCCGAAATATTGAATTTGTTGCCTGGAGCCATCCGCGCGGGCAGATTTTTCAGTTGCCGATCGAGCGCGTCATCAAATATTCGTGTCGTGACGGCGTTTAATTGCTTCTGTTTCAATTCCGCCTCGACTCGGCGCATATAGTGACCCAGTGCACTTTCTGTCAGGAAAGAGGTCAGCGAAAGCGCCGCCGGAGTAATCACAAAGTCCTGAATACCGATACCCCCGGTCTTCAGGGCGATCGCTAGTGCCGCGGCATCGGTCGTGATGCGCGTGGCCCGCAGGCCGTTCAGGGTTGCCGGCTGTTGTTCGAGCTTGCTGTACAGACGATGTGCCGCTTCTTCGATCTCGAGGCGAAATTCCTTCTGGTAGATGCCTACCGCCTGATTGAACGTTTCCGACAAGGACGCATTTTCCGATTTAAGCAGGGAAGAGATTTCGCTCCACCAGTATTCGAATTCGCCGAATTCCACACGTTTCGAAAAGACCGCGTCGGAAAGCCGGATCGTGAAATGGTCAAACATCCGGTACAATACCTGCGTTTCCTGACTTTTCCGCGAGTCATCGCCCGAAGTGCGGGATCGGCTTTTTCCCAATCGGAAAAGATGACGGATTGGCCAGGTCAATAACTCGCGAGTCCTCATCAGCAGCGAAGCCACTCCGGGAATCTCCAGCAAAGTCAGCAGTTCGGCCAAAGCCCGTTGAAGGGTTTCGAAATGCTGCGGGTGATTCAGGTAATCACGCCGGTAGATTTCAATTGCGCCGCTCGCCGAGGAAGCTACGAGATGATCCCATTCGGAAAGCAGATTCTGCTCCTGCCTGACCGCCTCGGTCCAATCTGCCCAATGATGATTCAAGAGCATCATGCAGATTCGATGGTGTTGGGACCGGTCGACGGCCGGCATTGCCCGGGTCAGATCAACAATCAGTTGATCGCGTTCCTTGCCTGCGTTTCCGGGGCCGATTCCTTCGCTGAAAAATCGAGCCGGCACGATCGGAGGGACCGGGTCTGTTCTGGAATGCTGCCATTGTCCGGACAATGACTGAATTACGGCAGGAGCGTTCTCCGGCGAGATTTTGTTCAGAAAAATGACCGTGGGCTGTCTCAGGGTTTCGATCAAAGACAGCAACTTCCAGACCGTCTGATCGGCATACTTATCTTTGCTGAGTACAAGCAGGATCACATCGGCCAATGCAATGGTTTTTAACAGACTGTTGTAATACTTCGCGGAATGGATCGAGTCGAAATCCGGAGTGTCCCAGATCACACAGCTTCGTAAATTTGGATGTTCCTCCGTGCGGACCAGTCCGAGCGAATAAATACTATTCGGATTCGCAAGGCTTTCCGCGCGATCCATACGACGAAAATCATGAAAAAAGCTTTCGATCACTGAGCGATCGGAATTCCGCATGCCCAGTGCGAAACCCTGTGGACAGGTCGTAAATCCAGCCAATGGACTGACTCCCGCAACTTCTTGGGCCAGTAGCACGTTTACGACGGAACTCTTGCCGGCTTGTGTTGGACCGATGACGGCGATTTGTAAAGCCAGGTCCGGATGGCGTCTTAGGCAATCGCCTTTTTCCAGAAAGGCTTCACTTAAACAAAGTGAACTCAGGATGTCCTTTCCGAGCGAATTGATTGGCGCGCGGTCCTGTGCGTGATTCAAAATACTCTGGTAACGCCCCTTGAGAAGGCGCACGAAATCCAACATGTCCGGGGCCGGTTCGAATAAGCATGGGGTATAATGGGAATCCATTATACGTGATGCGGACGGAGAGCAACCGAGATGAAGATTAATTCGATAATAATAATAGCGCTGGTTTGTGTGAGCCTAGGGACGGGTTGTGGGCAGAGCGACAAGATCAATGCCGGTAGCGACAGATCGCTTTCTCGTTCGGTAAGCGGAATTGAACGTAACCTTCCCGTGAAGCAACAGGTTGAATTTCAGGTTTCTTTCTGGTCGCTCAAGCAATATGCCGAGAGCGAAGCTGGATTCCGGACCATGGTTCACCGGAAAACCGTGGCGGAAATCATTGAACTCGGTAAACAAAACTTCGCCACCCAGTATGAAGCAGGAAACCCTGATTTTATTAAATATTCTTCCTGGGACGCGATGATCGAGGAACTCCTGGAGGAACGTAAACAATCCGAATTGCGCCCGAAGAAGGGCGATCCTCGTGACCAAGATAATCTGATCCATAACATGTAAGGAGCCGGGTTGGATCTCGCCCACTTCTGCAAGTAGATCCGTGGTCCCGTGGTCCTGCTTGACGTTGCCGGAGTCCGGGATGGGCTCGCGGTACGACCTAAGCCACCGATTATTATGATAGGCGTCTAATTCCCTGCCTTTCGGAGGATCCCGGAAGCCAGATACCTTTAATCGTGGCGTTAATGATTATCGTTTGCATTTCCCGTAGTTTCTGTATTATGATTACAGACTCGAAAGTAACCAACAGAAATTTGGGAGACCGCAGTGAGATCGATATCATTAAAATGGGTTAGTGCAGTCCTCATGCTAATCGCTTCTTCGTCCGGCCACGCGGCCGACAAGCCGCCAAGCGTCGATGATTTGTGGAAGGTTATTCAAAATCAGCAGAAACAGATCGATACTCTGAACCAGAAGCTGGAAGCACAGGTAAAACAGGGAGGATCCGAAAAACCAAGTGCGCAGTCCGGTTCCGTGGCAAAAAGCTCGGAGTCCGCGGAGGTCAAGGAGGTCGCCCGGAAAACCGATATTTTAAGCCAGGAAGTCGAAAAGCTTCGGACCGCTCTGGTGATTCCGGAAGAAAAGGCGCTGAAGAGTGAATACGGACTGGGTCCTGCGGCTTCGAAGGTTTATCACGCCGACAAGGGCTTATCGATCGGCGGTTACGGCGAGGCCTTTTATCAGAATGTGGTTTCCGACCAGGGTTCAACGCCGGATACTGCGGACCTACTGCGCGCGGTCGTGTATCTGGGTTATCGGTTCACCGATAATATTTTGTTTAACAGCGAACTGGAATTCGAGCATGCATCGACCGAAAATAATGGAGACGTATCAGTCGAATTTGCGAACCTCGATTTTCTGCTGGACCCCCGGGTAAATATCCGTGCCGGGAATGTGCTGCAACCGGTCGGATTTATCAACCTGATTCATGAATCGCCTTATTTTTTCGGCAATCAAAGACCCGCGGTCGAGCGATTCATTATTCCATCCACCTGGCATGAGAACGGTGTCGGCTTATTTGGCGAAATACTGCCCGGATTGACTTATACAACCTATGGAACGAATGGATTGGATGCCAAGGGCTTCAGTTCGACCGGGATACGCGGAGGACGGCAGTCCGGGAGCCAGGCAGTGGCCGAGGATCTGGCCTGGGTGATGCGGATCGATTATACTCCCCCGGTACATCCGGGTTTAACCTTCGGCGGTTCGGCATACCTCGGAAATTCAGGTCAGAATCAACTGTATGCCGGACAGCAAATCAATGTCTTTACCCAACTTTATGAAACACACATCCAATGGAAGTATTATGGCGTGGAATTCCGGGCCTTGGGTGCCTGGGGTCACATCGGCGATGCGGGGGTTTTGAGCCTCGACAGGGGGCAGACCGTCGGCAAATCGAATTACGGTTGGTATACCGAGATCGCATATAATGTGCTGCCGATCCTGATTGATACCGATCAGTATCTGGCGCCGTTTTTCCGCTATGAACATTTCGACACGATTGCGAGCGCGCCAAGCGGTTTTGCTGATAACCCCAATCTTGACCGCCAGGTTTTCCAGTTCGGTCTTCAATACAAACCGATTCCCAATATTGTGATCAAAGCGGACTACCGGAATTTTTCCGCGAAGGTCGGGGATGTGCCGGATGAATTCAATATAGGGTTAGGGTACGTATTCTGACCGGTAACGTTTATCGGTCGAATTACGGGTTTCGATTTCAATATGAAAACCATCATTCATCGAACAGGTTTGACTTTGTTTTCATTGGCGATATTGCTGCTAATGACCCCCGCGGGTTTTGGCAGGATTTTTTACAGCAAAACCGAAGCACTGGATCTCGCGTTTGGCGATAACCCGGACGTGGATATGATGCCACTGTTTTTGACCGAGCAGCAAATTGCCAAAGTCGAACAA
>JBOICY010000281.1:0-4940 GCA_050740335.1 Methylococcales bacterium | reverse complement strand
GAATGTAGGCAATCGCTTCGGGACCGACGACTAACCCGCCGTAGGAAATCATTGCTTCGAAAGCAGGCGACCGGAGCAAACCTCTCGGGACAATGAGTTAGACTCGATTGTCTCAGTTTACTCCGGGCATGTTTAGTCCTTTTTCGAAACAAATTTTTCCTGCTCCTTGCAAGTCGCTGAAAAACAAAAGCGGTGAAAATTGTACGTGGGGGCTGGATTATCGAAAATTCGGCTGTTTGGTATCCGTTCGCATCCATGCAAGCACCCAGAGGCAAAGGAATTTAGGGTACAATACCGCAATGCTGAAAATAGGTCTGACGGGCGGGATTGGTTGCGGAAAAACAATAGTCGCCAACCTTTTCAGACGGCAAGGAATTGAAATTATCGACGCCGATGAAATCGCCCGCCGACTGACTGAACCGGGCGAAGCAGGCCTGCCGGGTGTTGTGCAACACTTCGGGACCGGCATACTCGATTCCCGAAGGCATTTGAACCGAGCCCTGCTTCGCGAAATCGTTTTCAATTCACCGCCGGAACGAAAAGAACTGGAAGCGATTCTACATCCGCTCGTTTACCAGCGCATCGAAACCGAAATCAGCCGGGTCAGGGGCGGCTATTGCATCGTTTGTGTTCCCCTGCTGCTCGAAACCGGGCGTGTCGAGCTGTTTGACCGCGTCCTCGTGATTGACAGCCCGGTAGAACTTCAATACGAGCGAGTCCGGGCGAGGGACCATCTCGATGACAGTCAAATCGCGCGAATCCTCGAAAACCAGGCGGGTCGCGAAGAAAAGTTAAGCGCGGCGGACGATGTCATTTTTAACGATGCGGATCTGACATCGCTTGATAATCAGGTAGAAAAGCTTCACAATTTTTATTTAAAGCTCTCGAAAAATACCGGTTGGTTAAATTGAACGAACGTTTACTCGTTTTTGAATTCCCCCTAAGCGAGCGGATTCGCATTTTTCTGCGTCTGGAACAATTATTCCAGCAGGTCGACCATTTCATGGATGGCACCTGCGTGTGGGACAGCCGAGCGGTCATTACCATGCTTCTGGACGTTCTGACCATCTTCAGTCGCAACGATCTCAAATCCGAAATCCTCAAGGAACTTGACAGACATTCCAGCGTACTCGCGAGAATCGCGCGAAGTCAGGGAGTGGACCAGGACAAACTGGAACTCATCCGGGATGAATTGGATAAAATCAGCCGGAAACTTTATGCCACGAACGGCAAAATCGGACTGAGCCTGATGGAAAACGAGCTGTTCAAAAGCATTTCGCAAAGGAGTTCCATCCCCGGGGGAACCTGCGCCTTCGATCTCCCCGAATATCATTTCTGGCTCGAGCAGGACGAACATCGAAGGCACCAGGATCTGCTCGAATGGACCCAGCCTTTCATGACTATCCGCAAAGCGATCGACCTGATCCTGCGCTTCATCCGGCAAAGTTCGGTTCCGACCAAGGAAATGGCCAACTCCGGGTTCTTTCAACAATCGCTCGATCGCAGCCTGCCCTATCAAATGCTATGTGTGTCGATCATGGCCTCGATGCCCTATTTCGCGGAAATCAGCGGTGGCAAACACCGTTTCACGGTCCGTTTCATGACCGCGGATAAAAACGAACGGCCCGCACAAACCAGTAACGACATCCAATTCCTGCTCACTAGATGCATTTTCTGAACATCGAAAAGGCCGGTTCTCGGGTCAAATGTCCTCGCTGCGGCAAACCGGTTGACTGGAGCCCTTCCTTGCCTTTCCGTCCTTTTTGCAGTGAGCGCTGCAAATTGATCGATCTTGGCGGCTGGGCCAATGAAGAGCACGTCATCGCGGGGGAAGCGCTCAATCCAGACAACTCCGAGGATACCCCCGATGATTTTTGGAGCATTTCGGACTCCGATTCCTGATACCGGAACGCGTCTGCAACACGTTAAACCCTGGTGCCGCTTCGGATCATTCCGCAAAAGCACTGATCCCGGCTATTCCCTGTGCTCCATGAGCGCGCGCCGGTTCCAGATCATCCGGTGTCATGCCACCCAAGGCATAAACCGGTATATTGACCTGATCCACCCATGCCGCAAACCGTTCCCATCCCAAGGGCTCGCGACCCGGATGAGAGCTTGTCGCATAGACCGGAGACAAGAACGCATAATCCAGGCCCGTTTGCTGGGCATGCAGCAATTCTTCCAGATTATGGCACGAAGCGCCGATCCAATAATCCTTGACCACAGGCCTCGTTCTAATTTGTAACAACAGGCGGCTGTTCAAATGTACCCCGGCCGCGCCGAGCCCCTGAACGATTCCGGGCTCACTGTTCAACACCACCTTGATCCCGAGACGCCTGGCCATTGCACACAGTGGTTTGACCGAATCTGCAAAATGCGCGGACGAAGCCTGCTTGCATCGGATCTGCATGCTCGTCACACCGCCCGCCACCCACTCGTGGAAGCGACTTTCGAGACGCCCGGGGTCCGCGAAATCATCATTCATAATCGGCCAGATCGCAGGCAGGCGGATTGCCGAAATGATCGGCAGATTGGCTTCCGGAAAATCGAATCGGCACAAGTCACACGGTTCCACCCATCGAATCTGCTGTTTCTCGCGTCCAACCGCGTGACCCGAAAAGCCGTCAATCCGGAACACATGGAGCACTACTGACAAATCCGGGTAACGATGGCGAATGCGGATCAAAGGTGACGCGCGCCCCGCGTCGATTCCAAGTTCCTCTGAAAGCTCGCGGCGAAGCGCGGCCAGCACGGACTCTCCGGCTTCCAGTTTCCCGCCGGGGAACTCCCATAGCCCGCCCTGATAGGCCGATTCAGGGCGCCTGGCTAAGAGAATTTTCCCCGATAAATCGGCTACAACACCGAGTGCCACCCGATCAGTACTGGGCCGTACAGTACGCAAATGTTCCAAAATCAGGTTTTCAACGTTCTCGGTCATTTCATGATTCCCATTGATACGATAATCGTTAGTGTACGACGCATAACGAACGTGTTTTTCGAAGGAATCCGCTCGCTTCGATAGAAGCAGGGCGACCCGCCAATCCCGCGTCGCGGGTCGTTTCGCATCCGGCGGAATTCGTTCGTAGTTACCCACAAGGTGAAACCCTTCCATGGTTCCGCCGTACGCAGTAGCCGAATTCCCGCGCAGTTGCCCGACCGGAATCGTAAATCGTAGCTCGTATATAGCGCAGCGAAATACGGAAGACCCAGTCCCTCGAACATCCCGGATTCCATTTCATTGCATCCGGGCTACGCTTGCTGGGAACCGCTTTTCCTAGAATCTCCTGTACTGATCGACGATCCGGCTGCCATTGCCGCCCACAAAATTCCCGGCCATCGTATTCGATACCCAAAGCAATTTTCATGATAGCAGCTAGTGCCAGAGCTTCGTGTCAATCTTGGCAAAGACATTTATCTTCTTATCGAAATCAATTTTGCCACATTCGTCCAGCGTCACTTGAGTACGCCGAGCGGGGGAGTCCTTGGCCTTTTGTCCTAACCGGTGTTACGAGTAGATAATAACCGCCAGGTTTTCGGCAATGAGTTGTGGGCCTGATGGGCTTGTTCGGTGTGTTCATTCTGCATATGATACTCGGACATAGCGTCTTCGGAGAATTTATGGTCAGTGAAACATTAGGCAAACTTCGTTCCGAGGCTCTAAGCCTACCCGAAGCGGAGCGCGCCGAATTAGCACATGCATTGGTTAAGAGCTTGGATTCGCCAACCGATCCGGATGCTGCCGATGCATGGGATAAAGAAATTGTACGTCGCCTCTCCGAGATTGATTCGAACACCGCAAAACTGATTGACCGTGAGGAGTTTCGACGACGCATGCAGGCTCGGATCGGCAGCCTTTAGTGCGGCGAATACGGATTCTTGAAGACGCGGCAGAAGAAGCGATCGAAGCGGCGGCATGGTACGAGCAGAAGCGTCCCGGCCTTGGTGTAGAATTCGACCAGGCGGTTAATCTCGCGCTGGACCTTCTCGAAAATGGGATCGTTCCGCTCACGAAGGTACCCGGCATCACGGGTGGTCGAGGGGCTAAACGGCTCCTCCTCAAGCGTTTTCCGTATGCCATCGTTGTGCGTGAGTACTCGGAAGAAATGCTCGTTGTTGCGATAGTGCATCAATCTCGACGACCGGGGTATTGGCGGAATCGTTTGCACACAGAACAGGGTTGACGACCAAATTTATCCGCTGGTCTTCAAAATGCTGGAATAGGAGAACTGACCCTGGTCGCCCGTTTATCGGTTGAATGGTCCGGAAAGTCCCCAGTTCTGGACCAAGATTTGGTTTGTGGTGGCCCCAAACCATGCGATACTCTTTTTTTCGGCGAAATAGGGCGTTCAAAAGTCCTCATTCAATTCCAAAACCTATCTTAGAGCAATTAGCTTTGTGCCATTTTACCATCTAGCCGATGGGGCGATGGAGCATCCATTATGACTGAACAGATCACTTATGCCTATGCCCTCCCTAGCGGGGCAGAGATTGAGTTCGAGGCAATCTCCGTGCCTAGGAGGGCTGGAGCTGCCAACGTAAGCGCCGAGCGGGAGGAAGTGAAGATTCCGTTCGAAAGGGTTATCCAGCCATTGGGAGAGGTAATACAATGCTCTACGAGCAAGTCAAGGGGTCCGTACGGGAGCCGGATGCGGTTACCCTCTGTGTCAATATACCTGAGACACCTTCCCATGATTTAATTAGGGAAGATTCCCGGAGATAAAGCCATGACTGATCTGCCTAAACAACCCCTTTCACAATCGATCCCGCCCGCCGTGGACACGCAAGAAGCCCGTAGGGCGACTGGAGTGTCCACGGGCGGGCGCGGGGCGGCACAAACCTCCAGTGAAGTGCTGGAGAAGGCCTCTCGCCGCCGCTTCGACGCCGACTACAAGCAACGCATATTGGCCGAATCCGAGGCCTGCATCGAACCCGGTGAGATC
>JBOICY010000280.1:0-4867 GCA_050740335.1 Methylococcales bacterium | reverse complement strand
CGCGATACCCCCGAAAATCAGGAACTGCTGAAGCGCTTCGATCTGATCGGCCCCCCGGCGATCCTGTTTTTCGAACCCGGCAGTCGCGAGCATCGGGCCTACCGCATCGTCGGTTATAAGGACGCCGAACGCTTTTTGGAGCACTTGCAGCAGTTCCTGCCGAATGTATAAGCGCTGCTTGTTCGTGACCGTTGCGCTGGCCGCGGTTTTCGGTGGATTCCTGGCCTATCAGGCGACCGGATTCGGTAAGGCCGGAACCTATCCGGACATACCGAGTTTTTCCCTGCCGGACACCGAGGGTAAGAATCACAACATCGCTGAATGGAAGGGCAAGGTACTGGTGATCAATTTCTGGGCGACCTGGTGCCCGCCCTGCCTCAAAGAAATCCCGCTGTTCGTGAAAATGCAGGAGTCTCACGGACGCCAGGGCTTGCAGATTATCGGCATAGCGGTCGAAGCGGCCGAAGCGGTGCGGGAATTCTCCGGAAAGCGCAAATTCAATTACCCGATTCTTGTCGCCGGCTTGTCCGGTCTGGGCATTTCGGCTACCCTGGGCAATCTGACCGGCGTCGTGCCTTATTCACTGGTCGTGAACCGGGAAGGCCGGATCGTACATCGCCATCCGGGCATCTTTAGCCCGGCACAAATCCAAAAAGAGGTGATCCCCTTACTCTGAATCCAATCTCGCGGGCTTCGGCCACCACGCCACCAAACCGCACCTAACGTGCATCGAACGTTAAGGATCTCACAACAATATGGACAAAATCTCGGCGATCATGCAGAATAGCGCGCGATCGGAATGATTCCCCTGGTTTTTTGTCACCTACCTGAAAAAAGCGGGCCCGGCCCCATGGCGATAATTACGGTATTGAACGGACCGAATCTGAATCTGCTCGGAACCCGTGAACCCGGGTTGTATGGCAACATGACGCTCGAGGATATCCGGTTCAGGCTGGAAGAGCTTGCTTCCGACGCGGGACACGAACTTCACTTTTTTCAAAGCAATGCGGAAGATGAAATTGTCGATCAGATACACCAGGCCGCGCGTGAGTCGGCAGGCTTTATTGTGATTAATCCTGCAGCCTTCACCCATACCAGTATCGCTCTGCGCGATGCCCTGCTCGCGACATCCATGCCCTTCATCGAAGTCCACCTTTCGAATCCGTATGCACGCGAATCGTTTCGCAGATTTTCCTATCTGTCCGACATCGCAACCGGCGTGATCTGTGGACTGGGCGCGCAGGGTTACGAGCTTGCGTTGCAGGCCGCATTCCGGAAACTGGCCGAGAAACCCGTATGATGGATATCAGAAAAATAAAAAAGCTAATCGAAATTATCGAAAAATCGGATATCGCGGAACTTGAAATTCACGAGGGGGAAGACTCGGTCCGGATCAACCGCTACTCCAGCGCGCCGGCACCGGTTCATTATCCCGGTCCGGTCGCCGGCTTTCCTTTGGAACAGAGTGCTGGCAACCCATCGAAATCTGAAGAATCGGCCGAAACGATTTCCGGACATGTCATCAAGTCCCCGATGGTCGGCACCTTCTACCTGTCTTCGTCCCCGGGCTCCAAGAACTTTGTCGAGGTCGGTTCACGCGTGAGCGTCGGCGACACCCTTTGTATCATCGAAGCGATGAAAATTCTGAACCAGATTGAATCGGACCGGGACGGAATCATTCGCAAGATTCTCGTGGAAAATGCACAACCGGTGGAATACAGCGAACCGCTTTTCATTATTGAATAAGGTCCGATTCCCGCGACTGTTCAATCAATTCACCGAACCCTTGCCAACCCAATGCTCGACAAAATCGTTATCGCCAATCGCGGAGAGATCGCGCTGCGCATCCTGCGTGCCTGCAGGGAACTCGGAATCCATGCGGTAGCGGTCCATTCCGAGGTGGACCGGGAGCTGAAACATGTGCTCTTGGCTGACGAATCGGTCTGTATCGGGCCCGCACCTTCGTCCGAAAGCTATCTCAATATGCCCGCGATTATCAGCGCCGCGGAAGTCACCGACTCGGAAGCGATCCATCCGGGCTACGGATTTTTGGCGGAGAACGCCGATTTCGCCGAAAAAGTCAATCAGAGCGGGTTTATTTTCATCGGTCCGAGGCCCGAAACCATCCGCCTGATGGGCGACAAAATATCCGCCAAACGCACGATGCAGGCGGCGGGCATACCCTGTGTTCCAGGCTCGGACGATCCGCTCGACGGCGACAAGGCCAAATCGCTGAGAATCGCACGAGAAATCGGCTATCCGGTGATCATCAAGGCCGCGGGTGGCGGCGGAGGACGCGGCATGCGCACGGTTCATACCGAGGCCGCGCTGCTGAATGCGATCAGCCTGACCAAGTCGGAGGCCAAGGCCGCGTTCGGCAACGACACGGTGTACATGGAGAAATTTCTCGAAAACCCGCGCCATGTTGAGTTTCAGATCTTGGCCGATACCCATGGCAACGCGATCCATCTCGGCGAGCGGGATTGCTCAACTCAGCGCCGGCACCAGAAGGTCATCGAGGAAGCCCCGGCGCCCGGCATCACCCCGGAACAACGGGAAAGGATCGGTAACCGCTGCGCCGAGGCCTGCCGGGAAATCGGTTACCTCGGCGCGGGCACCTTCGAATTTCTGTATGAAAACGGGGAGTTTTATTTTATCGAAATGAATACCCGGATCCAGGTCGAACACCCGGTTACCGAGATGATTTGCGGGATCGATATCGTAAAGGAACAGATCCGGATTGCTTCCGGAGAGCCCCTGTCGATCTCCCAGAAAGACGTTCGTATCAAGGGCCACGCGATCGAATGCAGAATCAACGCGGAAGACCCGCAAACCTTCATGCCGAGCCCGGGCGTGATCGAACAGTTTCACATGCCGGGGGGACCCGGAATCCGCGTGGAAACCCATATCTATAACGGCTACAGAGTTCCGCCCTATTACGATTCATTGATCGGGAAATTGATTGCGCACGGAGAAAACCGGGAAAGTGCGTTGGCCCGCCTGCAAACCGCGCTCAGTGAAATGGTCATTTCTGGTATCAAAACCAATATTCCGCTGCATTGTGATATCCTCGCCGACGGAGAATTCCGAGCCGGCGGCCAGAACATCCACTATCTGGAAAGGAAACTCAGTCTATAAAACCCGGCGTTCCAGTCTGCAGTCAAACCCTTCGGAATTCACGAAACACCAAAACCAACACGCGCCGCGATCGAATTGTCATGCTGGAATGGCACCAGATTTCCGTGGTTTCCAGCGACCGG
Source organism: Methylococcales bacterium (assembly GCA_050740335.1). GTDB lineage: Bacteria > Pseudomonadota > Gammaproteobacteria > Methylococcales > UBA1147 > UBA1147. The sequence goes on along the minus strand of JBOICY010000280.1, from coordinate 1,607 downwards.
GCGTCCGACCCGGTTGCAGAGGTTCTGGCGCAACTCGGAGCGGTGTCCGTCACCTTCCAGGACGCCGCCGGCCAACCTTTGTATGAGCCTCCCCCCGATTCACACCCGCTCTGGCCACAAACCAGGATCGTCGCGCTGTTTGAAAAGCCGGTATCCGTCGAAACGATCCGTGCATCGGTATCGGAATCCTTGCCGGCAGTCCCGCTCCGCAACTGGAAGTTGGAAGTTCTACCGGACCGGGCCTGGGAGCGGGAATGGATGGATCTTTTCAAGGCCATGCAATTCGGCGAGCGCCTGTGGGTCTGTCCCTCCCACCAAACACCGCCTCACCCCGAGGCCGTGAATCTGCTGCTCGACCCCGGTCTGGCTTTCGGTACAGGTAGCCACCCGAGCACCGCGTTATGTCTCGAATGGCTCGCGGACCGGGATCTTCGTAGCCTGAAAGCCATCGATTATGGATGCGGGTCGGGAATTCTGGCGATCGCGGCGGTCCTGCTCGGCGCGCGCAGCGCGATCGCCGTGGATATCGATCCGCAGGCCTTGACGGCCACCGCGGCCAACGCCGAAAATAACGGAGTCGGAGATCGAATCAGCTGCCGATTCCCAGCGCAGGCCTCGAACGAAACCGCCGAGTTAGTCATCGCCAATATACTCGCAAAATCACTCGAAGGATTAGCACCGGTACTGAAAAATTCGGTGAATCCCGGTGGAGACCTGGTGCTTTCAGGCATACTTCAAGAGGAGGTCGATGCCGTTCGGAAAGCCTATCAGCAGAATTTTACCTTCACAACGCCCGGGAACCGTGAAAATTGGGTTAGACTGAACGGAATCAAAATCTCATGAAATTGCGGAGTCGAAGCACAGAAATCTGTTACACGATCCGTTGCCCACGATTTCTGTTTGATTGCGGACGAGTACCTGCCCGTTGTTCCAAGCGTTCCTTTCCCAACTCGGTGGTCCGGACGATCTGAATGTATACCCATTGTCCCGAATGCAACACCGCGTTTCGGATTACGACCGTCCAGTTACGCATGGGACAGGGCCGGGTAAAATGCTCGAAATGCGGGTCCCTGTTCGACGCGATCAGCTCGTTGTCCGATGTCGCCTTCGAGGATCACTTTTCCGACTTGCGCAAGCTGCCGACCCTGCCATTGGAGCAGGCCCTGTCACCGCCGGTCGACCGGGAGCGGACAGAAAAGTCCGCGACAGCCCCGCATTGGCATGGATCCCGATCGTTGTTAGGCCGAAGGCGATGGCTTTCGGGAATCGCGATCCTGTTCGCGTTGCTGATCACGCAGTTGAGCGTTTTCGAAGGCGAGCGACTCGTGCAACATCCGGATTTCAGACCCTGGCTCGAAGACTTGTGCGCCTTTATAGACTTTGAACTGCCGAGCTATCGAGATCCCGGGGCGATCGAAGTGTTGGAGCGAAGCCTTGAACCGGTCGGGCGGGATGCGTTAGAGTTCCGGGTGGTGCTAATTAACGGAAGCCGGTTTCAGCAAGCTTTTCCGCGCCTGGAACTGGATTTGATCAAGCTCAATGGCACACCCCTGGCCCGGCGTATCTTTTTCCCGGAAGAGTACTTTTCGGACCAGGCTTCCCTGCCA
>JBOICY010000279.1:0-3417 GCA_050740335.1 Methylococcales bacterium | reverse complement strand
ATACCAACCTCTCCTTAAACGGCCGCTACTCGTGGGGCGGGACCAATACGGCCAATAACACGACGACACTCTCGAGCGGCATCACGCTCGAGCGGCCCGACTTCAACACCAACAGCGCCTACGGCTTCTACCCGGTCTTCTACCTCACCCAGGACGGAACGGTGAAGGTGGCGCACGCCGTGGATGTCTTGGGGAGTTTTATGGGGCAATTCTTCTGGACCGACCTCTACAGCACCGACCCCGATGCGGCGCTGAACCTGCCCAGCCGCTTCTGCCCCCTCTACGACTCGTCAACCAACTTCCTGGTGGGTTGGGAGCCGAACCTGGCCCCCACGCGCAACCTCATACGGGGCTTCTTCGCGACCGATCCCAACCAGAGCCCGATCACGAACGACTACCAGGAGCTCTCCGGCCCGGCTACGGCAGGCGACCCGGTGCGGCTCGCGGTCCGGGTGTACAACTACAGCACCTTCGAGACCATCCCCGCCAGCACGTTGACGGTGCAATTCAGCGCGGTCAAGTACAACATCAACCTCGACAAGGAGGACCCGACGCGGACCGTCCTCGGGGAGATGACGCTCACGGGGGCGATCCCTCCGCAGGGGATGGCGACCGCGGAGTACGCTTGGGACACGACGGGCTTCGGGCCGAATACTCCGGGCACTCAGTTGTACCGGATCTACGTGGATCTCGATCCCCTGGACGCCATCACGGAGACCTACGAGACGGACAGCATTGGCGGGGCCTCCTGTGCCGACCCGACGAACCGAAGCAATCCACCCATAACCTGCAATCCTGGCCAGAACAATGAGGGCTGGGGCCTGGTCTCCGTCATAACGCCGAGCATCAGCCCGGCGCCCGCGGCGGAGCCGACCCCCGAAGCGGACATCTCGCTCGGCGAGGACTCGTTCGCCGCGCTGGGGAAGAACGGGAAGCTCCGCACCCGGAAGGTTACGGCGAAGCTCAATGAGACCGTGCGCCTGCGCGTGGCGGTGCACTCGGACCAGGACCAACCCTTGTACCGCTGGCTATACGTCTACGACGGGGAGCCCGGGGAAGGCCCGACGATCGCGATGCAGCGGCTGCACGGGCTGGAGCGGAATCGGAACCAGTACGTGTGGATCGACTTCCGGCCGCGCAGTCTCGGACAGCACGACCTCCACGCCGTGGTGCTCGAGCGGGGCGCCGATCCCGTGCAGGGCAACAACGTGGCCATGCTGCAGGTGAACGTTACTAAATCGCCTAAACCCAGAAAGACAAAAGGATAGAGCGTAGGTTGGGGTGATACGAACCCCAACATTTCGCGGCTGCGGGTGACGTTGGGGTTCCTTCGTCACCCCAGCCTAAAACCAAATATTCAGGATTTCAGAGGAGTTTTCCACGGTTACGGGGTCGAGCCCCCACAACACCCCGCATGCGGGTCCGCACGGGGCGTTTCCTTCGAGGTTTAAAGCAGGAAGATGAATCCTCCCGTTTCAAAGCTGGTTACGACAACTTACCGCCAGCACGGACTTCCAGTGGTCACCGGCTACGCCCATGCCAAAAATTCCGGGGTCAAGTTTTCGAAAATTCCGGAGTCAAGTCCTGATCAATAACATGGCTCCGAAATGACACGAAATCCAGGGCATCGCCGGACGGAATTCCGAGAGACTAAGAATACCCGGATAATGGCATGTCGCAAAACGCTTTCGGTCTACTTGATTCGCTCCAAAACACCTTCCAGTTCTTCCAGTGTCGTGTAGCTGATCACGAGCCTGCCTTTTCCGCTGGCCTTGTGCTGAATCGATACCCGTGCCCCTAATTTTTCGCTGATGCGGGTCTCTAACGATTCGATATCCGGATCGCGGCGGGGAGGCTCCGGCTCGTTCGGTCTGGTGGCAGCCAACTCCTTGCCCAGTTTTTCGGTCGCCCTGACGTTCAATCCTCTGGCCACGACTTTCTGCGCGGCCTGAATTTGGATTGGTCCGTCCAAGCCGAGCAGTGCCCTGGCATGGCCCATTTCGATCGCGCCTTTCGTGAGATAACCTTTGACTTCATCCTCTAAATCCAGAAGCCGCAATAGATTGGTCACCGTGGTTCGGGATTTTCCGACCGCGTCGGCGACTTGTTGGTGGGTCATGTCGAATTCATTCAACAGCCGATTCAGGCCTTCTGCTTCTTCGAGTGGATTGAGGTCCTCGCGCTGGATGTTTTCGATCAGAGCCAGGGCCATGGCCGCCTGGTCCGAAAGTTCCCGTATGATCACCGGAACTTCGTGCAAGCCGGCCAATTGCGCCGCACTCCAGCGGCGTTCTCCGGCTACGATCTCGTATTTTTCATCGTCCAGCGCGCGAACCACGATTGGTTGGATTACGCCCTGGGCGCTGATCGAATCCGCGAGTTCCTGAAGTCGTTCGCGGTCCATATCCTTACGGGGCTGATACTTACCGCGCTGCAACAACTCAACCGGCAGGTGCTTGTCGGACGTTTCCCTCGATTGTGGAGAAACCTCTCCGAGCAGTGCGTTGAGCCCGCGGCCGAGCCCTCTTTTTTTCACCGACATACTGGATTCCCGTAATGATCTCTCATGAATTGTTCTTTACCTTTCGTGTCATTTCGCTCGCAAGCGCCAGGTAAGCCAATGCTCCTCGTGAATTCCGATCATAGTGAAATACCGGCAAACCGTGGCTCGGTGCTTCTGCCAAACGAATATTGCGCGGGATGATGGTACGAAAAACCTGGTCCTTGAAATAATCGAGCAACTGATTGGATACGTCTTGGGTTAATTTGCTGCGCGGGTCGTACATGGTTCGCAACAAACCCTCGAGTTGCAGACCCGGATTCAGGCCGGCGCGGATCTGGGCCATCGTATCGATCAACGCTGAAAGCCCTTCGAGCGCGAAGTATTCGCATTGCATGGGGATCAGAATTCCGTCGGCTGCGACCAATGCGTTCAGTGTCAGCATATTCAATGAAGGCGGGAGTCGATCAAAACTTAGTCGTACTGATCGCGACAGTTTTTCAAGCCCTCGGCAAGGCGCCGTTCCGTTCGGTTGGCGCGGGTTAATTCGATTTCCGCAGCGGTCAGCTCCGCATTCCCCGGCAGCAGGTCCATCTTAAGATGTTCCAGATGAGTCAGCACTTCCGAGGACACGGCCTCTTTCAACAGCAGATCACAGGATGAAAGCGCCAATTCATTTTTGGAGGGTATTGCGTAAATAATGATAATATAATGTTGCCTCGATCCAGCGAGGTACATCGATGTCACATTGTCCGAAATGTTCAAGTAAGCAAACGGTTAAGAATGGTCGCGCGAAGGGTAAGCCACGCTGGAAATGCAAGGATTGTAGCCACCCGTTTACCCGCCTGTCGCCGCGCGGGAAGCCACTGGAAATGAAGCTTATGGGCGTGCTGTTGTACTGTCACGGGGTATCGTTG
>JBOICY010000278.1:0-1609 GCA_050740335.1 Methylococcales bacterium | reverse complement strand
CCGCCAACTCCGATAGCAATCATTCCTAAACCACCGGCATTGGGAGTATGAGAGTCGGTTCCGATCATCATACCACCGGGGAAGGCATAATTTTCTAATACTACCTGGTGAATGATGCCTGCGCCGGGTTTCCAGAAACCGATTCCGTATTTATCAGAAATGCTTGAAAGAAATTCATACACTTCACGATTGGTTTCAACGGCTAACTGCAAATCTTTTTTTGCGCCCACTTTTGCCTGTATTAAATGATCGCAGTGCACCGTAGAAGGAACGGCTACTGTGCTGCGTCCCGCAGTCATGAATTGCAGCAAGGCCATCTGCGCCGTAGCATCCTGCATGGCTACACGGTCAGGAGCAAAGTCCACATAATCCTTTCCTCTTGAATGTGGTTTGGTGGCGGGATGAGATAAATGGGAATACAATATTTTTTCAGTAAACGTCAGCGGCTTGCCAACCAGTTTGCGGGCAGCATCCACTTTGGCGGGTAATTGACTGTATACTTTTTTGATGAGGTCGAGATCGAAAACCATAGTATGAATTTGAAAATTAGCAATGTTGATAACAGAGTATTGGATGAAGTGCAAAAAAAATTAACTTAGCAATACGATGAACCGGAGAATAGGAAAAATAAACGGTCTTTTTTGTTAGACGGGAAAGTACCCAAAAACCGATGAATTGTCAATTCTGATCGTGATTGATGGAAAAATAGGATTTCAGAGTGTTGGAAATGCGGAATTCAGGCATGATTTGGTCGGATTGTGGCATTTTGGCGGAAGGCAATGGCCGAGCAGGAGAGTCGGTTACGAACTGAACCGATGGAAACAGGTAGTGATTTCGAATCAAGCGGGTTCGAAGAGATCGAAGTTTCGCGCCGGAGCGCGGGGCGGGTGAGCTGCGATTGAGCAGCGAACGACAAGCCGGGATGGCTTGGCTGGACAGCAAGCGAAGCGGGGACAGCGCAGCGAAGATGGCTGCTGGGCAAGCCGAGATGGTCCAGGATCTTGGCGATGACTGTCGTTTCTTCGATGGCGGCGATGATTTTCAGTTCACCGCCACAGGGCAAGGACCGTGTTCGAGGTCGAACTCGAACACCTGTTTACGAAAACCATTCCCTGGTTTTCGCCCTACGGGCCGGCGTTCGCCGTTCAAAACCCGCTCGCGGCGGTTTTGTCAGCAAGCGAGCCTGGCTGATTCGAACTGGAGTCGATGAACCGGTTGTATCGTCGTAGACATCAGAGGGGTTAATCTCGTTTTTCTGCTCCCCCGGAATGATCTCGGAACGCAACTTGGCGATCGCGGCCTTTAGCGATGAGAAGAATGATTATCGTCGAATCGTGCACCTGACTCGCGTTCCACCCTCTGCTCCGGGTCCGATCTGAAGCCTGGCGTCGATCAGGCTGGCGCGATACTGCATGGCGCGAAGCCCTATTCCGTGTGTTCCGCCCGGAACGGCAAGCCGGCCGCTGACGGCCGGGTCGATTCCGATCCCGTTATCGTTCACTTCCAGGATGAGCTGATCCTGTTGCCGCACCAGCGCGATGCGGATCTCGTCGCCGTGACTGTGACGCAGCGCGTTGTTGACCGCTTCCTGGGCGATGCGATACAGGTG
>JBOICY010000277.1:0-17469 GCA_050740335.1 Methylococcales bacterium | reverse complement strand
GGGTATGAACCGCTCCGCCGTCAGCCCGGGACGATTCAGATAGCCCCGCGCCAGTCCCGCCCCACCAATGTAAATCTCTCCCGGAACACCAATCGGCACCGGGTTGAGATAGCGGTCCAGAAGGTAGATCCGTGTGTTGGAAATCGGGCGGCCGATGGGTACCGAAGATTGCTGTTCAACCGAAGCCGGAACGATTGCGTGACAGCAGGTGAATGTCGTGTTTTCCGTCGGACCATAACCATTGATCAACTGTGTTTCAGGGAGACATTCCAGCGCACGTTCGACATGACTGACCGATAAGGCCTCCCCACCGGTCAGGAGTTGTGTGATAGGCGCCAGTATTTCTGGCTTTTCATCGATCACCGCGTTGAATAACCCGGCGGTCAGCCACAAAACGCTGACCCGATTGGCCCGGATTGCGCGTTCCAAACCGGTCAGCGTCGGCAATCCTTCCGGGTGGATGACGCACCGGCCGCCGTGCAATAGCGCGCCCCAAAGTTCGAAGGTGGAGGCATCGAAACTGATCGAAGACAGCAATAAGAATGCCTGATTCGAATCGAAACGGCTGTAATCGACGCCGAACAACAAGCGTACTATGTTACGGTGGCAGATCCCGACTCCTTTTGGTTTCCCGGTGGAGCCCGAGGTGTATATCACGTATGCGAGGTTCTCGGGGTGGATATCGCGGGCAAGGTTCGCGTGGCTGAAATCGGCGATCAAGGGCCAATCGTTGTCGAGGCAGATCAGTCTGCCACGGTACTCCTCAAGCCGATCGCATAACCCGAGCTGGGTCAGCAGGACTGCCGCCCGGGCGTCGTTCAGCATGAAGACGAGCCTTTCCGCCGGAAAATCCGGGTTGATGGGTAAATAAGCCCCGCCAGCTTTCAGTATCCCGAGGATGCCCACCACCATTTCCAGGGATCGCTCCACACAGATACCTACTAGAACATCCGGTCCAACGCCATTGGCGCGCAGGTAATGGCCCAAGCAATTGGCCCGGATATTCAGTTCCCGGTAACTCAGCACTTGGTTCTCATATACCAGCGCGATGGCCTCCGGCGTCCGTTCCACCTGTGCCTCGAACAACTCGACGACGGTCTGAGTTGCCGGATAGGGCCGCTCCGTCCCATTCCAGTCCAGCAGTAACTGCCGACGCTCATTCTCCGTCAGCAGCGGCAGTTCCGATAACCGTCGATCCGGGTCCGCTAGCAATCCGGTCAGCAGGACTTCGAAATGAGCCGCCATCCGTTTCACCGTGGCTTCATCGAACAGGTCCGCGTTGTATTCCCACGAAGCACTCAACCCTTCCGGAGTCTCAGTCATGCCCAAAGTCAGATCGAACTTCGCGGTCTGGGTCTCGATCTCCATCGGGCTCAGGCTGATTCCGGGCAGCTCGAGGCTGCGCACGGGTGCGTTCTGTAATACGAACATGACTTGGAACAGCGGGCTGCGAGCCGCATCCCGCGTTGGCTGCAAGGCTTCCACCAACTGCTCGAAGGGCAGATTCTGATGCGCCTGTGCTCCCAGAACGACTTCACGCACTCGACCAAGGAGTTCCGTAAAGGACGGATTCCCCGACAAATCAGTACGCAGAACCAGCGTGTTCACGAACAAGCCGATGAGTTCCTCCCATTCCAGGCGATCGCGGTTGGCAACCGGCGTGCCCACAATGACATCGGTCTGGCCGGTGTATCGATACAAAAGTACCTTAAAGGCCGCCAGAAGAGTCATGAAGAGCGTTGCCTTCTGGCGGCGGCTTGAACCGTCCAACTCCCTGCTAAGGGTCTCGGACAACTTAAGGGTAAAACCCCTTCCGCGGTGGCTCTGTAGTGCCTGGCGCGGCCGATCCGCCGGCAATGCCAATGCCGCAGGATGGCCGCTCAGCCGTTCCCGCCAATAGGCCAACTGCCGCTCGAGTACTGCTCCTTGCAACCACTGGCGCTGCCAGTACGCGTAGTCGGCATATTGCAGGGACATTTCCGGCAATGGTGATGACCGCCCCTGCGTATCGGCTGTATACAGAGCCCTGAACTCACGGATCAGAATATCCATGGACCAGCCGTCCGCGATGCTGTGGTGAAGCGTGATCAAAAAGATGTGCTCGGGGTTCGGACCGTCGACGGAGTGCAATCGTAACAGGCGCACGCGGACCAGAGGCCCTTGCGCTAGATCGAAGGCCTGGACGGCTTCCTCTTCGGCAATCCGCCGGGCCTCTACGTCACGGCTTGCCTCCGGCAATCGACTCAAATCGTCAACCATCACCGGCACGAACAGATGCGGTTCGGTCACCTGTACGGCATCCCCGATCGTCGACACGAAACGGGTGCGCAAAACGGCGTGCCGCTGCACGATTTCATTGAGGCTCCGCTCCGCCCTGGCAATGTCCAAGGGGCCATGCAGCCGAAAGCCGGCTGCGATGTTGTACAACCCGCTTCCGGGCTCCAACTGATCGAGAATCCAAAGCCGCATCTGGGCAAAGGAAAGCGGCGCCGGGTTTAGAAGGCATCGGGGGATGGCCGGGTTCTTTTCCGGAACGACGAGTTCACCCCGCAAGCTCTTTTCCAGCAGCGCACGTTTCACAGCCGACAGGTGCGCTCGTCTTGAATCCGCAGTGTTTGATCGAGTCATAACGATCTAAAGGCCTTCAATACCGGTGTCTTCAAGCAGGCGAATCGCGTCTTCGTTGGATAGGCTGTCCAGCTGTTCGATTAACCGGATTTCAATGTCTTCCGCGAGTTCCGCGGGAGTTGCATGCTCGAACAGGCTGCGCAGCGGCAACTCGACCTGGAAGGCATGTCTCACGCGGGAAACTACCTGGTTGGCCAAAAGCGAGTGGCCACCCAAATCGAAAAAGTTGTCATCAATGCCGACCCGCTCGACACCCAGAACTTCCGACCAGATGCCCACCAGAATCTCTTCCGCGGCCGATTGTGCCGGCGCGTATCGGTGAGCGACTTGCGATGCCCCATCCGGCATCGGGAACGCCTTGCGATCCCGCTTCCCGTTCACCGTCAGGGGTATCGCTGGCACGAACACGAAGGCGGCAGGCATCATGTAGTCGGGAAGCGCTTGTTCCACAACTTTCTTCAGTTGCCACACCATTTCGGCGTCCCTTTGATCTTCATCAACGACCACATAGGCCACCAGCCGCTTTTTGGCCGGCAACTCCTCACGCACCAGCACGACGGCCTCTTTCACCTGTGGGTGGGCATTAAGTCGAGCCTCGATTTCCCCCGGTTCGACCCGATATCCGCGAATCTTGATCTGGTCATCGACCCGACCGAGATATTCGAGCATGCCGTCATCGCGGTAGCGCGCCAGATCGCCGCTTCGATAGAGACGCTCCCCCTCGCGACCGAAGGGATCCGGCACAAAACGTTCGGCCGTGAGACCCGGCTTGCCGAGATAACCGCGGGCCAGTCCGGCGCCCCCTACAAACACTTCGCCCGGCACGCCGATCGGGCTTTTCTGTCCCGCACAGTCGAGAACATAGGCCTTGAGGTCGTCAATCGGACGACCGATGAGACTGGCACATCCCTCCTCCGCATGCCGGGATTTAAGCCACTGCCAAGTCACATGTACCGTGGTTTCGGTGATCCCGTACATGTTGACGAGTCGGGGATGCTCATCGCCGCGGCGCGCGATCCAGCCGTGCAAGCGTGCCGGATCCAGCGCCTCGCCTCCAAAAACGATCAACCGCAGCGCCAATTCGTCCTGGCTACTGTTGCGGGCGTCGACGGCATCGAGGGGGTAGAAACTCGAAGGCGTCTGGTTCAGAATCGTGACCTGTTCCGCGCAGAGCAGCCGATGAAAATCCTCGGCCGAACGCGCGACGTCATGCGGCACGATTACGAGCCGACCGCCGAAGAGCAATGCGCCCCACATCTCCCAGACCGCAAAATCGAAGGCATAAGAATGAAACAGGCACCACACGTCCGTCGGATTGAAATCGAAACGCCCTTCCGTTACGCCGAAAAGCCGCATGACGCTTCGATGACTCACGACAACCCCTTTGGGCAGACCAGTCGAACCCGAGGTGTAGATCACATAGGCGGCCTGATCCGGGTATACGTCAACCGACGGACTGTTTGCCGGTTCAATCGCCAGTCCGGCCGCCTGTCGCTCCAGAAAGTATATCTCGCAGCGAACTCCGGACAGGAGCGGTAAACAAGATTCCTCCGCGACGATCGCGACGCACTCCGAGTCCACCGCCATAAACTCTAAACGGCTCGGCGGAAACGCAGGATCAAGCGGGACATAGGCGGCCCCCGTTTTGAGGATTCCTAAAATAGCCATGACTAAGCGCTCGCTGCGGTGCAGGCACAAGCCGATGTGGGCCTCTGGCTGGGCCCCGTAACGACACAGCCCGTGCGCAAGGCGATTGGCCTCGGCATTCAATTCTGCATAACTCCAGCCGCGACCGTCACAGCGCAAGGCAATACTATCTGGCGAGACTTTCGCCCGGGCCTCGAAGGCCGCAACGAGATTTTCTTCCTTGTCGTTGCGTTCAACCAAACGAGTCCGAGACCATGCTTCGAACTGTGCTTGTTCTTCGGGTGTGATCAGCTCGTAGCCGCCTATAGAAGAGTCAGTGTTTTTCACCAAACGGGACAACAAGGTCTCCAGATGACCGAGGAGACGCTGCATGGCGCCCGCGCCATATTGTGACCGGGCATAGGCCAACCGGATCTCCAACTGCTCGCCGGGTATCCCGACCAGGGTCAGAGGATAGTTGGTTTGCTCCCGGAAGCACACATTCGACACCTCCACGCCATCAATACGCTGAGCGAGTTCGCGGTCCAGCGGATAATTTTCGAACACCACCACACTATCGAACAGAGTCTCCCCGCGCGGAAGTTCGCTCCAGCTCTGGACATCGACCAGCGGGGTCTGTTCGTAGTCCCGCAACGCGGCGTTTTGGGCAAACAGAGCTTTAAGCAAATCGCCGCCCTTTCGTTTTCCTCGAACGCTGACGCGGACGGGCAAGGTGTTGATGAACAGACCCAGCATCGTGTCAACGCCCTTGACATCGGGAGGACGCCCGGAAAGGGTTACCCCAAAGACGACATCGGTCTTGCCGGTGTAACGGCCCAGCAGTATCGACCACGCGGCTTGTACAACGGTGTTTGGGGTGATCCGCAGCTTACGCGCCAAGGCGTCGAGGGCGACGGACTGCTCTGTGGGAAGGACCAGCATCGCTTCACCATGACCCGCCCCGGCATCCGGGCTCGTCGGTTGGATTCGCGCCGGTTGGTCGTAACCCGCCAGGGTCGCGCGCCAGTAATCCTCTGCTCGAACAGGGTCTTGCCCTTGCAACCAGGAAATGTAATCACGGAAGGAACGCGCAGGATCGAGCCGAGTCGCCTGGCCAGAAACCAAGACCCGGTAAATCGATAGCACTTCGCGGAAAATCACCGGAAGGCACCAGCCGTCCAGCAAGACGTGGTGGTGAGCCCACAAGAAGCGAAAGCGCTGCTCGGCCAATCGAACCAAGTGAATGCGCATCAACGGGGCACATCCGAGTTCGAAACCTCGCATGCGATCGGCGCTCAAAAATTCCTGCCAGGACCTTTCCTGACCTTCGGCGGAACGGTCGGACCAATCCTCGAATTGCACGGGCAATTCCGCCTGGGAAAGGACGATCTGCACCGGCTTTTCCAGATCCTCCCAGGCAAAAGCTGTACGCAATACGTCGTGACGGTTCACGACCTCCTGCCAGGCCTCGCGGAAATGCCCGAAACTCAATTCTCCGAACAGGTCGCCGCTAACCTGCTGCGCATAGACGCCGGAGCCCGGAGAATAAAGGCTGTGGAACAACATTCCCTGTTGCGTCGAAGTTAGAGGATAAACTTCCTGAACGGCGGTGCGACCGCTCAGAAGGTGATCCAGGCGTGTCTGGTCGAGTCCTGCCAGCGGAAAATCAGAGGGGGTATAACCCGCCACAACGGCGGAACGGCAATGTTCGATGAGACGTCGAAGCCAGGCCAGATAGCGCTGGATAAAGCCCTCGATGGTCGCTTTCTCGAAACGGGCTCCACTGTATTCGCATTCGACCCGCAGCATGCCGCCATAAACATCGACGTTTATCGAAAGTTCGTGCGTTCGTGGCCAGCTCGGATCGCTACCCGCGTAAATATATTCATCCTCGAGAACACCCAACTCGTAGCCAACGAAGGTCTGGTCGAGTTGGCCCAAATAGTTGAACAGAACCTGTGCGGCCGGAAACTTCACCAATTCTTCCCGACTGTTCCGCCCGGCGAGATAGCGAAGCGCGCCATAATGGATGCCGTTGCGGGGCACTTGCCGGAGCTGCTCCTTGACCGACTGGATCGTCGTGCCGGGCGAGGCCTCAGGATCCACGCGCAGAAGCACGGGGAAGGTGCTGGTGAACCAGCCTGCCGTCCGGCTGATATCCAGGTCCTCGAACAGGGGCTCGCGACCATGCCGATCGAGTTCAACCACGAAGTAATCCCCTCGGGTCCAGTCGCTTAGGCTCAGCGCCAGGGCTGCAATAAGAAGATCGTCGATCTGCGTCCGGTAGGCCGAAGCGACTTCGTGCAACAAGGCATGGGTCAGATCGGATTCCAGCTTCAAGCGCACGACTCTTGACCCCCCCGCTGTATTGGCACCTTCCGGATGATCCGCGGGCAAAGGTACGATTTCAGCCCGAAGCGGGTCGGTCCAATAGGGTAGTTCCGCCTCCAGACCGGCGATTGAAGCATATTCCACGAATCGCTGTGACCACAGCGGAAAGGAGGCGGTCTTCGTCGGCAATCGGACCGGCTTATGCCGGAGCAGTTGCCGGTAGGCCTGTTGCAGATCCTCGAGTACGATGCGCCAGGTAAGGCCGTCGGCAACCAGATGATGGATGACTACGAGCAGATGGCCCGTTTCGGAATCCGTGGCCCGTACCGATAGCACACGCAATAACTGTCCGGCATCGATGGGAATTCGGCTTTCCGTCTCGACGAGCCGGGCCAGGCTGTCCCCCGTGCCGATGTGTATCTGGTGGAAGGCTTGACCGGAGGGCGCGGCTGCAAGCACCTGTCGCCACTCTGAGCCGATTCGCAGAAAACGCGTACGCAAGGCGTCGTGTTGTCCCAATACGGCCGCGACCGCCGCGGACAGGACCTCCTCATCCAGGGGCCGGGCAAGCCGGAACAACAATGCATGGGTCCAGAATTCGGGGCGTGGTAATTCGCGTTCGAAAAACCAGCGTTGTATGGGCGTAAGCGGCGCTTCCGCGCACACCGGGGCACCGTCGAGATGCAGCGAAGGCGCGCCCGAGCCGGCCAGCGGAGCCAGCTCGGCAATGGTCTGATGTTCGAACAACTGGCGGGCTGTCACGACGATGTCCCGCTGACGGGCAAGGCTGACCGCTTGAATACTCAGAATCGAGTCGCCCCCGAGCGCGAAAAAATTATCGTGGACGCCGATCCGCTCGACACGCAGGAGTTTCCGCCAGATTTCTGTCAGTGTCTCTTCGATGGAATTGCGCGGAGCGACGTAACGACTGTGAATGGCATGTTCCGGTGCCGGTAGAGCCTTGCGATCTACCTTGCCATGCGCCGAGACCGGTAGTTCCGGCAACAGCAGCAGGGCGGCAGGGATCATATAGCCGGGTAAACGCGCTTCCAAAAATCCATGCAGTTCCTCCACCGTAACGCCGGGGTTGCGCGGCACCGCGTACGCGACGAGCCGCTTTTCGCCGGGCTGATCCTCGCGCGCCAGAACCACGGCCTCGCGAACGCCGTCGTGTTCGAGCAGCCGTGACTCCACCTCGCCCGGTTCGATGCGGAAACCCCGGATTTTGACCTGGTCATCGCGACGCCCCAGAAATTCGAGATTCCCGTCAACTCCCGAACGAACCCAATCACCGGTCCGGTAAAACCGGGCGCCGGGTGTACCGAAAGGACAGGGCACGAAACGTTCGGCGGTCGCCGCCGCGCGACGCCAATAACCCCGGGCGAGGCCTTCCCCGGCCACGTACAGCTCTCCCGCTACTCCACGCGGCAACGGCTCTAATTGCTCGTCCAGCACATAAATCCGGACATGGCCGGCGGCTTGTCCGATCGGGACCGGCCGCGCTTCGTCCGCTGCCCGGCTGCGATAGACCGAAGTCCAGACCGTTCCTTCGGTCGGGCCGTATTCATTGTACAAGGCTACGGCCGGCAAACGGGCATGGTGGCTCGCGGCCAGTGTGCCCGGGAAACTTTCGCCGGCGATTATGACGGCCTGGAGCGTTTCCAACTGTACCTTCGACAGTTGTTCGAGCAACAAGGCATAAAAGGAAGGCACACAGAGAAACTCGGTCACCCCGGCAGTCGCAATCAACCGAGCCAGTCGATCCAGATCCTGGATGTCTCCGTCTTCCGGCAGGCATAAACAGCCTCCTTGACTCAGGGTCCCGAAAATTCCGGCGATGGAACTGTCGAAGGTGAAGGCCGACAGCAACAAGAAATGCTCAATCGGCCTCGGATAGTAAGCCAGCCGCGCACGGGTCGAATTCACCGCGCTCCTATGGGAGATCGCCACGCCTTTGGGCTCCCCGGTCGATCCGGAGGTATAGATCAAATAGGCGAGTTGTGCCGGCCAAACGGGGTCTGTCAAATCCTCGTCCGGAAGGGGCGTCTCTTCATGTCCCTCCAAGTCCGTCACCCTGCATCTGGAGGAACACAAGACGGGATGAAGGCCCGGATCCGCCAATAGGAGACCGGGATCGGCGTCACGCACGGTCGCCAGCAGTCGTTCCGCCGGATTTCCAGGGTCTAGCGGTACATATACGCCACCGGCCTTGAGAACCGCCAGCGCTCCCAGAATCATCCGGAACGGGCTGGAAAATGCGACCCCTACGCGGGTCTCCCCGACCACCCCCAGGCTTCTCAGATGCCGCGCCAGGCGGTTCGCACGGCGGTTGAGTTCTGCGTAGGTCCAGGCATGCCGACCGTGCAGCAGCGCCGCAGCATCCGGTGTGTGGCGGGCTTGCGCCTCGATGAGGCTATGCAAGGTTTCACCCGGTGAAGAGCACAGACAGGGCGGTTTTCGTGTTTCCAGCACGCGCAAACGTTCGCCGGCCGTGAGCAAAGGCAGCGCATTCAGCACGAGATCGGGCTGTCGCAACGCACCCTCAAGCAGAGTTTGAAACTGCCCGGCAAAACACTGCACGGCCGCCGCTTCGAAGAATCCCGCGTCGTAGTCCAGACCCAACTCCAACTGATCACCGCGACAGACGGCGCTCAGCCGCAACTTGTATTCATCCAGGAGCGCGAGAGGACCAAGGTGGGTTTGGAAACTGCAATCACCGGCCCGCTGATCCGCTTCCTTCGGTTCGTAGTGAAACGCGAAGGGACACGAATGATACGATACCTGATTGGACGACCCTCCGAAAGCGAGTTCCCGGCTGAAATACTCGCTGTGACCAGTCGCCTCGTCCAGGCCCCGTCTTATCCGCTGTAACGCGTCGATGAAGCGCTCCCGAGCCTCCAGGCTGCAGCGCAACGGCAATACCCTGGCGAAACAGCCGCAGGCATTGCGGATCTGCTCGTTGCGCCCGTTCACGGCGACGCCGACCACCAGTTCGTCCCGATCCGTGAGTCGCTGCAGCCAGCAAAGCCACGCAGCCAGCAAAAAATCGTCAACCGTGACATCGAGACGGCCCGCCACGACCGGCAGTGTCGAGAGGCACTCGGAGTCCGGCGAGAGCCGAAAGCTCTGCCACTCTCCGGGCGAAGCCGCCCAACGCTCGAACGGTACCCGAAACTCAATGAGTTCTCCCGGAACAGAACGGTCCCAATAACGGCGCGCCTCCTCGTCGCCTGCCTGCAAGACCTCGTGTTGCCATTCGGCATAGTCGGCATACTGCAGCGGAGGCTCGCCCTGAACCGACAACCAACCATAGGCAAGAACCAAGTCACGCACCAGGACGCGCAGGCTCTCGGTATCCCCGCACAGGGAGGAAAGCCCGATGACCAGAGTATGCCGATCGTGGCCAAAACTCAGTAGTCGCGCGCGCAAGGGTTGCGGGTCGGAAACATTCGCGGCGCACCAATCGGCGAGGATCCGGTCTTCGTCCCCGGACCGCGCTTCGGCGCTCACCGCACCGGTATCCAGGACTTCGCCCAGGCGGAATTCCGGTTGCTCGATCACTTGAATCGGTTGGGTGACGTTTGGCAAAAGAAGCAATCGGGTTCGCAGACTCTCATGACGATCCACCACGAGCTGAAACGCCGACTCCAGACGCGCGCAGTCCAATAGACCTTCGATCCGCACGCTCGCGCCGTGCGTCGAGCCCGCCGATCCATGGCTGTTGAGCAGCGACCAGGAGCGCGCTTGCTGGATTGATATGCGATAGCCCTCGATTGGTCCGGGTGGCATCATAACCACGGCTCCCGAATAACGGTATGATCGGCGGTGCGAAACAACCGGGCCATGGCCACCAACACCCGACGAAACCCCGTGTAAGGACGGCGCGCATGCACCGAAAGGATGTTGTCGACCAACATCACATCCCCCTGCTGCCAGCCGAAATCCACCATGGACTCCTGATAGGCCGCGCGCAGCTGCTCCAGGACTTCGGACTCGATGGGCGACCCGTCGCCATAATAGGTGTTCTGGGGCAAATCGTCCTCGTCGAATTCCGCCAACAGCGCATCGCGAATCGCCGGAGGCAAGGTCGTTACATGAAAGAATGTACCGTGGTTGAACCAGACCGGCTCACCGTTGCGCGGATGGCGCACGACCGCCGGTCCCACTTGACGCGTACGGAGCCGATCCCCGGACTTCCATTCACAACGGATGCCGAGTTCGGCACAGTAACGCTCCACCTTTTCCCGCTCCCCGGTCTGAAATACCTTGCGCCAAGGCAATCCGAAGCCCGCACCGTAATTCCGGACATACAGGATGCCCTTTCGCACGAAGCGCTCTATGATTGCTGGGTCGATTCGCCGCATCACCTCCCGGGTGTCGCCGATGGGCGTTTCGCCGCCGGAACGGGACGGTATTTCTGCGTAGAAAACAAGTTCAAGAGGACAAATCGGCGAATAGGAGTGCTCGTTGTGCGGAAAGATGCTCTGGTCGGCGGGATAGTCCGTTGCCGTATAGATATTATTGCCGACCTGAGTACGCGGCGAGGCCCTGAACTTGTACTCTTCGGCTCCACCGGCAAGCACGTCCACGCAACGCTCGAAGTCCGCTACACCGTCAACGGCGAAGCCGCGAAACAGCACGGCGGCATGACGATCGAGCCAAGCTTCGATCTGAGCGCGGCGGCCTTCGGCCCAAGCGCTCAGTCGCAGACCGGGAACTTTTGCCTCCACCACCATCGGTAGATTGCCCAATTGCGGCCAGGTATTGGCTGATATCAGACCATCGGGCGAGGCTGCTAGCCGCTTACGTCGCACGGCTCTGATTGACGGGTTGGAATTCGGTTGGTTCATCCGCTTAAGACCTCGATTTCATGACAATCGCCTGCGCCTTGCGTTGGTCAGCCTGGTCAAATCCGCATTGCGCCGCGACTGCTTCTCCTGCTCACGCCAATCGTGCAAATGCTGGTCGGCTTCCAAGCTCATCTCGCGGAGCGAACTCTCCGGTTCGGTAATAACCCGCTGGGTAATCCAACGGAAAAGCCTGGCGAATCGCTCGATGGTGGCGGCCTCGAACAGCGCGCTGCGGTATTCGAACACCGCGCGTAAACCATTGCGGCCGTCGAAAATGTGAAGTGTAAGATCGAGTTCCGTCCGGTTGGTCTCCAGTTCGATCACCTCGAACTCCAATCCGGGCAGATCGAGATCCGGCAAGAGCACGTTGTGGTGCACCAGCTTGACCTGGAAGATCGGCGCAACCTGGAGGCTGCGACCGGGGCGCAGGGTCTCCACCAGTTTGTCGAAAGGCAGATCTTGATTAGCGAAGGCATTCAACGCAGTTTCCCGCGCCCGCGCCAAAAATTCGGTAAAAGGCAGTTCTGCATTCACACGTGTTCGCAGCGCCAGTAGATTGATAAAGAAGCCGATCAGGGACTCGGTTTCGCGGTGATTGCGATTGGCCACGTCGGTTCCCACCACCAGGTCTTCGGCGCCGGTCACGGCGTGCAACAGGACATTGAAAATCGCGAATACCGTCATAAACAGACTGACGCCCTGCTGACGGCACAGCGCCTTCAGTCCCGCGCTCAGATCGCCCAGGGTGAAGGGGTACGAAGCGCCGGCCCGAGAGCCGCGTCGGGGTCGGTCGATAGGCAGATTCAGCAGCGGCGGAGCGCCTTCCATCTGTTCAATCCAGTAACGCTGCTGCGCGGCTATAGAATCACCCGCGAGCCAGCTGCGTTGCCAACGGGCGTAATCGGCGTATTGTACCGGCAAGGGCGGCAATCCGGATTCGCGGCCTTCGCAGTGAGCCCGGTAAAAGACTGCAAATTCCCGCATCAGTACACCGAAAGACCAACCATCGAAGACGATATGGTGGAAACACAGCAAGAGGGCGTGCTCGGTGTCGCGGTCTTTCGCCCCGCCATCCAGTCTATAGAGCCAAGCTCTCATCAAAGGCCCGCGGCTCAGGTCGAACGGCACTTGGACAGCCGTACTCAGACGGCTGCGCAACGCGTTCTCTCTGACTTCCGAGGGGATGGCGGAGAGATCCTCCAACTGGATCCGGATTTGCAATTCCGGCAGGATTTGTTGTGTAACCTGGTGACCCTCACGCGCGACGAAAATCGATCGCAAAGCCTCGTGACGCTCAACGATGCCAGCGATACTCCACTCCAGTCCAGCAATGTCCAGCGGCCCGCGGATCCGCACCGCGGTCGAGAAATGGTAGAATGAACTGTCGGACTCGATCTGGTTCATGAACCAAATTCGTTGCTGCGCCGAAGACAAGGGCACGGGACCTTCACGCGGTGTACGCTGAATCGCTGGCGGGAGGAATTCTTTCCGGGCGCTGTCGACCGCGACCGCTAGTTGCTCGATGGTCGGTGCCTCAAACAGGGTTCGCAGAGGCATCGCGACATTGAAGCTCCTTTCTATCCGCGAGGTGACCTGGGTCGCGAGCAAGGAGTGTCCGCCAAGCTCGAAGAAGTTATCCTGGATTCCGACCTGTTCGAGTCGCAGGACTTCCTCCCAGATGCCCGCCAAAATCTCCTCGGTCGAATTGCGGGGCGCAACGGTTGTCCGGTTCTCAAACACGAGTTCTCGGGCCGCCAGGGTTTTCCGGTCCAGTTTTCCATTGGAGTTGCGCGGTAATTCCGGCAGCGCTATGAAGGCCGAGGGCAGCATGTAATCGGGTAGAACCTCGCGCAACCAGGCGCGCAAGCTCTTGGTGCTCACGCCATCGCCGTCCTGTGCTAGTACATAGGCCACCAAGCGCTGTGCGCCGCGGCCATCCGAAACGCTGACGACCGCGGTCTCCTTCACGGACGAATGGCATAGTAAGCGTGCCTCAATTTCCCCTAACTCCACGCGATGACCCCGGATTTTTACCTGATCGTCGCGGCGCCCTATAAACTCCAGGACACCATCGCTGCGCCAGCGGGCCAGATCGCCGCTGCGGTAGAGTCGCTCCCCCGCCGAGTCATAGGGATCCGGCAAAAAAGCCGCCGCGGTCAAATCGGGGCGACCAGCGTAGCCACGACCCACCCCTACGCCGGCGACGCAAAGTTCACCGATGACACCGACGGGCATGAGTTCCTGATGTCTGTCAAGCACGTACAAACGAGTATTGTCCACGGGTCGCCCGATGGGCACTCGCTCCGCATCCGTGAACGGGTCGATCAGGTGATAGGCCACGTCGTCGGCGCATTCGGCCGGTCCATAGGCGTTGAGCAGGCTTACCCCCGGATAGCCGGCCGCCCAGCGACGACAGGTCTCTGGCGCTATAATCTCTCCGGTCGGTAAAAGCCAGCGTAACCGCGGCAGGTCGCCACCTTCAGGTTCGTGTTCGAGCAGGGCCTGGATCAAGCCCGGCACGCTCTCGAGCACGGTCACGTTTTGCGCGCCGAGCGCCTTGAGCAAAGCCGCCGGGTCTTGTGCAATGGGGTTCGGGAGAATTTCGACCCGCGCTCCGCACAGCAAGCCGCTCAGAAACTGCCATACCGAAATGTCGAATGCCTGTGAAGCGGTCTGGGCGATTACGTCCGCGGCGGTCAATCCCAGAGCCGGAATCTTGGTCATCAAATTGTTGAACAGGCCCTGCCGCGTCACCATTGCCCCCTTGGGGACACCCGTAGACCCCGAGGTGTAGATGATGTAAGCGAGATTGTCGGGCTCACTTCTTGGCGCCGGGTTAGTAACGGAGCCGCCCGCGGTCTCCAAGGTCGCCAAATCGAGGACTCGGCAAAAATTGCCGGTCTCGTCCCGGCCCAGGGCCGCACGGAGCCCCCCGGCCCCGGATGCGCCGATGATGATCCGGGATGCGCCGCTGGATCTCAGCACCTCCAAGTGCCGGCCTTCAGGGTGGCGCGGATCCAGCGGCAGATAGACCGCGCCCGCCTTGAGTGTGGCTACGAGCATCACCAGCAGATCGATGCCGCGCTCGTTGAGCAATGCGACGATCGTTTCGGGTCCGACACCCGAGCGGATCAATGCATGTGCCACGTGGTTGGCTCGGTTATTCAAGTGCCGATAGTTCAAGGCTTCGCCATTGCACTGTACAGCAATGGCCGAGGGGCTGTGCTCGACCTGCTGTTCGAAGACGCTGACGAAATCCGCCTCTGGCGGATAGGATCGATGTGTCTGGTTCCAATCTTCCAGCAACAGGCGGCGCTCCTCGGGCATCATCACGGGAAGTTCACACAGCCTTGCTTCCAATTGCTCGACAAACCCCACCAGCAAGGCACGGAAGTGCCGAACCATCCTTTCGATCGCCTCGCGCTCGAAACGCTCGGATTCATAGGTGATCTGCAGTTGGAGCCGTTCCCCGGGGATGACCACGACCGTGATGGGATAATTGGTATGGGTACGATTTTCGACGCCGACGATGCTCAAAGCAGCATTGGGATCGCGCAAGCGGGGATCGATTGGCGTGTTCTCGAATACGAACAAGTGCTGGAACAGGGTCTGGCCACCAGGGAGGTCACTCAATGACTGAATATCCACCAGGGGCATGAATTCATATTGCCGCAGTTCCAGGTTTTGTTGCAGCAGACCCTTCAAGAAGCCGATCGCAGGCTGCGCGGGCGGCACCTTGACGCGCAGCGGCAGACTGTTGATGAACAAACCCAGTATATTTTCCACGCCCGGCAACTCCGCGGGACGTCCTGCGACCGTCACGCCGAACATCACTTCCTCGCGGTCGCTATAACGGCTGAGCAAGATTGCCCAGGCCGCCTGGGCGAAGGTGTTCGGGGTAAGTTGATGGCGCTGCGCCAGCGCGTTCAGTGAGGCGGTCTGCTCGGCCGATAGAAACACCACGGCATCATTGATTCGTCCCGTGGCGTTTTCCACGACCATGGGGCGGTCGAAGACCAGCGGGGTGGACTCGGTAAATCCGGCTAAGCCATCGCGCCAGAAACGTTGCGCGGCTTCCCGATCCTGGCTCTGCAGCCAGGCGATGTAATCTCGAAACGGCCGATTACCCTGCCACGGCACCGGCTCTTGCCGGATCAAGGCATCATAGTTCATCTTGAAGTCGGTCAGCATCAGCGAGGTGCACCAGGCATCCATGAGGATGTGATGATGGCTGCGAAGCATCAGATAGGAGCGGTCGGCCAGATGGAACAGGCGCACCCTGATCAGTGGCGCCCGGGTCAGATCAAACCCTTCCGTCAGTTCGGACGCGAGCAAGCGGTTAAGCTTGGTTTCCTGGTCCGCTTCCGGGATGCCCCGCCAATCCACGTATTCGATCGGAAAATCCGCAACACGTTTATGCACGATCTGATGGGGTCGGCTGCGCACGTTCCAAACGAAAGAAGTGCGCAGGATGGGATGATGGTCCACCAATTGCCGCCAGGCCGATCGGAAGGCGGCGACATCGACTTCGCCCCGCAGGCGATAGCGATCCTGCATGAAGTAAATACCGGAACCCGGATACATCAGCGTGTGAAACAGCAAGCCTTCCTGCATGGGCGCCAGGGGGTAGATGTCTTCGATATTTCGCTCGTCGACAGGCACGCTATCCAATTCATCCTGGTCGAGGCTGGACAGCGGAAAATCGTCCGGGATCAGGCATCTCGTGGCGGAATGCAGGCATTCACCTATCAGTTTCTCCAAGCGATGCAGGGTGGTATTGACCAGCTTCTCCATCGTCGCGGACGCGTATCGCTCAGCGCCATAGGTCCATTGAAACTCGAGGTGAGCGTCGACTACGCATGCGTTGATCTCCCATTCGTAGCACCGGCGATTGCGCGCGCCGCGGCTCGGGCCGACCGGCTCGCGGGTCAATCTGAATCGCGTCAGGGTCTCTCCACCCGGCTCCCAATGCCCTAGGTAGTTGAACAGGATGTTCGCGCCATGCGGATGCACTGCTTGGCCTCGCACCCGATCCAACCATTGCTGCATGCCGGCGGTGAAAGCGGTCTGCATCTGTGATCGAAGCTGCTGCTTGACGGATCGAATCAGAATACCGACCGCTTCGGAATCGGGCAGATGGATGTGAACCGGGACCACGCTGGTAAACCAACCTACCGTACGGGTCACGTCCAGTCCTTCGAGGGGAGCGTCCCTGCCATGGACTTCCACGTCGATGTCTACGATCGCTGTATTTGCCCATTCGCAAACCGACTTAACCAGTGCCGCGAGCAAAAGCTCTTGCACACTGATGCGGCAAGCCGCAGGAATGTCCTTCAGCAGTACCCGGGTTGGTTCAGGCTCCAGGGAACCGGTGATGGTGGCCGCTGTGGATTCGGTATTCGCCGCGCCGGAAAACTCCACCGGAATGGGCGCGGCCCCGGCCTCTTCCATTGAGGCGGCATCCTCCTTCGACAATGACGCGATTTGGTCCGCCAACCGCAAGGCCCATTGGCGATACGACGTCGTCTTCCGTGGAAGGCTTATCGGATCGCCCCGTTCAAATTGTCCGTAAAGGGCATCGAGATCCTGCAGAAGAATCCGCCAGCTCACCAGGTCTACCACCAGGTGGTGGATGACCAGCAGCAGCCGGTCCCGGGATTGGTCACCGCGATCGAACCAGACCGCTCGTAACAAGGGGCCATCGGTGACATCGATGCGGCCTTGCCACCATGCGGCCCGGCCGGCCATGAGTTCCGTCAAATCCGGCTCGACCACATATGACAAGTCTTCGCGAACGAAAAGCGCCTGATTCGTGTCTTCGGCATAATACTGACGCCAGATCGAACCTTCGCGGACGAATCGCAGACGAAGCGCGTCATGATGAGCGACCAGCGCGGCAATCGCCCGGGCAAGATGATCCGGTTCGAGTCGATGCCGACATTCCAGCATCACTGCTTGATTCCAGTGATTCAAATAGACCGGATCCTGGGAGAAGAACCAAGTTTGAATGGGGGTCAGGGGCGCTTCGCCAAAC
>JBOICY010000276.1:0-25574 GCA_050740335.1 Methylococcales bacterium | reverse complement strand
CTCTTACCGTACCATTTCACCCTTACCGCAGGCCTGGAACAGACTCCAAACCCGCGGCGGTATATTTTCTGTGGCACTTTCCGTAGGTTCACACCTCCCAGGCGTTACCTGGCACCCTGCCCTCCGGAGCCCGGACTTTCCTCTGCCCACTGCCGCTTTGGACAACGGGCAGCGACTGTCGAGCCGACTCTTGATGAGCATAGTACCGGAATTGGTGCCGCTAGACCACAACCATTCAACGCACCCGGCGTTTCAAGACCCGATGCCGGCTTGAGAAAACTACAAATTTTCCCTGTTCAAGGACCTCGATCACGATCTTTTTTCTCGATTTCCAGTGCCGCCGAGTACAACAATTTTCGACGCACTCCGGTTATTTTCGCAACCAATTCGGCGGTTTTCTTGACCGAACACTCGTCCAACAGGACTTCAATCATGCGGAGTTGCTCCGGCGACACAACTTCTTCTCTAATCTTCACAGAGGCGCCCTCGATCAAGAGCACCAACTCCCCTTTCTGAATATTGACATCCTCTTTCAACAACGGAACCGCATCACCGATCCGGGTTCTGACAATCGTTTCATGGCTTTTCGTGAGTTCCCGCGCAATCACCAGCTTGCGTTCGGCAGGGAAGACTGCCGCGCAGTCGATCAGGCAATTGATAATCCGATGACAGGCCTCATAAAATATCAAGGTACCGGTTTGCTCAATCAATGACTCGAACAATGCCTTTCTGGGCCCGGGATTTCTGGGAGGAAAACCGTAAAAACCGAATCGATTGGTGGCCAGACCCGAAACCGAAAGCGCACAGATCAAAGCGCTCGGACCCGGCACGGGAACTACGGTCAGCCCGTTTTCGATCGCCGCGCCGACCAATTCGAAACCGGGATCGCTGATCAGCGGAGTTCCCGCGTCACAGACCAGCGCAATGGAGCCCCCCCCGGCCATCCGTGCGATTAAATCCTGTACCAGACGGTGTTCGTTATGTTCGTGGAACGACACCAGTTTCGTGCAAACCCCATAGCGTTGCAGTAGATTCCGAGTCTGGCGGGTGTCCTCGGCGGCAATCAGGTCAACCTGTCCGAGCACGTCCACGGCTCGGCAGGTGAAGTCACCGAGATTTCCAATTGGTGTCGCGACTATGTATAGTTTACCTTTTGTAGCAGTCAATTGAGCCCTTTTTGTGAGGAATTATCGGCGCGGCATAAGTTACTCACCTGATATGAAAATCCGCATTTTTACCGTTTTTCTGATTTTTCTGGTCATCGGTGGGTTCAGCGGCTGTGCACCGATTTATGAATCGGTCGCGCCGAGGAGTTATCAGCGCGAAATCAACCAGGCCCGGAAATCAAGCGCGGAAGGTGATTATAAAAGCGCCGCGCGAATCTATCGTCAACTGGCCGGAAAAACCACGCCTCCGTCTTCGGACGGTTTTCTGTATCTCGCGGCCGAATCGTTCTATCTGGGCGGAGAAATCGAATCGGCGCGGCAACTCGCCGATTCGACCAAACCCGCCAATTTATCCTTGGAAGACCGCTATCGCCTGCTTCTTCTGTATGGACGCATTTTCCTCGCGGAGAAACAACCGGAGCAAACTCTTCATCAATTGGAACTCTTACCGGCGGCTAAAATGAGTCCGGAATTGCGACTCGACTACCACACTCAACGCGCCCGGGTCTTTTCCCTGCTCGGCAACCATCTCGAAAGCGCGCGGGAACAGATACTGGCGGAGGAGCTCATGGCCGATCCGGAAGCGATCGAAAACAGCCAGATCGCAATCATTGGCGAACTCGGTGCATTGCCTGGTGCAAGCCTGATTCAACGCCAGCCCCAACGCCGTGATGTTTTAAGCGGATGGATGGCATTGACATGGATCTTCGAGCAAGCTCAGCCCGGCACGCACGCCTTCGATCAGCAGATCCGGGAATGGAAATTAAAGTATCCGGGCCATCCCGCGAATATCGCTGCTTTGGTTTCCAATGTCAACCTGGAGCGCGAAACCTTCACAAAACCTGAAGCGATCGGCGTGGCCTTACCGCTTTCTGGCCCCCACGCCCAGGTTGGCGAAGCCATCCGGAAAGGAATCCTGATCGCCCGGAAATACAGTTCGGCTCCCCCGGTTCCGACCCGCTTCTATAACAGCGACCTGGCCGATCCGGTTGAATTATATCGCCAGGTGATCGCCGATGGAGCCAATATTCTCATCGGGCCATTGCAAAAAAACATTCTGAAATCGCTTGCGACACTGAATCAGTTGTCGGTTCCGGTTCTGGGTCTTAACCAAATTCCGACACTGAATGTACCCAACCTGTATCAGTTCGGACTGAACCCCGAGGACGAAGTCGACCAGGCGGTAAACAGCGCCTGGTTCGATGGTTATCATCGGGCATTGGTTTTTTCTCCCGCGACCAGCCATGGCCGGCGGCTTGCGGCGTACTTCTCGCGGAAATGGCAACAGGTGGGCGGAGAAATTTTGAGATCCGTTTCCTACAATCCCGAAAATACCGGATATGATGCGGCCGTCAAGGAACTGCTGCAAGCCAACGATCCCGGCCCCGCCGATCAAGCGGAAACCATCGGCGCCGCCGGAGGCCGCAGCCAGAGCGATTTTATTTTCCTGATCGCGCTTCCCGAGCCTGCGAGGCTGATCAAACCGATGTTTCGGTATTACGATACGGGTAAACTAAAAGTTTATGGCACCTCGCAGATCTATTCGGGTCACGAAAATCCAAGCGAAGACCAGGATCTGTCCGGTATCGTATTTTGTGATATTCCCTGGCTGTTCAGGACCGAGATCGAAAACACACCGGCTCTGGACGCGGTGCTCGCGAATTGGGAACATCCCGCGACGCAATATGCCCGCCTGATGGCACTTGGTTTCGACGCCTATAATCTGCTTCCTCATCTGACCGCGCTCGAATCCAACCCGAATCAGAGCTACGCGGGCACCACAGGAACGCTGTCCATGACCGAGGGAAGGCGGATACACAGACAACTGGTCTGCGCGGAATTTGAGAATGGCGTCCCGGTTCCGCGCAGTTTGTCACCCCACTCCGATCGAAACACCGAACAAGCTTCTCCGGATGCGTCATGGAGCGAATAAAAAATCTCTTCGACAAGACCAAACCATCCAAGGAAAGAGGCGGGGAAGCCGAATCTATCGCGCTGGAATTTCTGAAACAACAGGGAATGCGGCTGATCGCGAGGAATTATCACTGCACGAACGGCGAGATTGACCTTATAATGGAGGAATCCGGTACGCTGGTCTTCGTCGAGGTCCGCTTTCGAAAAACTTCGACATTCGGCAGCGCGCTCGAGAGCATTGACAACCGGAAAAAATCCCGCATTATTCGTTGTGCGTCTCATTACCTGAGCACACAAAAGATTTCCAAACCGAGCCGCTTCGATGTCGTCGCTCTATCGCCGAACCACCAGCGACTCGACATCGACTGGATCCCGGACGCATTTCAGATCTGAACCGGAATGAGCTTAGAAGACCGAATACGCAACCACTTCAGCGCAAGCATCCAAACCAAACAGGATGCGATGAACAACCTGCCGCCGATTATCGAACTGGCCAGTGAAAAACTGGTTGCCTGCCTGCTTGACGACGGTAAAATTCTGACCTGCGGAAACGGCGGATCGGCGGGAGATGCCCAGCATTTTTCATCGGAAATGTTGAACCGCTTCGAACGGGATCGTCCTGGTCTTCCGGCGGTCGCGCTGACTACCGACACGTCCACCCTGACCTCGATCGCCAATGATTACCATTTTGACGACATTTTCGCCAAGCAGGTCAGAGCGCTCGGGCAAAACGGAGACACCCTGATCTGTTATACGACCAGCGGCAATTCGGTCAATATCCTCAACGCGGTGGCCGCTGCACACGACCGCTCCATGACTGTGATCGGCATCACCGGCAAAGACGGCGGCGCGCTCGCCCATCTGTTGCAAGACGCCGATATCGAAATCCGGGTGCCCTCCCAATCGACCGCCCGAATTCAGGAGACGCATCTTTTGATTACGCACTGTCTGTGCGATCTGATCGACCACCGACTTTTCGGTGAATGACCGCTCCATTCCCGGTGCCCTCTCCTTTACCGCCGGCGTTCGTCAAACAGATCAAAGCGAACTTTCCGGCGGATCAGATTTATACCGATCCCGCGGATTGCTGGAGCTACGGCTACGACAACAGCCGTCTCCATAGCCTGCCGGGCGCGGTGGCTTTTGCGACGACTCACGAGCAGGTCGAATGCTTGGTACAGCTTTGCAACCAGGAGCAGGTCCCGCTCACGGCGCGCGGCCGCGGAACCGGCACGACCGGGGCCACCGTGCCCGCAAGGCACGGAGTCGTGCTGTCACTGGAAAAGATGAATTCGATCCTCGAGGTATCGCCCGCGAACCGCTATATGCTCGTTCAACCGGGCGTAACCAATCAGGAAGCTCAGGATGCCGCGGCCCGCTTCGGCTTCTTCTGGCCGCCCGATCCGAGCAGCGCCGGTTTTTGTACGATCGGCGGAAACCTGGCTCACAATTCCGCGGGCCCCCGTGCCGTGAAATATGGAACTCCGCGTGAAAACACGCTCGGTCTTCGGGCAGTCACGGGAAGCGGGAAAAGCATCCGCACCGGAGTCTTCACGACCAAGGGAGTGGTCGGGTACGATTTGACCCGGCTCCTGATCGGTTCCGAAGGCACATTGGCCGTCATCACCGAAGCGACTCTTAAATTAACGCCTCTCGCCGAATCGATCCGAACGCTCAGGGCCATATACTCGGATATGCTTGGCGCGTCCAGTGCCATCGCGCAGATCATGTCGCAACCGACCATCCCCTGCGCGCTGGAATTCATCGACCGGTCCGCGCTCGAAATCATCGCTCGGCATTCGTCGCTGGAGCTCCCGCGGGATGCCGCGGCATTGCTGCTGATCGAGGTCGACGGCAACCGCGATAGCATCGAACATTCGGTGGCCAATATCGAGAAGGCCGCGGTCACCGAACAGCTTCTTGAAATCCGAACGGCATATTCGCAAGAGGAACGCGAAGAATTATGGCGGGTGCGCAAAACGCTTTCCCCCGCGCTTCGAAAAATCGCTCCGGGCAAAATCAATGAAGACATCGTCGTGCCCGTCACCCGTCTGCCCGAGTTGGTCACGCGCCTGGACCTGATCTCGCGGAAATACGGCTTAATGATCCTGAATTTCGGCCATGCCGGGAACGGGAATATTCATACCAATATTCTGTACGACCCTGCTAACGAATCTGAAAGCAATCGCGCGCGCCGTTGTCTCGACGAAGTCTTCGATCTGGTGATTGAACTCCAGGGAACACTGTCCGGCGAACATGGTGTCGGTCTCGTGAAAAAGGACTACATTGCAAAGGAAATCGAAGCCGATACACTCGCATTGATGCGCGGGATCAAATGTCAGTTCGACCCGAACGGAATCCTGAATCCGGACAAGATGTTTCCCGCCATTCCATCGGTAAACCGGGCCTGAACCGGATCCGGCGCTCTCGATTCCGATTGGAAGGGGAAGAACAGTTACCTTAGCAGCTCGATATTCATCGAAAGATCGATGGCCTTTACATCCTTGGTCAACGCACCGATCGAAATAAAATCCACCCCGGTTTCCGCAACCTCCCGGACATTTCCGAGCCCCACGTTTCCGGACGCTTCCAGCTCGGCACGCCCCTTATTGATCTGAACCGCCTTGCGCAAGATCTCCAGATTGAAATTATCGAGCAGTACCCGTTCCGCGCCGACATCCAGTGCCTGCTCCAGCTCGGCCAGGGATTCGACTTCGACTTCGACACTGAGACCGGGATGCCGGGCCCTGGCAGCGAGCACGGCATTTCGAATCGATCCTGCCGCAAAGATATGGTTTTCCTTGATCAAAATACTGTCATAAAGCCCCATGCGATGATTGCTGCAGCCGCCGCAACGCACCGCGTATTTTTGCGCCTTTCTAAGTCCTGGCAGGGTCTTCCGGGTATCCAGTATCCGCGTACCGGTCGAGCGGACCGCTTCGGCAAAGGCGCGTGAAAGAGTCGCCGTGGCCGATAAAGTCTGGAGCCAGTTCAAAGCCGTACGTTCCCCGCTCAGAAGCGCTCTGGCTCTCCCGCGAACCGTACATAGCTCGGAACCGGCATTTACAAAGTCGCTATCAACGAAATTCCAGGCGATTTCACAAGCCTCATCCAACAACCGAAACACACCGCCAAACCAATCGCACCCGCACAGTACCGCGGATTCACGAGTAACGACCGTCGCGCTGGCCTGCAGGGCCGGCGGAACAATTTCCGCGGTCAGATCACCATCGCCGAGGTCTTCCGCGAGGACAGATTGGATCTCCTCAAGATCAACCGATTCACCAGATCGCATGGAAACGAACACCCCCCGAATTTATGGAAGGGCTTATTGTCGCACAGCCAATCGTAGCAGCGCAGCCGAAACTGTGTTCAATCAGACCAACTGTTCTTCCATGCTGGCAGGTTCTTTAATCGCAACATTCTTGAGGGTTTTCATCATGGCCGCAACCGCCCGGTCCATGGCCGGGATTTTTTGCTCCTCGATCAAAGCCGCGCGGCCTTTGCGCATTTCTTCCGCGAGATCGTCCAGCGATTTTTCGGCGACCTTGACCCCCTTCGTATTGACGAAAACATAACGGGAGGTCACCTGGCTCTTCCAGGACAACTTCGCTTTGACCACCTCGTTTTTATCATCCTTAAAAGACAACCACTGGCCGACTTCGATGATTCTGGCCTGCTCGCGATATGGATCGTCCGCTTCAATTCCGGGTTTTTCCGGTCCAGACTCCGCCAGGAAGATCGTTTGTGGATGGTCGGTTGCGGAACTGCGCTCGATACTCTTGTCCAGGTCGTTAAACAGCGAATCGTCGACTTCGGCCATTCCCGCGATCAAAGCATCGATTTCTGCCGGGAGGCGCGGGTCCGGTTTCGATCCAGAGGTGTCGGGCGCTTCGTCCACGGGCTTGACCGAGACAAGCGAGGAGGATTCCCCCCGGTCCGTCGTTGATTCCGAATCGCGCCCCGATTCGTTCAGAGCCCGCACTTGACAGGTTTCCAAGTGTTTTAAAAAAACCGCTGTTTTATGAGGATCAAACGAGATATTTTCCAAGCCGATACAGATATCTTTTACCAAGCGAGGAATCTCCTCAAGGATTTTCCTCTTCTCGTCGATCGTATCCACCGGGGTGATCGTCCAGACCAGTCGGGTCACGACCCTCAATGCGCTTTCCCATTCCTCGATCGATCTATCTTTGCGCAGATAAGCCAACAGCATGACATGCTTCCACGCGTCATTCAAAAAGGACCGCAGGAACATCGGAAGCTCCTTCCCTTGAATACAGCGAATCAAGGCATATCCAATTTTACTCTTGGCGATTTCGAGCTGCTCCTTGCTTTCAATCACTTGACGCGTTCTGTCCTCGATAACCCGCGTACGTTGTTCGTCTTTCTCCAGAAAGCTATTGAATCGTTCCAGCAATTCCGAAAAAAGATCGATGTTGTGATCAAATTTGGTCAGTACCGATCCGACGATCGATTCGATTTCGGCGAGCACAGGGCTGCGCGCAAGGCTTTGGCCATCGAGTTTCGAACTGGCTTTGGCCATTTTATTCAACAACTCCCGCGCCGGATGAGATTTCCTCGAAAAGAATC
Source organism: Methylococcales bacterium (assembly GCA_050740335.1). Lineage (GTDB taxonomy): Bacteria > Pseudomonadota > Gammaproteobacteria > Methylococcales > UBA1147 > UBA1147. Next base: position 17,901 of record JBOICY010000276.1, on the reverse strand, counting down.
CTTTTTCCAGAATCGCAACCTTGATGATTGGAATTTGCAGACGTCCGATCAAGGCCTTGACGGCATCGGGAAGATGATCATCGTCGAGGATAAAATCGAATATCATGCCGACCATGTCGATCATATCTTCTTCCAGCGCGGCCAGAGGGCGCCGCTCATTTCCCGCTGAAAGCGATCTCAATTGATCCGTTACATACAATTTCAACCCATGGGCCGGCTGAGCACCCGGCTCTACCGGCTTGGCCTGCAACCTGGAGAGCACGCTCAACACGTCACTGGTTTGATAAACAGGAGCCGCCTGGTGTCGTGCAAATCCAGTACCCCCGAACGACGAGAATCCATTCCTCACTCGCCATTCGTCCAGCAGCGATTGAAGCTCTTGAAAAGGCGGCAATTCTGCAACGGGATCCATTTCCAGTTCTGCCTCCGTATCGTCTGGAAAAGGATTCGAATTACGCGCGGCTGAACGATTATCCGCCGCCGAATCGGAACCTGTCCCAACCGCGTGGTTGACTCCCGGTTGCCGAAAATTCCGGCTGAGTTTTGGTAGAATTTGTTCCTTGATCAATGTTGAATTGATTTCTTTGTAGACAACGTCAAGCTTGGGTGACGCAAACTTGTCATAAAGCTTGTAAATGATCAGCTTGATCGTCAGGTCGAGAAGAAGAGGCTTGATCACTTGTTCGAAACTGTGACAAATCCGATACGGACCGACCGGGTTTAGTTCGCCGTCGATCTCCAGCTGACTGAATAGCGCGCCAAAACGCCTGTTCAGCGCATATAACTCCGCATACAGGAGCTGATTCATTTTATCGATCATGGTTGAAACGGCGAGATTTTCTTCCAGCACTTCATTTTCGATCAAAGAAAAGCTATCCTCGTCTTGTTCGACCAGTCGTTTTTCGGTTGCGATGTCAGGTCCATCCTTCCAAAAATCGTCAAACTGCTTCAGCACGATTTCGAGAAGCCTATTTTCGATCCCGCGCCTTTCCCTGCGGATAAAGCGCATGGCCTCGAAATAAACAGCCTGCAAACTGCTGTTCTCGGCCTTGTCCGACAAAGAAAACAGTTCGTCATCCAGTTTGTTGAAAAACTCATGATGGATATCGACCAGATGTCTGGAATAAATGCTCCGACATTGAGAGCTGATTCGGTCTTTCATCGCACCCTGTTTTCCTGTTGAAAGAAATGGGTTGCCCGACTTGAATGGAATGATGTTTGGATTCGGCTGAACCATAATGAGGTACCTGGAGTTGCCTGGACAATTCTCGGCATTAATCACCCGCCCGTTTCCTGCCACGGTAGTTGGTTTACAGGACACGCAGGGGCAGGAATCAATCACTACCGTACCAGCGATAAAGTTTATTGATTCAAGCCTACTGCCGATCCGCGAAACGAATCGTGACCGCATTCACAAACCTTAAAAAAACTTCGAGTACAAAACCGCCCTCAGCAAAATTTCAGCGATCGACAATGACCCGATTCAAAATCGAAAACCACTGGCTCGAAACAGCCCGAAGAATGTCCTCGGAAAATTGTGACGACAGGCCTGTGGACACCGCTGTCAGCCTGATCGTGATCCACTGCATCAGCCTGCCGCCCGGAGTATTCGGCGGCGATGGGATCGACAGACTTTTTCAGAATCGGTTGATTCCGGAACAACACCCGTATTTTGAGTCCATCCATCAACTCAAAGTCTCCGCGCATGTACTGATTCGAAGAACCGGCGAAATCACTCAATATGTCCCCTTCGATCGTCGCGCCTGGCATGCCGGACAATCCAGCTATGATGGACGCTCGAATTGCAATGATTATTCGATCGGCATCGAACTGGAAGGAGCCGACGATTCGCCCTTTACCAATCCGCAGTATCTACGATTAGGTGCCCTGATCGTGAGCCTGATCGATCATTACCCCGCGCTTTCCAGGAATCGAATAACGGGGCACAGCGACATCGCGCCGGGACGGAAAACCGACCCGGGCCGTTATTTCGACTGGGAAAGGCTGTTCGGCCTCATCAATGGGAATGCCTTGTCGGATATCCAGGACCGCGGCCTATTATAAAATTTCGTCCGGATCTCACCTTTTACCGGACTTCGGAATCCATCCCCTTGCCTTCGCGGCCAGACGAATGTAGAGGTGCACCCGCGCCAATGCTTCGTCTGCCTTGCTTAAACTGTCGCGTACTTGCAACAGCCAAACCAGGAAATCATAGGTCAGTGTAAAAATTGGCATCGGTTGCTTGTCTTCGTTCATCGATTCAGAGTTTCATCGTTCAGAGAATCATCGGACAGAGGTAATGGAGACAGACACACACGAAACCCAAGGCGGTAGCTCCGGGCGTTCGGGGGATTTAAGCTGCGCACAGCCGAGTGGACGTACATCCGATAGTGGTTGAACGCCCCGCCGCGCAACACGCGACTCGCGTCACCCTCCGCGGCCTCGCGTGAAGGTATAGACTGCGTCCAGCTCGCTGGCTCCGCCGCGCTGATACAGAATTCCGACCCGGTCGCGCAGATACTCGCAGATTTCCAGGGCGCGGATCTGATCGCGTCCGGCGGCTTTTGCCTCGCACAAGAGCTGATGACTCAAATCCTTGGCGGTTATGTCCGCGGTTTGCGATCGATTCGGATCGCAAACCGAGGCTTCACTGGCATGAGCCTGAAACGCGAGGCGTTCGAGAACCAGCCGGATGGTGTCCTGCCCGAGTTGCAGAAACTCCGCGAGGCTGTACTGTTCCCGCCGGCGCGCCATCGCTGTCCTCGGTCTTGAAGCGGGCTTTTTCCCACTCGTCGATCAATAACTCCAACAGGCGCTCGTACAGGTCCGCGCGACGCTCCGGCAACTCATGGCGGTTCGCATGCAGATAGGCGATCAGGCTCAACAACAGCGGTTGTTCGGCCAGCGCATACAATGAGTCGCGCTGGAAGATCGCCGCCTTGAGCTTTTCGGCACGGCCCGCGGCCGGCCCGGATTCGAAATCGGGCGAGCCGCGATACCAGCGCTCGATAAAGCGAATCATCTGGCCGCGCCCGTATCCGGCCAGGGCCGTATCGGTGAATTGCTCCAACCGCCAGTCGTCCTGAGCATAGGCAAAAGGACGGCAGATCACCACAAAACGCGCCTTGCTGAATGATTTGACAAAGCCGTGTATACAAGCGATCAAACGTTTGCGCCTTTCACCGGCCTTCGCGACTTCATCGAGGCCATCGAACATGAGCAATGCCTCGCCGGCACGGATCCGGGCTTCCAGTCGCTGGGAATACTGACCGCAGGCTTTGTTTTGCAGATCGCTTTGCAGAAAGTTCAGAATACACTGAGCGTCCGCCTCGCTATCCTTGACCGGGAAATGACTGGAAACCGAAAAATCGCGCAGGATGATGCGTACCGGAATCAGCGCGGAATGACGCCAGGGCTGGCGTAATTCCCTTTTTTTATCGCCTTCGGTTTGGGACTTGCCCTAGTCATCGGGCAAAGGCTCGGTCAGCGTCCGCAGGTTGGCCCGTTGGTCGCCGAGCTTTTCCCCGGCCAGGCATAGAGCCAGGTAGTTCAAAAAAGCGCTTTTGCTGCTTCCGGGAATGCCGGTCAGCACCAGGCGCGGGTTTCGGTTCAACACTTCCAGGGCCGATAACCGGCGCGAGTCGTGTCCCGGTTCCGGAAATGCATCCGTTTCCTTGCCGACCGGCGTCTGGGTCAACAAGGCCGTATACACCGATTCCCTCGCTGCGCAAGCGGTTGGAAAGTTGGAAAATCGCATCCTGATGCTCGGACGAATCCCAACTGTAACGGATAAAAGCCTTTGCCACATGCTTAGCCCATCCAGCCAAATTCGGGCTAATCATACACCATGAAGCAGAAGTTCAAACGGAACGATAGAGTCCTTTTTTACTCGTTAAAAAGTCGGCAGGACGGTGATGCGTTCGTAGAGGGGTATAAAATCGTCGTACCGGAAAATCCAAAGCCTTGCTCCTTTTCTTCGGAGGAAATGCAGTGGCTATCCCGAATTTTGCCGGATTGCGTATACGGCTAAAAAAAAACGGAGGCACAGAGCCTCCGTTTTCTTCGAACCGATGGTTTAGTAGATATACGGACGACCAACGGAGGGATTCAAAAAGTCGGAAACCGTGTTGCTGTTGGACTGAGCTGCGAACTTGTTGTTGCTCACGTAGTTGATTCCGTGCCCGTTGGTAGCAACCGTGGTGTCCATCTGGGCCAGGTTGTTGGTCTGAACTGTCGGAACACTGGCTGCGCCGTTGATTGGGGTTACCATGTTGAAGAAGTCCGGGGAAAGTATGTCGACTCCACCGAAGAAGCCTTCAAACATACCGCCGCTGATTTCTGCCATCGCTGCACGGTCGAGTTCTTTGTCGGCTGCCAAAACACGAATTTCAAAAGTAGTCATGGTCGTATCTCCTGGGTTTAATAAAAGGGTTGGTGTGAAGCTTTCGTTAAAACCAACGTGGTTGCGTCGTTTGCAATCTATAAGGCAGGGTCCGTGCCAATTTATAAAATCGGTGTCTGGAGTATTTTAGTTTGTTGTAAATTAAGGTATTTGTACTATTTGACAGAAAGAACGCCAGTATCGGAAAATTTTTTTGTTCACTATTAACAAACGTTCAAATTCATTAGTTCTTGTATAACGAACATAGCACGGATAGAGCGGACGCTAAGAACGGCTTAAAATCAAAAAAGCCCTCGGCTGCCGGGCTCCCCCCCTGTCCCTGCGATGCGCCCGCACAGGTTTGCGCGCGCGACAGGAGCAGGCTGCGCTCACGTAAATTGCGCGTGAGAGGCGCCGAAGGCTTTCTTGTAGAATTCGATGGCATCGGCGGCTCCCTGGCAAACCAGGTGTGGCGTGACGGTATGCATCCCCTCGGGGACCGGTTTAACGGGTTGTAGAATCATTGTCGTTTCTCCTCATCATTATAAAATCAGCGGGGTGCTAAGCGTCCGGTTCAACGCGCCTTTCGTCCCACTCCATGTCCACGACGAACGGCACGGCGTGGATTCGACATCCCCTTCGAAATTTTTTCAGGGATCGGCGAATCACTGCGAAGTGCTTCCCATGCCCATTTCCCGAAAGCGCTCGACCGCGTCGCTCGGGCCGAAATCCTCGAGCTCGAACAACTGGCGTACCTCGATCTCGGCATCGGCGCCCTCGCCCACCGGATTCGGAAAGCGCCGGCTCCATTCCAGCGCCTCGTCGCGCGACTTTACCTGAATCAGCGTGTAGCCGGCGATCAGTTCCTTGGATTCGGTGAAAGGGCCGTCGATCATGGACCGTTTCCCGCCCTGATAATGGATCCGCCAGCCCTTCAAACTCGGTTGCAGCCCGGAGGCGTCGAGCAGCACTCCGGCCTTCACCAATTCCTCATGGTAGGTCGCCATCGAGGCGATGAGTTTCTCTTCGGGCATGACACCGCCTTCCGAGTCCCGGGTAGCTTTCACGATGATCATGAATCGCATGGTCTATTCTCCGTTTGATTGTGGTTTGTAAGGACGGCCGTTATGGCCGTGCCCGGCTCTGTGTATTCGGGTTACTGCTACGACGAATCAGTACCCGTAAATTCGACACGGTGAATCAATTTTTTGCACGCAAAATCCGATAAGAATCTTCCTTACTCCAGTCGATCAGGTTTGCTCAATTTTATTTATCCATTTCTCGAACCAAAAGCATCCGCGGCACGTATAAGTTTTTGAGGATGCAATCCGCGCGAACGATGCGATTGCAAGATCATTATAAAGGTCGAGGAAAGCCTGAACGTCGCAAGCCTTTAATCGAGGATCGATTCATGCAAGTCACCCAATTGGCCATTAATTGGTCCGAACGCGGGCTGGTGCCCGATTATGCGATTCGTGCCGCAATCCGGCGTCTCCTGGTATCGCGCCTTCAAGAAATTTCGGCGCAGGATTGTGCCGCGGCCGCCGGCATCGAAAATCGGTTTATCGAGGGCATGAATGCCGCGCCGATCGCACTGCTGCCGGAACTCGCGAATCTCCAGCACTACGAAGTGCCCGCGTGTTTTTTTGAGTATTGCCTGGGCCGGCATCGAAAATACAGTTCCTGTTACTGGGACGGGAACACCGATTCACTCGATGATGCCGAAAGCAGAGCCTTGCAACTGAGCTGCGAACATGCCGATTTGCAGGATGCCCAAAATATTCTGGAGCTCGGCTGCGGCTGGGGCTCGCTGACCTTATGGATGGCCGCACACTATCCCGGAAGCCGGATCACGGCGGTTTCGAACTCCAGTTCCCAGCGCGAGTTCATCCGTGCGGAAGCTTCGCGCCGCGGACTCGACAACATCGATGTCATCGCCTGCGACATGAACCGCTTCGATCCGGGCCGGCAGTTCGACCGCATCGTATCGGTCGAGATGTTCGAACATATGCGCAATTACCAATGCCTGTTCCGGAATGTGCACGACTGGCTGATACCCGGAGGTAAATTCTTCCTGCACATTTTCGTGCACCGGCTCACCCCCTACGCCTTCGATGGGACGGGAGACGATGACTGGATGAGCCAATACTTTTTCTCCGGCGGCATGATGCCGAGCGACGATCTGCCGTTACGCTTCCAGGAGGATCTGAATCTCAAACAGCAGTGGCGCTGGGATGGCACGCACTACGAAAAGACCGCGAACGCCTGGCTGGCCAATCTGGACCGGCACTCCACCGAGATCGAACCGATCCTGATCGCTACTTATAGCGAGCAGGAAGCCGAATCCTGGCGCAACCGCTGGCGCATCTTTTTTATGTCCTGTGCCGAGCTTTTCGGCTATAAAAACGGACAGGAATGGTGGGTCAGCCATTACCAGTTCGAGCGTCCGGCCATCCCGCGCAAGTAGCCGGCATGGTTCTCAAGGCGACCAATATCATCGGATTCCAGCTCGGCTGGCTGGCTTGCGTGCTGGGCGGAGCGCACGGCTGGCCGTGGCTCGGTATGCTGTTGTCTTTGCCCGTTCTAGCCTGGCATTTCTGGCATGCTCAACCCGCGTGGCAGGAAGTGCGGCTGCTGTTGTTGGTCGCGCTGTCAGGCGGAGTGCTCGACCAGGCCATGCTGAGCCTGACACTGGTTAGCTACCCTGCCGAAAACTGGCCAGACCAGATCCTGCCGGCGTGGATGTGGATGCTCTGGATGCTGTTTGCATCCACGTTGAATGTGGGCCTGCGCTGGCTGCGCGGCCATGCGATCGCAGCCGTGCTATTCGGTCTGGCCGGCGGGCCACTGGCTTACTTCGGCGCGAGCCGGCTCGGCGCAATCGATCTGGTGGGGGGACTCGGGACTCTCTCGATCATCAGCCTGGCCTGGGGCGTGCTGACACCCGCGCTGATCTGGCTGTCCATCCGTCTGGATGGTTACTCCCGGCTCGACAGCCTTGATGGAGGACTTTCTCGTGTTTGACCTGAACGTGTACCTCACGGGTCTGACCGCGATGGCCGCATTCGGCTTCGCCGGATGGCTGGTCAGCCTCCACACGCGCAATGTCACGCTGGTCGATACGATGTGGGGTCTCTTCTTTTTGCTGGGAGCTACGGTCTATGTCCGTGAGTTGCCTGAAGCCGGTTTGCGCGGACCGATGCTGCTGTTGATGGTGGGTGTGTGGGCGCTGCGCCTGTCCTTTTACCTCGGCTGGCGCAACCGGGGCCGGCACGAGGACCGCCGCTATCAGGCGATCCGCAGAAACCACTCGCCGCATTTCCGGTTGAAGAGTCTGTACCTCGTATTCGGACTGCAGGCACTGCTGGCCTGGATTGTCTCCCTGCCTTTGCTGGGCATTGCTCTTTCTTCCGAGCCCTTGGGCTGGCTGGATTGTCCGGGATTGGTGTTGTGGGCATTGGGCTTGGCCTTCGAAAGTATCGCGGACTGGCAGCTCGCGAAATTCAAATCCAACCCGGATCAACAGGCCGCGGTGCTCGACCGAGGACTGTGGCGTTACAGCCGGCACCCCAACTATTTTGGCGAGTTTTGCCTGTGGTGGGGTTTTTATCTCATTGGCGTGTCGTCCGGCGCCTGGTGGAGCTTTCCGGGCCCCCTGCTGATGACTCTTTTACTGCTCAAGGTCAGCGGCGTGGCTTTGCTGGAAAAGGATATCGGCGAGCGCCGTCCCGCTTATGCCGAGTACATCCGGCTCACTCCTGCCTTTTTCCCCTGGAAACCCAAGGAACCCGAAATTGATGAGGCGCTTTAATTTCCTCTTGCTGGCGCTCGCGACCATTTCCTCAGCCGCCTTTGGCAAGGAATGGCAATTCGATGTCTATCTGGATGCCGAACCGATTGGCGAGCATCGCTTCATCCTGAGCGAGGCCGCCGACGGGCAGCGCGAACTGGTTAGCCAGGCGGATTTCAACGTCAAGTTCCTGTTCTTCAATGCCTACCGATACCACCACATCGCGAGGGAACACTGGGCCGGTGACTGCCTGCATCGTATCGAAGCCCGCACCGAGGAAAACAATGACGTGACCCTGGTCCAGGGCAAGCTCGAAAAATCAGGTTTCACGCTGCAATCGCCGAATCCCGGGACATTGGACGCCTGCGTGATGGGTTTTGCCTACTGGAATCCGAAGATGCTGAGCCAGTCCCGTTTGCTCAATCCGCAGACCGGCGAATGGATGGACAGCCGGATCACTCGTCTCGGCAAGGAAAGGATCGAACTCAAGGGCCAAGCGGTCGAGGCGGATCACTATAAGCTGGAAGCGACCAAGGTCCATATCGACCTGTGGTATTCCGAAGACCAGGATTGGCTGGCCCTCAAATCCATCACGCCCGAAGGCTATGTCATCGATTACAAGTTGCGTTAAACATGAACTCACTTCCTCTCAACCCTGGACGTCCGGCCTCCGCGCCGCCAGACTCCGCGACACCTCGGGCGGAATCCGCCGGCCCCGCCTTCGGAGACACAACGCCGGGGGCCGCCGTGAATTTTGAAGCCAGACCGATAGGACGGCGTCTGTTGCGCTGGCTCGACAGCGGCATGGATCCCTCGCCCGCGGAAATCTCCCCGGGTAACCATGTTGACTGGCTGCGCGTTCTGCCTTTCGTGGTGCTGCATCTCGGTTGCCTCGCGGTGATCTGGGTCGGGTGGAGTCCCTTTGCGCTCGTGTTTGCACTCCTACTCTACCTGGTGCGAATGTTTGCGGTCACCGGATTTTATCACCGCTATTTTTCGCACAAGGCATACAAGACCTCACGTGCGGTGCAGTTCCTGTTCGCGTTGATCGGCGCGAGCGCGGTGCAGCGAGGACCCTTGTGGTGGGCTTCCATGCATCGCCATCACCATATTCATTCCGACACACCTGAAGACGCGCATTCGCCGGTGCGCCACGGCTTTTTCTGGAGCCATATGGGCTGGTTCCTGTCCGATTCCTGTTTCGCGACCCGTTCCGAGCGGATCGCGGATCTCGCGGAATTCGCCGAGTTGCGCTTCCTGGACCGCTTCGACGTACTGGTCCCGCTGATATTGGCTCTCGGCATCTATGGCCTCGGCGAAACCCTCGCGGCGTCTTGGCCGGAATTCGCGACCAACGGCCCGCAGTTGCTGGTCTGGGGCTTCGTGATTTCCACGGTCGCGCTGTATCACGCGACTTTCAGCGTGAATTCCCTGGCGCATCACTGGGGAACCCGCCGTTACGTGACCCGCGACCACAGCCGCAACAATGCCCTGATCGCGCTGCTGACCCTGGGCGAGGGCTGGCATAACAATCACCACCATTATCCCGGTTCGGCCCGGCAGGGTTTCTACTGGTGGGAAATCGACCTGACCTATTGCGGACTCAGGCTGCTGGAACGCGCGGGCTTGATCCGGGACCTGCGCGCCGTACCCGGCGATGTACGCGACCTGAACCGTGCCTGAATACCGATCGGACCGCACCATGAAAATCGCGATCATCGGCGCGGGGATTTCCGGAAACACCCTGGCCTACCATCTGTGTCGCGACCATGACATCAGCGTATTCGAGGCCGGCGGACACGTGGGCGGCCATACCCACACGCATGACATTCAGCACGGCGGCGAACAGGTTGCCGTGGACACCGGTTTTATTGTCTTCAACGACCGCACCTACCCCAATTTCATCGGTTTGCTGGACGAACTCGGCGTGGACTCACAGCCCAGCAACATGAGTTTCAGCGTGAAATGCGAGAAAACCGGTCTGGAATACAACGGCACTTCGCCGAATGCGCTGTTCGCGCAGCGGCGCAACCTGCTGCGGCCGTCGTTTTATCGTATGATCCGGGATATCCTGCGCTTCAATCGCGAATCGCTCGAGCTTTTGGCCGAAGGCGGCGAAATCGGTCTCGGAGATTATCTGACCGAAGGGGGTTATGGCCGGGATTTCATCGATTACTACATCATTCCGATGGGCTCGGCGGTCTGGTCCACCGATCCGCGGCGGATGCTCGCCTTTCCGGCGCGTTTCTTCGTGCGCTTCTTCCATCACCATGGCATGCTGAGCATCGACGACCGCCCGCAATGGCACGTGATCCGGGGTGGTTCCGCGTGCTATGTCGAAGCGCTCACAGCCAGCTTTGCCGATCGCATCCGGCTCAATACTCCGGTCGCCAAAGTCCGCCGCCTGACAGACTCGTTGGGCGTGACTCCGCTCGACGGCCAAGAAGAATCATTCGACTGGGTATTCTTCGCCTGTCACAGCGACCAGGCGCTGCGCCTGCTCAGCGATCCGAGCGACCAGGAACGGGAGATCCTCGGGGCCATCCCCTATCAGGAAAACGACCTCGTGCTGCATAGCGACGCGCGCCTCTTGCCCCGCCGCAAGCTGGCTTGGGCCGCGTGGAACTACCACGTCACGCCGGCTCCGATCGGACGCGTGACAGTAACCTACAACCTGAATATCCTGCAAGGTCTGGATACGGACGAACCCTTGCTCGTGACCCTGAACCATACCGGCGGTATAGCAGAGGAAAAAATCATCAAGCGCCTGACTTATCACCACCCGGTCTATACTGCGGCAGGCGCCGCTGCCCAACTGCGGCACGCCGAAATCAGCGGGGTGAACCGCACCGGCTATTGCGGCGCGTATTGGCGCAACGGCTTCCACGAAGACGGTATAGTCAGCGCTCTCACGGCGCTCGAGCATTTCCGCCATGCCTGAGGCAGGGTTGAGCCTGGTCGAACCTTCCGGCCGTCACAGCGCGATTTATACGGGCCGGGTCCGGCATCGGCGTTTCCAGCCGGTATCGCACCAGTTCTGCTACCGCCTGTTTATGATGTATCTCGATCTTGATGAACTGCCTGAATTGTTCCGGGGCGCCTGGTTGTGGTCGTTCCAGCACCGCAACCTGGCCTGGTTCCGCCGCGGCGACTATCTCGGAGACCCCGCGCTGCCGTTGAAACAGGCCGTACTGCGACTCGTGACCGAAAAAACCGGCCAGCGGCCAGCCGGGCCGGTGAGGCTCTTGACCCATCTGCGCTATTTCGGTTATTGCTTCAACCCAGTCAGTTTTTACTACTGTTTTGATCGCGACGGGCGGACCCTGTGCGCGATCGTCGCCGATATCAACAACACGCCCTGGAACGAGCGCCACGCCTATGTGCTGGACTGCCGCGACGCCAGGAATCCGGGCCGCGGTTATCGCTTCGACCTGGTCAAGAATTTTCACGTGTCGCCGTTCATGCCGATGAATATCGACTATGACTGGCATTTTTCCGAGCCCGCCGACAAGCTCGCTGTCCACATGCGTAACCTCGATAGCGGCGGTAAGCTCTTCGATGCCACGCTCGAACTGCAACGCGAGCCGCTTACCCCGGCCCGGCTGGATCTACTCCTGCTGAGCTACCCGCTGATGACCATCCGGGTCATCGCCGCGATTCACTGGCAGGCCTTGAAACTCCGGCTGAAACGCGCGCCGTTTTTTGCCCATCCGGATACGACAACTCCCGATCCAACGAGTGATGAAGTGTGATTTGCCGATGAAAAACCTGACCATGAAACCTGCGTTTCCTCCCGTCAACAGGCTTCCGCGACTGCGCGGCAGGCCGGGTATTCTGCAGCAAATGGCGCGGGGCCTGGTTCTGAGGCGCTTGGAATCGCTGATTCGAGGCCGGCTGATCATCGTCGAAGGGGAACAGATTCACCGATTCGGTGAGAAACACGCAAGCTTGAGCGCGACTATCCGCGTGCAGGATTCCAGATTCTACGGCGAGATCGCGTTCGGCGGTTCCATCGGCGCGGGTGAAAGCTACATGCACGGATATTGGTCTTGTGACGACCTGACCGCGCTGATCCGGATCATGGGTTTGAACCAGCCGGTCACGGATCATCTGGAAGGCGGCCTGGCCTTACTCGCGCGGCCATTCCTTAAGACGCTGCACTGGCTGAACCGCAATACGCAGGACGGCAGCCTGAGAAACATCGCGGCCCACTATGATCTCGGCAACGCGATGTTCGAGTTGTTTCTCGATCCGACCATGATGTATTCGTGTGCGGTGTTCGAACGTCCAGACCTCACGCTCGAGCAGGCCTCGCTGTGCAAACTCGAGCGGATATGCCACAAACTCCAGCTCGGCGAAAACGATCATGTGCTCGAGATCGGCAGCGGCTGGGGCGGTTTCGCGATTTACGCGGCGCGGAACCACGGATGCAGGATCACGACCGCGACCATCTCCAAGGAGCAGTACGAACTGGCCGTGAGCCGCGTCAGCCAGGCTGGACTCGGCGACCAGATCGAAGTTTTACTCTGCGATTACAGAAACCTGCAATCCCGATACGATAAACTGGTTTCCATTGAAATGATCGAAGCGGTCGGCCACCAGTTCTACGACACCTATTTCGCGAAGTGCGCCTCGCTCCTCAAACCCGAGGGCATGATGCTGCTCCAGGCCATTACCATCGCCGACCAGCGCTACGAAGCGGCGAAATCATCCGTGGACTTCATCCAGCGCCATATCTTTCCCGGCAGCACGATTCCCTCGGTCACCGCGATGCTCCAAAGCATCACCCGTGCGAGCGACCTCAGGCTGTTCGACCTCGAGGATATCGGGCCGCACTACGCGCGCACATTGGCCGAATGGCGGCGCAACTTCTTCCGCAACCTCCCACGGATCAAGGCACTCGGCTATCCGGAAGAATTCATCCGCATGTGGGAGTTTTATCTTTGTTATTGTGAGGGTGGCTTCGAGGAACGCGCGCTCGGAAACGTCCAGATGCTGCTCGTGAAACCGGACAACCGCCGGGCGGTTACTCGGAGAATCGGTCGATAATCCGAATATAACGCCCCGGTGATCATTCTTTGGCTTTTTGTGTAGCAAGGTTTGAGGCGAATCAGCCCAGTATCGCTCTGGCAACCCTGCTTTCGGGCCGTTCTTCCGCCCCGCGCAAGCCAACCGGGTCCACGTCACTTGCCGTCCTCGGAATCGTTCCGGCCGGACCGGCCGATATCGAGCAAAATCCCGATACAGTAAAACGCGAATCCGAAGAACATCACCCAGAAAATAAAGATCAGGATTTCCATCAATTCAACAGTTTTGCGAAATATTCTCCGGCGATGGAACCGAGACTGAAGACCAATATCACGCCGGCAAACAACGCCGCGAATAACATCAAGCCTTTAACCAGTTTCATTCCAAGGGAACGAATATTGTTGTTAAGTATTTTCATTTCAGTCTATCCCAGGATAATTTACCAATACTCAATACAGTCCAGTCGATGGGTTTCGCGCAGTCTAACCCGACCGAATCGACGCTTCATGCAAAATCAACTCGATGCCAAGCCGGCGCGCCCGGTTTTCACATCGGCGTTTTTTCGGTAACAGAGCGGTGAGAGGAAATATTCATCAAAGTTGCAAAAGCCGATCAATTGCGGCAAGCTTATAGGCGTGTCATGAAAGTACGACTTTTCGTGATGTGACTTGAGCACTTGCTGCAGGAACGTTACCACCGGATGGTACGGATTGTTCAAATTAGTAAAATTTTTCTCGGGATGCGTAACGCTAACCCAAGCCACCTTGATTTGTCCAGTCATACGAAAGGATTCCTCGCAACGAGGTTGTTGACTTCGCGCCGCCCCTGCGCAACCCGCCGCATCCGTGCGGCCAATGGATCGGCCAGGGCCACGAACGGCGAAAAACAGACTTCCACGTAATCATTCACGATGCCAGGATTTCTATCTTGACCCAGCATAGTTTCTGCGAGGATATTATTTTTCAAAATGAGAGTTGCTGATCTTGACCTGATGAAGATTGATCTTTTGTTTGCTTTCGGGTAGGCTCTCCACAGAGCAACGCATCATCAGCCTTTGCGTAACCGGTTAGCACCCTCACAGGACTTATACGATGTTGGTTTTTCGCCAATCAGAAAACGACGGCTCACGGCGAGTTTTCGGAAAAAGCGCAGTCTTTGGACGGGAGCTAATCTGTGAGCTTGTGTTGTTAACGCGTTCGCGAATGCCAGCCAATGGGTTACATAAGTTTAAATCCGCCAAAGTGGTGGACTCCATCTACCCAAATTGCCGGCAAAGCGAAATGTATCCAAGGCCGAACATAGTCTCTACCTCGCGAAAGATATTAGGGAATCTCAGTTGCCAAAATCGACGCGACGTCCGGCCTGTCGCAATGTTTAGTGTCTTACCTTCGCGCTACTCACGCAGCGATTCCTTCAAAGTACTCGGGTTTCCGGGATCGCACGCCTTGGGTTCACTGTACTGAGGTCAGTAGCGTACGTGTTCAGTTAAATTTCATTAAAGGAGGTTGCCGACGCTAATAGAGTTCTCGAACAGTATTTTTCCAGTAAGGGGTCATTTTAACCCATAATGTTTTAAAAACTTTGCATTTCTTCGGAGCTGATATGAAAAGGCTATTAAAGAAGATATTTATTTTGGTTGTGGTTTTTGGAATTAATCAAGCCACAATCGCAGCAAATGATTTGGGTTCTTTTTCCGGTGGTTTGACAGATTCCTTTAGTTTGTCTTTGGCTAATGGTTTGAATACATGGAGTGGTAGTGTCACCGAGAACGGTAGTTTTACCCATACTTATAATTTAGGCAGTCTAACGGATTTAATAGGTGTAGGGATTCCAATTAATTTTTCTTTTAATTTAGGAGGACTATTTCCTATCTCATCACAGATTACCGGATTGTCGTTGAGTTTATTCGACTCGGCAAATACGAACGTGGGAATTTTCGGTCCGTTCCTTCCTAACAACATTGTGTTGGGCGCCTTCTTACCACCCGGTAATTATCATTTGGACATCAGCGGCATCTCCAGTGGAACAATAAACGATATTTATGGTGTGGCTGTGCTGGCGGCAATTCCGGAACCCGAAGAGTGGGCGATGATGGTAGTGGGTCTGCTGCTGGTGAGCATGCAGATTGCTCGCGAACGGAAACGTAAAACGTCTCGGTCGTTCTCTATCGAGGCCTGATACAATTCGAAGTATACTAAAATTCTTAACTATTCCAAGATGCTCGCGAATATGCGTGTGCCGGGTATATTGGATACCATAAGATAACGTGAAACGTGGAATTTCAAGTCAAAAATGAGCGTGACTAACCTTTGTAAAGGTTTTTGGGAGTTCCGATTAAAAATCGGCTCGCCAACGCGAGAGCCATCGCTCGCGAACCGTCCTCGTTTCTCGTCCCGGCCCACCATTTGGGTCGGGACATCGTTCTTGTCATTACACGAAATCCTTTGCCACGATGCTTTGTATATTACCGCAGACCGCCGGAATTTCGGCGATCACCGGGAACACACCGGGCGCTTGGCTGCCGAGGGTTAAATTCCTACGCTTCGGTCTCCGGGGCGATCAGTGTATATAGGGGGCTCGTATTAAACAATTTAACCCCAGAATTTGGAACGTAAGAGGCGAGTAGGTTTATTTTGCGCCCTTCTCAATTCAAGATCTTGATAAAAATGCTGATTCAGTATGCGAAAGCAATTAGGCATAACTTTTATCAATCAATTTTTTAATCCAATCGTGGTTATTGCTGGTTTAATGGCGACGACTTGGTATTTCCAAGAGAGATTCGAAGGCCAGTATTTTGTATTGGGAACCATGGCGTTTTTAATAGGCGGTCAATTACTCGACGGGATGGATTTTCAGGAGACTAAGAGCAGATTTTGGGGAAGCACCGTGCCCTGGATTTTGCTGCGTTGGTTTATGACCGTGGGACTGTTGCTGCTGATAGGTTTCGCGGCACATTTTTCCGCCATGTATTCGCGAAAGATTTTATTTACTTGGTTTGTGATCACGCCGGTTGCACTTATTTTTTTCCAATGGCTGTTTTATTCATTTTTCAATCGCGTAGCGCTACTGGGGTCGGATTCGGAGTCCGCAGTTATCGTCGGGGTTAATACCTTAAGTCGTAAACTGGCCGATCAATTTGTCAGATCACCGCTTTCAGGAATAAAATGCAAAGGCTTTTTCGACGATCGTAACCCCAAGCGATTGGAGTCCGACTGCTGTTTGTTAGGCAAAGTGTCCGATGTGGCCGGCTTCAGCAGAGAGCATAATATTCAAAAAATCTATATTGCTCTACCAATGACCGCGCAGCCCAGAATTCTTGCGTTGGTGGATCAACTGCGGGATACCACCGCGTCTGTTTACTTCGTTCCGGACATTTTTATGTTCGATTTGATTCAAGCGAATATCAGCACTTTTCAAGGAGTACCGATTATCGCTGTGTGTGAAAGTCCGTTTGTCGGGGTAAACGGTCTTTCGAAAAGAATCTGTGATGTCATTTTGTCCAGCTTCATGGTGTTATTGATGAGCCCGATCATGTTACTGGTGGCGTTGGTCGTTAAATTAACTTCCCGGGGTCCGGTAATTTTTAAGCAAAGGCGTTACGGACTGGATGGGCACGAAATTGTCGTTTACAAGTTCCGCAGCATGAAAGTCTGCGAGGACGGTAACGATATCGTTCAAGCTAAGAAAAACGATCGTAGAGTGACGCCTTTTGGCCTGTTGTTACGCAAAACCTCGCTGGATGAGCTCCCTCAGCTTTTTAACGTCCTGCAGGGGCAGATGAGCCTGGTTGGCCCGAGACCGCATGCTGTGAGCCATAACGAGAAGTATCGCAGCTTAATCAAGGGGTATATGGTAAGACATAAAGTCAAACCGGGTATTACCGGGTGGGCTCAAGTGAACGGTTTTCGGGGCGAAACCGAAAGTGTCGAGAAAATGCGGGCGCGGATCGAATATGATTTGGATTATCTGCGTAACTGGTCGCTTATCCTCGATCTCATTATTCTATTTAAAACCTTGGGTGTTGTCTTTAGGGATCGCAATGCTTATTAAGTCTGATTTGTTTGTTCCGTCTCATCTAATAAAAGGGCGCGGGTTTCCTGCAATATTTTGGATTGCATTTCTTTTTATGCCTGGAAACGTGCCGGCCGCTCAATTCAATATCGGTCCGGATGATATTTTGCGGATTTCGGTATACGGATATGACGATTTCAAAACTGAAACTCGGGTATCCGAAGACGGGCGCATTACTTTTCCATTGATCGGTGAGGTCGATGTTTCGGGCAAATCGACCTTTCAATTGGAAAAAATGATATCGACTTTATTAAGCGACGGGCATTTCATCCAGGACGCCCAGGTAAGTGTGACGGTCATGGAATATAATAGCCAGCGTGTGTCGGTGTTAGGCGAAGTGAATGCTCCGGGGCGATATCCATTGGATACCGCTGCCACGCTGGTGGACGTCATTGCGATGGCGGGCGGAATCAAGGACACGGGGGATGAAAAAGCGGTGGTCACACGTTTTATGGAAGGCAAGGCAGAGAAAAAGGAAATCGATCTCCACGAGGTATTGGACTTTTCCGGGAATTCCGAGCCTTTGGAGATCCGGCAAGGCGATCTCATTTACATCCCGAAAGCGCCGGTGTTTTATATCTATGGTGAAGTCCAACGTCCGGGAAGTTATCGGGTGGAGCGTAATATTACC
>JBOICY010000275.1:0-1898 GCA_050740335.1 Methylococcales bacterium | reverse complement strand
GGCCTATCCGGAGCAGATCGTTCGCTTGGCTCAAGACACTCCAACCATCTCAACAGACCGGCACGAACCACCCGACCTCGACGACCCCGACTTCGACGACCCGATCCCCTTCTCAATACACCCACCTGCGTCCCGCGTCGATCGAGGCTCGCCCTGCCCCTCGTTCAACGCGGGATCCACAATGCCATCCCACCTGACCTAGGCTGGGATGAATCGGTTCGATTTACGCGAAACGGAACACGGGGGAGGGGATGGTGATGGCGGAGAGCTTTTTGCCCGCCGCCAGCTAGTCGAAGTCCACCGTCTGCCCATCCGGGCGGGTGAGGCGGGTGAGGTCCTTGTCGAGGTTGTACTGGTAGCTCGTGACGTTGGTTCCCGCAGCGACATCCGGAGGCGTGTAGTCCTCTTCCAGGTCCACGGCGGTGTAGCTGAAGACGTGCAGCTCGCTCCCGGGCGGTTTGAGCCAGGCCAGGTTGCCGTTGGGGTCGTAGGCGTATTCGATGACGCGGCCGTCGGGCAGGGTCTGCTGCGTCACCCGGCCGGCGGGGTCGTAGACGTAGCTCACGGTGCGGTTTTCCTCACGAAATAAATGCATGCGTCCCGGTTTCATAAAGCCAATGTATGATTGCAAGACCTGACCCTACATCCGTGCTCTAGATCTCTCGGCGCAATCGAGGGCGAAGTCGTTTTTTGCCCCAGGATGCTTGAAAGGAGGGTGACGATACGGTATCGGCTCGGCAATTTCTGAACTGACGGATGGATCAGGTTCAACTTCTACGTCAAACCGAAAAGCCTGAAGTTTTGGCTTACCTGCCACAGCGTCGTTAGCGGAATCGGCCGCAGCGAACTTGAGGTCGTGAATGGCCAACGTGACGACCATCTTGCGAAGTTTGAAATGACGAAGATTCCCATACTCCGGATAACCAGCGCACGCACCTGTCAATTCTTCTGCATGAAATCGCCCTCGACTTTGCCAATCCCGGCTCTGATTGGGATCATCCGTGAACAACGTGCTGAAGACGCCTTTTCATAGAGGGCAGTAAGGCGGCACTCGAAATCGCCCGAATAAAGGAAGCCCTTGTCCTCCTCATAAGTATTGTCATGGCATTCAATAAGATAGGCCGGATTACCGTCGGCGCCGAATATATACGTACCTGCCGCGTAGGGGGCTCCTTTTCCGAAATATATCGACTGATTGAGCGTCGATACTTCTGGCCACGCTTTTGAATCGGCGGAAGAAGCAGGGCACCAGAGCACCACCGCAAGCCCCACGAACCACCAACTAATGACAAAGGCTATTTTCCGCATGGAGCAGCCTTCTCGGTCGTCCCTGTCGGGCACGGCAGCGCGTCAGGTACCGTTAGTTCAATCGATGTGGTGCCGAGGTCTTTCGTGCCGCTTGGAAGTTCAATAATTAGTGTCCCCGGATTTAACTGCTGAAGGGCATCGCGAACAGGCGTTCCCGGTATTGGAGACTTTCCGCCAATAACATCGGTTACGCCGCTAAAGGATGCTGCGCCACCGCCGATGGTTCCACTGATTTGCCCCGCAAACGGCTTCAGTCCGGAAGCCCTGGCAAACCCAAACTGCTGCGGGATGACGGCGGCAGAACCCGCCGCCACCGTGAGGCCCGGAAATCCCCCCTGCTGTCCAATCGTACTCGGATTGCCTTGCAGTATCCGAGCTAGGCCGGCACAGATTTTCGCTAGACCGTAGGGATCGATAAAACTTACGGGATTGTCCCCAACATAGGCATACTGATTTGCGTCGCCTCCAAGGAACCCAATCGGATCCTTCGCCGTCCACCTCCCCGTCTCAGCGTCATAGTCGCGCGCCCCGAAACGCGTGAGCTTGGTGTGCGGATCGTAGATGCCCCCAGCAAAGCCAAAGGGCTGGAA
>JBOICY010000274.1:0-5826 GCA_050740335.1 Methylococcales bacterium | reverse complement strand
GACCTGGGTGTAGAAAATATTCGAAACAATCCCGTGATCGATCAGGCGGTTTCTGCCGACTTCGAGCATCGTCCGGTTGATGTCCGCGAGTACCACCGAACCGCTCGGTCCGACTCTCTTTTCGTACAGCAGGGTCAGATCCCCGGTGCCGCCGGCAAGGTCCAGGACCTGATCCCCCTGCCGCACATTGCTGAGCATGATCGCAGTCCTTTTCCATAAACGATGGATGCCGAGCGACATCAGATCGTTCATCACGTCGTATTTGCCGGCAACCGAATCGAACACTTGCCCGACCAGGCGGACCTTGTCCCCGATCGGAACTTTACGGAAGCCGAAGTGAGTGGTTTTATCTTTCATGCTGTGGGAAAAGTTCGCTGCAAATCAATGATTCGGTTGACCCGGGGCCGGGTCGTGGCATTCCCTTAAATTAAGCTACCGATGATCCAGCCGGGATAGGCGGCTAGAGAATATACCGGCTCAAATCTTCATCCGAAGCCAAGCCCGACAAGTGACTGTGGACATACTCTTTATCGACGATAACGGCTTGGCTCCCGTAGTCGGTTGCCGCGAACGACAAATCCTCGAGCAGGCGTTCGAGTACCGTATGCAGGCGTCTGGCACCGATATTCTCGGTGGTTTCGTTGACCTTCCAGGCGACTTCGGCGATTTTCTGAATTCCGTCCTTGGTGAATTCGAGTGATACGCCTTCCGTTTTGAGCAGAGCCTGGTATTGCTCGGTCAGCGAGGCCTTTGGTTCCGTGAGGATGCGGACGAAATCTTCCACGGAAAGCGCGTCCAGCTCGACCCGGATCGGGAATCGGCCTTGCAGTTCCGGGATCAGATCCGAGGGCTTCGACATGTGAAACGCGCCGGAGGCGATAAACAAAACATGATCGGTCTTGATCATGCCGTATTTGGTACTGACCGTACACCCTTCAACCAGCGGCAACAGGTCTCTCTGCACGCCTTCCCGGGATACGTCGGGTCCTCCATAATCCGAGCGTTTGCAGATCTTGTCGATTTCGTCCAGAAATACAATCCCGTTCTGTTCCACGGCTTCCACCGCGCGCAGTTTGACATCGTCTTCATTGATCATGCGCGCGGCTTCTTCTTCGGTGAGCACTTTCAGCGCATCTTTGATTCGAAGTTTACGGGTGCGGGTCCTTCCCGATGTCATATTCTGGAACATACTCTGCAGTTGGCTCGTCATTTCCTCCATCCCCGGCGGGGCCATGATTTCGACGCCGAGCGACGACGTGCTGACTTCGATCTCGATTTCTTTCTGGTCGAGATCTCCTTCGCGCAATTTCTTACGAAACTTTTGCCGGGTGGCCGATTCGGTATCATTCCAGTCACTCGAAGTTTGCGCGGCCGGCAACAGAGTATTGAGAATGGTTTCCTCGGCGGCATCCTCGGCGCGACGCCGTACTTTAGCCATTTCCGCTTCACGGGTCATTTTGACCGCCGAATCAACCAGATCGCGAGCGATCGATTCGACATCGCGGCCGACATAACCCACCTCGGTAAATTTGGTAGCCTCGACTTTGATGAACGGTGCGTTGGCGAGCCGGGCGAGCCTGCGCGCGATCTCGGTTTTCCCGACGCCGGTCGGGCCGATCATCAGAATATTTTTCGGCGTGATCTCCTCGCGCAGAGAGGCTTCGACGCGCGCCCGGCGCCACCGGTTGCGCAGCGCGATCGCGACCGAACGTTTGGCCGCAGACTGACCGATGATGTGCCTGTCCAGTTCATGAACGATTTCTTTGGGGGTCATTTCAGTCATGCTTTTTCGGAATCGAGTTCTTCGATAGTCAGGTTGTGATTGGTATAAATGCAGATATCGGCCGCGATATTCAAGGCCTTCTCGACGATGTCGCGTGCCGGCAGGTCGGTATTTTCAAGCAAGGCCGTCGCCGCGGACTGGGCGAAGGGTCCGCCCGAACCGATCGCGATCAGATCATTGACCGGTTCGATCACGTCTCCGGTTCCCGAAATAATCAACGAAGAATGGCCGTCGGCGATTGCCAGGAGGGCCTCGAGCCGGCGCAGCATGCGGTCGGTTCGCCAGTCCTTGGCCAGCTCGACCGCGGCGCGAACCAGGTTTCCGTGGTGTTTCTCCAGTTTTCCCTCGAAGTGCTCGAATAATGTAAAGGCATCGGCCGTGGCTCCCGCGAAGCCCGCGATCACGCGGTCGTGGTGCAGTCGCCGCACCTTGCGGGCATTGCCTTTCATGATAGTGTTGCCCAAGGATACCTGGCCGTCCCCCCCGATAATCACTTTACCGTTCCGGCGTACCGAAACAATCGTCGTACCATGAAATGTTTCCACGATATTATTAACCTGTAAAAAAACTAATTATCTTACACTATTTGCTTCGACCCCGATATCGGGCGGAAAATCCGAAGGCTTGCGATCGGATTCCGGGTATCAATTCGGGTTCCGGACATCCGGAGAAGCGTTGTAGCAATTTTTTCAGAAAGCCAACAAAATCCAGAAAACACTCCGAACCGGAAAGGCATAATGTGCGACAATGGATTAATCGATTTTACGACACGCGGATTGATACCGATGGGAATAATCGACGCGCTGCTGGGTAATGCCACGGAAGTGGATCTCGATGAACTGGATGAGGAGTTTGCTCCGATACTGGCCGAAAGCGAGACGATTCAACTCGGCTACAAGGTCGTTCGCGATCTTTTCGTATTCACGAACAGGCGTTTGATCCTGGTCGATAAGCAGGGGCTTACGGCAAAAAGAGTGTTATTCCGCTCGATCCCTTATCTCTCGATTTCTTATTTCGAGGTCGAGACCACCGGCTACTTCGAACTCGACGCGGAGCTTCGGATCTGGATTTCGGGCAATCCGGACCCGATTGTCAAGGATCTCAAGAACAGGGAAAACGTGATCGCGATCCAGAAAGCGCTGGCCGGCTTTATACTCGGGTGATCTGGAATCAACCGCTTTTCGCGGATTGGGCCGGCTCGCTTGGTACACTCTCCGGAGTTTCATTCGCTTTAACCGGCGCGGTTGTGGTGCTGGTGGTCCGAGTTGCCTGCCAGACGCCCGGACAGGCATTGACCGCGTCTTTCCAGTTGCCTTTGGCCGAGTTGGTCTCCGCGGAAAAGGTTCCGAACAGTTCAGCCGCATCGTAACCAGAATAAATCAGCATGGCCTTGATTGTGCCACTGTTGTCGATCGTTCCCTCGACGCTGTATTCAAAACCCGATTTGTTGGTCACATTGCCGGCAATTTTGGAGCCTTCGACCGTGATGGTTCCCAAACCGGTTTCATGGCCACAGACCGGTTGGTTGCTGCCATCTTCATTTCCGGTTCGCCCGATGACTTCCCACACTCCGTTGAAACGGTTGGGTTCTCCGGATACAGTAGATTGGGACGTGCTTTCGTGTTCATTTTTCGCCGGATCCGGACCGCCGGAATCGCATCCGGTGAGCAGCCAGGTTAGTGTTCCGGTGGTTAGCAAAAAGTTTCTTAGTGTCATAGGCCTATCAAATGTCTAAACGGAACCGGATCGTCATGCTAACGTGCCGCATAACCGGCTGACCACGAAGCGTAGCGTAGTGGGCAGTCCGAGTTGATGCGATTGTTAGGCGGGTGATGAGGCACGGCTTGCCAACCATTTCTTGAAGGACGTTTGACTTTCACCCGAGGGCTTACCCGCCAATAGTCCCTCTACACTAATGTCTTCGTCAAGTTCTTCACAATGTATACCATACCCTTTTCCGATCAACCGCCAATTACTCTGCTCTGATTGGGATGCAAAAGTTAACCGTGGATACCATGCCAGTGGTACATTAATCGTTCGCCCATCGCTCAAATCAACACTCAGGGTATCTTCTGTCACTGTTATGTTTTCTGCCGTTGGAACTTAAATTTCAATCGTGGAAGTATGCATTCCAAGCCTCTCTCAACTGTAGTTGATAGTCACTGACAACTTTCTGAATACGAATAATCTCATTTCGTAAATAACCACCACTGCTCTGCAAGCGCACCGGATCGAGCCAAAACTTAGCAACCTTATCTTCTCGCTCAATGTGGACGTGTGGCGGCTCATCTCGATCACTGGCGAAAAAGAAGAAGCGGTAAGGTCCAATTCGTAAAACAGTTGGTATATCCTATCTAACTTAAAGTATTGCCTAATACATTGACAGGTTAATCGTTTCTGGCCCAATTACTGCTGCTCATTCTCATACGTCGGAACCCGTCCATGGTTCCGACTTACGCGGGTTCCTACGTATTGAGTTCCTTGAGGAACTCTCCGGCACCAACGAGGCGCTTCGTAGACGGAGAAAAAAACTTCGGCGACATCCCATCAACCGCTAGGTTGCCACCGAGCAATTCGCGAGCCTCTCGGGCGTATTGATCGAGCCGGACGGTGGTCACCGCATGCCTTCGCAGCCTTGGCCGCTATAGTGGCGACGAGGGCGCGTGTACTGCGTTCCCGCTTGCGATGGACGTCGCCAGAGCGCTCGATCGATTCCAGACACTCGCGAAAGTGGGTTGCAGCAGAGGATTCGTCGCCAATCACTTGCTCACATTGCGCCGCTGATGCCAACGCGTAGTAATCCCTCGAATCGAAGCCAAGTGCCCTGTGATACTGAGTTAACGCTTCATTTAACCCATTCGGTCGAACAAAATAGGTATTTCCGCAGAGAACCACCATTCTGTTACGCAACCTCATCTGATTCGCGTCCAAATCTTTGCCGTCCTTCTTCAGCTCGGCTTCCAAGTCATCCATTCGACGCAGCAGACCGTCAAGCAGGATGCGGCAGCGTTCCTCATCCCCCACGATGTACGATAATATCTCCGCCTGCGTCGCTGGCGTAAGGAACTCGCCTGTGCGATGCTCGAGGAGCCTCGCACTCTGCTCGATCTCATGCTGGGCTTCAGCGAGATCACCCCAGTTCTTTTGGATCAACGCTCGGAAATAGTGGGTGAAGGCGAAGCGATTCCGGTACTCCTGGTTAGTGCCAAGTTCGCCATCGTGATCGTGTGCTCGACACTGTGCTGCTCGGTCCAGGTATGTCTTTGATTCGATGATATCGTTATCGTAGTAGGCGATGACGCCACACGTATACAGAAGCGTCCCGGCGACTTGGAAATCCTGATCTGCAAGGAACTCCTCCAAGTCGTTTGTAAGGCCCTGAAGCCGAAACCCTCGCTTGAACTGCTCGTTCGTAAGCGCTGCGAACTGCATGCGGCTCATTCTCTTGAAATTCTCGAGTATGCCAAGCGCGTGCGCCAACTTTTGCTTTTTCGTGCGGTCTCGTTCCGCCTTGATTCGTTCGATCTCCGCGAGGGTTGTCCCCACCTTCTCCTCTTGTTCGAGTCGAAAGGCCAATGTTGAACGGACAACCTCGATGACTTCATTCACCTTTTGAATCCCTTCAACCTGCTGCCTCATATTCGTCTTCGCCTCAGTCAAATGCAGGTCACCGAATTGGACCTGTTGTTGGACTGCTGACTTCTGAAGAGTCATTGTCTCCTTCACGATCTCGTCGATGCTTCGTTGGCGTTGGCCCTCTCGCCAGCGGAGGACCACATCTCGGATGGAAAAGAACAGAAGTGCTACCGCCGCGATTCCGCCGACGAGTTGAAGTATCTTGTACACATTTTCCGATCGCTGGTTGATGCTTTCAATCCTCTCGTCCTTTAGTGCAAGAGCGAGATTCAGCCGTTCCTCGAGGCGAATAAGGCGATCTTCCAAAGCGGGACCAGCAGCGGTGCCGGAAGCTGTCTGACCGAGGTTAGTAGCGGCTGATGAAGGAGGAGCGCCGGTTTGGCCCGCTCTAGGAATGGGTGTAGCCC
>JBOICY010000273.1:0-4008 GCA_050740335.1 Methylococcales bacterium | reverse complement strand
TGAAACACGTTCTTTGCAATGTCTGCCCCCCGATTGTTGTAATCTTCATAATGCTCCCCCTCTCTGTGATTGGTGATAATTACTCTCCAATGTGGCATATCCGATGCCGTAGGAGAAGGGGGAGTCCATGTCATTAACTCAGCGGCGGCGAAGCTCCGCTGGAGCGACTGGTTAGGCCGATGCATCATTGCAAGACCAGAGCCCACTTCCTCACAGCTTCGAAGTCCTGTTTTGGGACGAGCAGTATTCCGAAATCTGACTCATGAGCGGACCGCAGGAGGAGGCTGTGTCTTGGTTTGCACAACTTTGGGCTAGCCAGGTCGCCAGGGACAGGCCGTCATCTTTCGTCGGCACCCCAGCGCAGAAGTTAACTTCGGCTTTGCTCACATCTAAGCATCCACGAAGAAACACATTCGTGCTGAAGGACTCAAGAAACGTTTTGTTCTTTTTGTCGCGGTGCTGCGCAATCGCTTTAGTAACACAACCCGTCTCGTTAAGCACGGCACCAGCGCGTTGGCCCTCAAGGTACGAAGCCTTCCCCAACTCCGTCATGTGTTCCGTGTTCTGCTGCCACCACTATGCACTCACACCGATCGTGGCCACGATCGTGACGCCAGCGATTCCTATAACAAGACCGAAGGGTATTTTCACGTTCCAGTCTCAGCGCGTCATGCCTAACGTCCAAGGTAAGGGGCGCGCCGCTCACGGGCGCTGAACGAAGCCACAGGACTTGAATTTACCACAAAACCTCCAAAATCGGTACGGAGCGGCGCGTCACCTGGACCGGCAGGTTAGGCAAAAAGCAAGGCGTGCCCTCGTGATTGCGCGGGCCCATAAAAAAATCAAGATCAAAGACCTGACCTCTCGCTCTGACCCCTCGCTCCTGGGGTGCCGCTCGCGGCATGAGCGGTTAGGCAGACGGTAAACCGGCCGCTGATGCGTCTCGATCGACTTTCGAAGCGGCATACGGACCCATTCCCGAAGCGATGACAGCCTTGGATCGAGTCGATTGAACGCGATTCTTTTGTCTGTTTTGTAGACCCGGTCACGCCATTTTCCCGGGTTCTTGCACGATATACCGCTACACTGAGTCGGGTATCCAGCTTGCGCGATGTAACTGGCTCGGCCCTTCGAATCGAAAGAATTGCGTGAAGCCTTACTCGCCGAGTCGCTTCCGTCCAATGGTGTTGCTCGGGTCTAGTTGGGTCGAGCATCGATCCGGTCCAGATCACACCGACCGCGCATTCAAATTGAATTTGACTCGATTACCACCCAAGGAGGTTGATTGCCATGAAAACCCATCGAAACTTCATTGCCGTTTCTGCTCGTGCGCTGTTCGCGCTTTTCCTGAGCCTCACATGCAATCCGATAGCACATGCCGGGCCCGCGCCGGGCTTGTCTTCGATCATGCCCGGTTGTGCGTTACCGGGTGGCCCGGTTACGCTGAAGGGCAACGGCTTGGGTGCGCGGAACGTGAAAATCGCGGTCGCCGGGATCGCTGCCAGGATCGTACAAGCGACCGGAAACCAAGTCGATTTTCTCGTGCCGACGGAAGCGCCGCCGGGCATGACCCAGGTTGCGGCCACCAATCCCGGAGGGCAAACCGGCGCCATCGACTTTCAGGTCAAGCAGGCGGAAATTTGCGCGAATCAATTCGATGACGATTGCGATGGCGGCATCGATGAGGTCGACGCCTGTCCCGTGACCGCCCTCACGCTCGCGAACTCGCCGACCGATTTGACTTTCGAGGTGGACAGGACCGAAGTTTTAACCACCACGCTGCAATTCACTTCGAGCAGCACCAACGTGCCGTTCACGATCCATCTGAGCCAAACCGTCGATCCACCCACCGGCCTGACCCTGACTCCGGCGATACACGGCACGGTTTTGCATCACACGGCGAGTGCCCACAGCGATTATCGACAGACACTCGCCGCAACTGCCGTCGGGACCTATCGGGTCACGACCACCGCGAACGTGGTGGAAACGGGTCAAAGCCAAAGCGTGGTCAGCACGATCAGGGTCGATCCGGCGTTCATTCCGCCGCCGCCACCGGAGGAATTCAGCACACATTTTGAAATTCTGAATGATAACGATTGGCTGCCGATGGGTGACGCCTACGATTGGCATGTCAATTTCGGCTTTAATCCAAAAGACAAAACCAAAGCCTATACGGTGCGCTTCCAGCAAACCGTGATGCCGACTTTCGGTCTGGCATTCCAACCGCCACTCGATGGCAAAGTGGTGGATGTGACCGGCGGTTGGCACGAGAGGTTACGCCAGGAATTCATAACCACGCAGGAAGGCGAATACGATGTGATCACCACCGCGACCGTGTTGGAAACCGGATACAGTATCTCGGTGCGCAACGAAGTCCGGGTGGCGGCGGCGGGTTCGCCGAATGTCGGGGTGATCGGGCCGGTATTGGTTGGTCCTGAAGCGTATCCAGCCGACTTACTCACCGAATTTGATGCCTGGGTGGATATCAACGGCGACGACGCCTCCAAAGTCGAAGGCGTCACGGTCGAAGAACGCCGCACGGCACGGCAATGGAATTTCACGGAAAAGCCGTCCGGAGCCTATGAAGGCAAAATTGCAATCGACACGCGCGGCATGGTTCCCGATGATTGTTTCAGTTTCCGCGCGATCGTGCATACTTCGAAAGGCGACCGAATTGGCGATTATCAGGATTATTGTGTAACCGGGTTGCCATTGCACGGCAATGGTGGTCTCACGATGGAAGAAGTCGAGGCGGGATTCACGGGTTCGGACGGAACCCAGGTTGCCAAGGATCTGATTGATGTAACCTTCAAGTCCGGGGTGCCGGAAGCGCGTATGCGCGAAATTGTCGCGGCACTCGGCGGCACAATCATCTATGCCAACCCCAAAGATAGAAATGTTCGAATCCGACTGCTTCCGCAGCCTGCTTCGCTGATGGAACTGATGACCATCGCACATCGCCTGGCAAAAGAACCCGAGGTGCGCTCGTTGTATCTGCCGCATTTCATCGACGGTGGCCTGCTATCGCTCCAAACCTCGGACCCCGCAAGCGCACAGCAACCGCACTTGAAACAGATTCGCGTGGATCAGGCCTGGTATCTGGAACGTGGTCAGGGACAGACCATCGCGGTACTGGATACTGGCGTCGACCTGGATCATCCGGATCTATCGGACAAACTGCGGAGGGATCGAGATGGTTTAATCATCGGTCGGGATTTCTCGATTCCGGGTTCGTCGCTCGATGATCCTCCGCCCTATGTTCCGCCTTATGATCTCAACAGTCATGGTACGCATGTGGCCGGAATCGCCGCGGCGGCGACCAATAACGATCGCGGCGTCGCCGGAATCGGATGGAACACAAAAATACTACCTATAAAAGTAACTGGAGGAAGTTCAGAACATTTTGACTTAATACCGGTCGTAAACGCTTTGCAGTATGTCCGCCGTGTCGGTGACGTGAAAATCGTCAACTTCAGTGCAGGCGCGTCTTTGCGGACGCTTAGTTTTTTTTGCGAAGAAAGTGCTAAATTGGGGTTAATTCCGTTCGAATATTGCAGTTTGTACGACCCCTCGGATGAAGAAGCATTGAAATTCCTGGGTGAAGTCGACGCGTTGTGTCGAGCGGTTGCAATATCCGTAAATGAAAAAGATATATTCTTCGTCGCCGGCGCCGGCAATATCGGTCACGAGGAAAAGCACTATCCGGCCGCCTGCAAGGGCGCGGTCGCGGTCGCTGCGGTCAATGACCGAGATATCAAGGCCGATTTCAGCGAGTATGGAGAATGGATCGCGATCGCGGCCCCGGGTGAGAACATCTATTCGACCTACCCCACGTATCCCACGGATCTTTTTCCGGCGGGATCGAGTTGCGTGACTTCAACGTGTGACTACGGCACGAAATCGGGCACTTCGCAAGCCTCCCCGATGGTCGCGGGCGCCGCGGCTTTGGTGTTGTCGCAGAACCCGGGCATGATGCCCAGGCAGATTCGGGAACGATTGAAACAAACC
>JBOICY010000272.1:0-3106 GCA_050740335.1 Methylococcales bacterium | reverse complement strand
CGGAGACCCGGCTGGCTGTAGCGGACCGGCCAGCAAAAAACCAATACGCCACGATCGTATCGACAAAATTGCGATTCCTGCTCGGGAGCCCGCATCGGCGGTTCAGGTCGATCAGGGGCATGCCTTTGCGCAAACCAATTTGGGCAGAATTTATGAAACCGGTAAAGGGGTGTCGAAAGACTTTGGCAAAGCCCTTGGCTGGTACCATAGA
This sequence comes from Methylococcales bacterium, assembly GCA_050740335.1. Lineage (GTDB taxonomy): Bacteria > Pseudomonadota > Gammaproteobacteria > Methylococcales > UBA1147 > UBA1147. The sequence goes on along the minus strand of JBOICY010000272.1, from coordinate 2,895 downwards.
GCCGCCGCACAGGGACATGCGTCCGCGCAAGTTAATTTGGGCCGGACGGTTGAAACAGGTAAAGGTGTATCGCAAAGCTTTGAGAACGCGCTTGGCTGGTACCGCAAAGCCGCCGCGCATAAGGGATGCCTGGGCACAATATAACCTGGGCCGGATGGTTGAAAAGGGAAGGGGAGTGCCTGAAGACTTTGAACAAGCGCTTGCTTGGTACCGGAAATCTGCCGAACAGGGGAATGCCTGGGCGCAAATAACTTAGGCTCGATGTACAGCAAAGGCAGAGGGGTCGTGAAAGACCTCAAAAAGGCGAAACACTGGTACCGGCAAGCGGCTGACCAGGGATTGTGGGTCGCGAGAGACAATCTGAAGGGCTTGGGTGGACGCTGAATCCTCGCTGGTTCGCGAGGCATGATGACTTGTAATATGCCGGGCAACTACGCTTTTCGCCGATGGGGGGCTAAACAGTTACGGTCAAGCAGGATTTGCAGTCAAATATCGTTCTGCTGACCGCAACCATTCAGCGCTATATTTATTATTAAAGCGTTGATGAAACTGTTTTATATCTTCAACCAGTAGCCCCGCTAATGTAGCACCGATATGCTGCGGTATGTCGGGGTAATCCTGGGCATTTACCTTTCTATCAATAATAGTCGGGAGGTGTTGCCCGGAATAATCCACACCGAGAAATTTGTAAATAGCTGTAAGTAATTGCTGCGGGGTATCTCGAATCTGCTCCAGAAAGCCGATAAAAATTTGCTCGCTGGCGTAAAATTTTTCCCAGCGTTGCAAGTTGCTTAGATAGCGGGAACTGATAAGATGTTGTGAATGTTGAAGAAACTCTATAATGCGCTGTTCCTCAATGGTATGCAGCCCTTCATGCCCAAATCGCGCACTGTGATACATGGCGAGGTCAGACCACATGCGGTCAATTGGGTTGCGCAATAAATAAATAATTTTGCCGTGCGGCATTAAGGCGTGGACTTTGGCAATGGCGCGTTCACTAATGATAGAATAACGCGGTGTGTTTTCTCCCGCAATTTGCTTGCCGCTCGGCGTAAATAATGATAGGTACCAACGCCGGGTGCGAAACCAAAAATAATAACGTACGTACCAAAAACCCGTGTGCTTGTCAGCGCGCGCCCGGTGGTAATCGCGAATCATGCGATTTTTTGCCCAATGCCGAATCGAGCGTTCCGGGGCGAACAATAGAAAATAAAACGGAATCAACGGCGGAAAATCAAAATAATGAATTTCTTTTTCGGGCGGCAACCAAAGCTGCGGATGGGTACGCAGGTTTTTATCTAACCATGTCGTACCCGACTTTTGCGCTCCAATCACAAGAAAATCCGGAATCATCAATCGTTAATCTAATTAACCGTTTAGGGCCCATAGTTTCTCATGCCCAGCAATTTTCGTTGTCCATTTCTACGTTCGGGACCCTGAACCCATTGCTTAAAATATAAGCTAGGGTGATTGCGTTCTAACCAACTTCTGAAAAAACGGCAATGACCTACATTTGATTCTGAACTATCGCTCGCGGATGGGGATAAAACACTGCTCTCGCATAATCTTCGATTATCTGAAAAAGGCACAGAATTCTTGCCCGGCTTCAGCGATTTGATGGTAGAACAAATTTACCGTGGACGCGGCGCGCCCTTATTACCGACCTGTTCAACGAATAAGAATACGCTTCCATGATGACCGAAAGTCGACATCGGGTCTCGGAACGTCCGACACGCGTACCCAATCCACGCAGAAATAGTAGGTCACGTTATCTTGAGGCCTCGATGCGGGGGTTAGTTTGGGGTCGCACGCAACCGCCCAATCGCAAGCCGGTGCCCAAATATTCAGATGGAGCGACAAGTCCTCATTAGGACTGATCGATTCGTTGTGGATCAACTGATTGTTGATGTACCACCGAACTTCACTCGGCAGCCAATCGAAACGGTAAGTATTGAACCGGGTAAGATCGAGCCCGGGAATCCCAGCGAATGCGAAGTGGCCAGCCCCAAAGGGTTCATTGGAATAAACATTCGTCTGAACCTTATCCGGCGAATTGCTGAGAAACTCAAAATCGATCTCGCTGTGGAGCCCGGTTGCCGGAAAATACTCGAAATGAAATATCCCGCCAACGAGTCCTTTCGCGATGGGTGACACCAAGCGGGCGCGTGCCTCCACGCGACAACCCGAGCCGCGCGAGAAACGTTCATGGGTGAAGATCTCCGAGCCGAAAAAGGAGTCACCGGGCGTTATTGCACTCGGGTTGTGGGTATCCAGCGCAAGACAGACCATTCCATTTGAAATCGAAGGATAACTGGGTCGAATTTGCGTTCGTCCATAGAACGAGGCAGGTCCGGTCGGATAGACCCAACTTGACGGGTCGACAGCCGATCCGGAGAAATCATCGAAAAACGAACACGCCGCCCGCGCAGATGAGGTTATACCGCATAGTACAACGAAAACAACGAAGTGAATGCGGTACAACCATTTCTTGTTGATCTCAGTAGGCACTTGGCTAGGCGGATCGGACAGAATTCGCATCGTAAAGCAAATTTCGCGCCTTCTGTTGGATTATCGAAATAGAGTCTCCGCGGCTTCCCGGTTGACCAAGTAACAGAAGATATCGCGAAGGTGCTCGTACGGATGAATTCAATCCGGATTTGAGTGAATTTGAGTGAACGATAAACAGCCGGTAAAATGGTTGTTACCCTATAAATCCAAACAAGGATTGGCCGTTACCAACCGGCCGATCGGGAATGGACAACTCTTTAACGGGAGGGAACTTACTATTTGTCGGATGACTGTTAGCAACAAATAGAAATGTCCGGTTCTGTAGCAAATAAACTGTCCGCTTTTAGATCTAAAGCGGACCCCATTGTCAAGCTATTTCTTGTGTTC
>JBOICY010000271.1:0-4241 GCA_050740335.1 Methylococcales bacterium | reverse complement strand
TGCTCCATGCTATCCACGGAATGTTGAAAAAGGATGAGCCTTTCGACAACACCCGTTTTTATGCAATTCCGGCATCGGTCGTATAGTTAAAAACCAACGAAATAAGTTTCACTTTGAACAGAGTATCTTACGCGGGTTACGCGGGTTGGAGCGCCCTGCGCGGCTACCCTTATCTGAGGCGCTTGGTGCACCTGATCAATCCGCTCGCCCGCTTCTCCAGTGAACTCGCCCCTATGCTACGACGAATGGGTATCCGTCCTTTCATCGAATTCATTCGGACCCAATCGAGCGGTCCCTGGTTGGATCGATTCGGACTCGCTGAAGTCGCTCGGCGAATGCAGCGACCTCCCCAGTTACACTTCGTCTGAGCCTTGTACTCCCCTCTGTCGCCGGATCGCTGTTCGACCGGGATGGCAAGCTATCCCCTGCACCTCATCCGTCCTGATTCCAAATCGACTCTGCCATCCATTGTACCGTTTAATCTCCTCCGATTTAGGTTAATACCGTCCGTGGCCACGTAGCTTCCCATTCTGTAATGGGTACACGGAGTTCTCAGGAGGATTCATGCGTCGGCACTGACCAATCTCCATCAAAATTGACAACGCATCGGGTTTCGAGTAGTTTTCCGTTTAAGAAAAAAGAGCGTTTATTTCCCCTATTCTCGTCGTAAGCGACCGAACCGTCCGGTCGTGGGAAACCCTACACCGTGGTTCATCACCTATTTCACGGCCTCTCTGTTCAAGGAAACGGAGCCACCTTTATTTGCCGAACGTAGTTATAAGAAAGCTAAATTAACTTCATTCTTTCCGGGGAAAAGCTGTGCAAAACGATTCACTGGTTGGCCTTCACCATCTTGGTTTTCATGATGTAGATCCGGATAATCTGGATCAAATACAGGCGCGGGCACGACAGCTACTTTGTCGTAGTTCGAATACTGGTAGGACAATAGCGTTTATAGGGTCTGGCGTCTCTAAAGCTTATGGTTATCCCGATTGGGACGAAATAGTCAAAGACGTAGTGGCACGTGTAGTGGGTAAACTACAGGTTCCCTCCCTACCTGGGGTCTCCGCAGAAGTTTACGAATCCCAGGTGCCGCGAGCCGAGCGGCATCTCTTAAAACTAACGCTTTGTGACGGGCATTTGCGGAGCCATACACGACGTTGCGCTACCGAGGCAAACTTAGAGAATGTTTCCGGTATCGTTGCAGACCTGTTAGGAAGATGGATGCCAGTGCCAAGGATAAGAGTGTACCTCAAGAAAGTGATCCTCTGTGGCACATTTTGATGCGTCTACGAATTCGACGGTTCATCACCACCAACTATGATCTGGAAATATGGAAAGACTGGTGGGATGGCTGGCAGGAGAAACCAGCCATCCGAGAACCGGCCTATGATATTCATGATGAAACGAAAACACTCATGATTAGGCATTACGTGAAGGAGCGCGATCAACCTTTTCCACAGAATCAGGATGTCGATAATCTTAAGGCCGCCTTAAAGAACACTTCGAAGTACGTAACGATTATTTTGGGCGGGGAGGGAACGGGCAAGGGATACCTAGCCACACGCTTAGTAAAGCAGCCGCAAGAGTTTCTAGCTAAATGGCCGGATAGCGCCAAGCGCTTTCTAGGGACCACAAATTTTACCAACGACCTGCTATCTCTAATCGATTCGGCCCAACAGTTTTTAAGTGATCAATCCGCGGTTAGCGGGGATGCTGTGGCCCGCCTGCGTTCAGCGCTCAAACGAAGCCCCCACCTACTTGTGATTGGTGGTGTACAGCGCATGCTTAATCCACCTTCCCTCGATGATGATGTCTACGAAGCACGACAAATGAACCATCCTCCCTTTCCGGTTGGCCAGCCTATTAATCACGAAATTAGGCAGTTTTTTGAAATGGTCCAAGAATTAGCTGAATCTGGGCCAAGCCACATCGTGCTTACCAGTTCTGTATGGCCGTCAACATTAGATCCAGAAACGGTAAATGTCGTTCGACTCGAAGGTGTAGGTGCGGATGAGGTGTGTAAATCGAAGTCTTACGCCAATATAGATGACAGTAAAGTTGTGGAACGTCTGCATCATGCTGTGAAAGGGCATGCCTACGCAATAGCTGTAATTGAAAAACTGCTTGAAGCATTTGAAGACCCCGAAGAGAAAAAACGTTGGCTGCGCAGGCTGACGTCGTATCTTACTGCGATTGATCTTACCCGGCGGACAGCAGAAGTAATTAAGGCGGTAGTGCGGGAGTATCGCATTCTTTGGAAGGCACCCCCAGATGACTTTATTTGGACTGTGATGAAACGAATCGCACTTATCGGAACACCGGTTAATACTCAAGACATCGCGGATACCTTTTGGGAGGAAAAAGGCTTTGAAAGCTGTGTCGGGAGAACCATCGATAGGTTGGTAACGGCGCATCTTCTACTGCGCCTCGATCGGCCGTCCGGTAAGAGGCCACACTATACCGCACATACCCTTGTGCGAGCTCATGTTCTTCGCGAACTTGGCAGCTTTGCAGATACGCCTGGAGAGCCTCAGAAGCTGGGGCTCAGTGATTTCACGAGTGACGTCACCGTGTTTAACGCGGGTACGCACGATGGCCACGCTGTCTCGTTTAATGTAATTGACGCATTACTAACATCGGCCGAAAAACTGCCTTCCGCAGAGAGAAGTAAGCGTCGCCTCCTACCGCGCGCGGCCTTTGGTTTGCTTCGTGCCCATTGGACGACCACAGGAGTGAACAGGCTGGCAGAAATGCCGCTGGAAGAAATGCCGGATGGGTTAATCTCCCCCCACCTTGATGCTTTTCAGCGGCGCATGGCGCGCCTGCTGAACATCATACGTGGTTGGGGAGCAGATCTTATGTGGTATTCCGTGTCCGAGGGGCAAAGTAAGTATTTACGCAGGGAGGGGATCCTATATGCGGACGAATTAGCCTGGATTTATAATGAATTTGGTCTTTCTGCCTATTGCCAGGGGGCGCTTCATGACGCCTACGCGCGGTTTCGTATTGCCCAGGACATCAACGGAGCAGCGGAACACGGAACTTGTGGACCACGTTGGATACAATCGGAGTTTAATCTTGGTATGGTCCAGCTCGAACGTGGCCACCTATTGCGATCTCGTTACCATTTTAAAAACGCGGTCGCCATTGCTTCCAGAGTCAAGGATCTAGACGTTGCTGCACGAGCACGTGGTTATCTCGGGCTTGTACAACATTTGTCCGGCGATTATTCAAATGCGGAACGGTTGTACACCGAATCACTTGATCACTTAGCTAAAGTGGGCAATTCCCGAGGGCTCAGTATTTTTAGGCGTCATCGCTGTGATCTATTCCGCCTTCGCGGCAATTATCGAGACGCTCAACGTGACATCATCGAGAGCATCTCAGCAGCGGAAACTGGTCGCCACCCAGATTTACTGCATTATTCAAGGGTTGCAGCGGCTAATTTGTATCGGGCGTCCGCGGCGCCGCCGATTTTCAAACATACCAGTGAAAACTTTTTGGAATCAGCGCGCTCTTTTGCAAAAACCGTAGGGCTGCCAAAAATGGAAGCGGAAATCGCCAGTGTCCGAGGGATAATCGCACTTGACAAAGGCGATACACAGCTTGCGGCAAAACTTGCGATAAAAAGTTTGGGAATAGCGTCGTTACTTGGCATGCGCTTACGGTTAACGGCGTCGCTAGTATTTCTTGGTCAAGTTACAAGGATGCGCGGCGAATTGCAGGCGGCTGTGAATATCTTTCGTTCGGCTATCGAGCTAGCAAAGCAACAATCGTACGTATTACAGCTCGAAAAGGCTGAGCGGGAGCTAGCTATGATACCGAACGTCCTTCAGGTCTAGTGTCAATGTCATCGACTTAAGCCATCACAAAGCCCTTTTATAGCAAGGATAGAAGCGGTTGCGTCGAGAGGTAATGAACTTGCGTTGCACTTTTGGTTCGGGCCGAATGGGTTCGACACAGTGGATAATGACCTTGAGGATGTCTTCCAGCAAGGTTCGTGTATCGAATCGGGTTAGCAGCAACCCGACTGTATTTTTCATCCGGGATAAGGCTTGGGTCATATTGATCGGGTAGGTATGTTGACGATGGGCGGTGTTTCGTTCGACCGGTTCATCGGCGGGCACTGCCATGAGGACGGTGAGATTTTGAGTCAAGACTTTGGCGTGAAAATCCGGTTCGATGGACAACACCGATTGGCGGGAAAAGTTCTCAATCTCCAAGCGACTTTTCAGTCG
>JBOICY010000270.1:0-7021 GCA_050740335.1 Methylococcales bacterium | reverse complement strand
AATCACTATCATTGAATGATCGAGATATTGAAGGATAATTTGTCGAAGGGGATGCGGCAATCAATACGGTGTGGTTACCCAAACAGCCAATCGTCGGTACGGACGCAGAGCCTTAATCCCCGATCTTGCCCCGCGATGGTCGGCATCCGAGGATCATCCCAGCCTGAAACATGGCCTTCCGTCACGAGCAGATTCAACTTTCGCTTGCTCATGACCGTGTATTCCAGAGACAGTCTCGCAAATTCGATCTGTTGCGGATGGCAAGGGGTTTCAAGTTGATCGAGAAACCAGTCATACAAGGGACGATGGTCCTCGAATTCGAGCGTGCACAAGGAATGCGTGATGCCTTCCAGTGCGTCTGAAATGCATGGGTATAATCGTACAGCGGATAGAGATTTCACTGTCCTCCGGTGCGATGGTGGTGCCGATTGCGAATACGGTAAATGGGCGGGTCGCGCAGGTTGATGTTCGGCGAACTCATATCGATTTTGGCGCGAAGCACATAGCTTCCATCCGGGAATTCACCCTGTCTCATCCGCTCGAACAAATCCAGGTTTTCCTCGATGCCGCGGTCGCGGTCCGGACTCGCACGGCCGGGTTTCGTCAGCGTACCGCGGTATTCGCGAATCTGTTCCGCCGACAGGCAGTCGACATAGGCCTTGCCCGCCTTGATCAAGTCGACCGCGTAATCGTACAACTGCTCGAAATAGTTCGAGGCATGGTGCAGTTCGGTCCATTCGAATCCGAGCCAACGTACATCGCGTTCGATCGCCTCCATGTATTCGACGCTCTCCTTTTCCGGGTTCGTGTCGTCGAAACGCAGATTGCAGGTCCCTCCATATTCCCGGGCGATCCCGAAATTCAAGCAGATCGATTTGGCGTGGCCGATACGCAGATAACCGTTCGGTTCCGGTGGAAATCGGGTTGCGATCCTTCCATCGTGCTTGTTTTTCTTGAGATCCCGGTCGATGATCTGGCGAATAAAGTTTGTCGCGAGCGGGGCTTCCCTGGTGGACATAGCGGTTTCGGTTTCTTAAGTTAGATCGGAAAAGGGACGTTTAGGGATCGATCGGTTATCATTCAGTGTGATAATCCACCCGGGCGATTCGAGCCACGGTGACCTTCTAAATTTTATCATGATCCTCCTCAATAGACTCTACGGTGAAGTGTGATCGATCGCATGGGACCGGTCGGAAAAGGCAACTGCAGCCGCGAGTCATTGACGATCGGTCTGGTCAAGCAGCAGAACCAGGAATAATCTGATGCCGTTTTACAAGACGAAAAAAAAGGATCGCTTGGTCGGCCGTTTGCTGGCCGGGCTGTTATTATTTTGGGGAACCGAATTGTACGGGCAGGTGCTTGAATCGATCGACTCGCGCGTCGAGACTCTTCTGAACAGCATGACCCTGGGAGAAAAGGTGGGCCAGATGACCCAGTTGACTCTCCAGGCGGTATCCAGTCAGGCCGAGACCGCGACCAGCCGGTACCAATTGGATTCCTACAGGCTGCAAAGAGCCCTTTCCGGATTTGCGGTCGGCTCGATCCTGAATGTCTGGGACGCCGCGTTTACCCTGGAGCACTGGCGCGAGGTCATCACGAAGATCCAGCTCGCCGCGCGCAAGACTCGCCTCGGAATACCAGTGCTGTACGCGATCGATGCGGTGCACGGCCATCACTATCTCCGAAACGGGACGGTCTTCCCGCATAACCTCGGGTTCGCGGCGACCCGGGATCCGGAACTGGTGCGCAGGACCTCTGAATTGACCGCACTGGAAACGCGGGCAACGGGGATCCCCTGGAATTTCGCCCCGGTCCTCGATGTCGCGCGGCAGCCGCTCTGGTCGTGTTTTTTTCGAAACCTTCGGTGAGGACAGTTATCTGGTGTCGGTCATGGGACGGGCCGCGATCCAGGGACAGCAGGGGGATGCGGAGCTTTTCGGAGAGAATCGGGTCGCGGCCTGTGCCAAGCATTTTTTGGGTTACAGCTTTCCGCTGAGCGGCAAGGACCGGACCCCGGCCTGGATCCCCGAGCGCATGCTTCGGGAAATTTTTTTGCCGCCCTTCAAAGCCGCAGTCGACGCGGGCCTCTCCACGGTGATGATCAATTCCGGCGAGATCAACGGCATTCCGGTTCATGCCGATCCCGATCTCCTGACCGGACTGTTACGCGATGAACTCGGATTCGATGGCGTAGCCGTGAGCGACTGGGAGGACATCGTCAGGCTGCACATGGGCACCGGGTCGCCGAATCCGAGCGTGACGCGGTCAAGCAGGCGGTCCTGGCCGGGATCGATATGAGCGTGACGCCCTATACGCGGTCCTTCCACGAGCATCTGGTGTCGCTCGTTCGCGACGGAGAAATCCCGGAAGGCCGCATCGATCGGTCGGTCCGGCGCATTCTCAAGCTGAAATTCCGCCTCGGCCTGTTCGACGATCCCTTCCCGAACGAGGAGCTTGCCGGCCGCATCGGTAGCCCGGAAGCCGTGGAAATGAGCCGGATCGCAGCACGCGAATCGATGACCTTGCTGAAAAACGAGCAGGGCCTTTTGCCGCTTGCGAAGCAATCGAGAATCCTTTTGACGGGCCCCGGAGCCGATTCGCTTCCGGCCCTGCATGGTGCCTGGAGTTACACTTGGCAGGGCAATGACGAAAGTTTTTATCCGAAAGAGACGAAAACGATCCTGAAGGCCCTGCGCGATTCGATCGGACCGGATCGCGTGGACCATGTTCCGGGCGGAAGTTTCAGCGAGGTTCAGGACCTCGATCGGGTCATGGAAGCCGCGCGCAACTTCAATCTGTATGGCCACCAATTCGTGTGCCATCTGAATCCCGCGATCGGCAAAAACGGTACGCTCAAACTGCACACCAACCCGGTCGATCGTCACAACGTGCCCGTGCCGCACTTCGGCGTGATCCTCGAGATGGAAGACTGGCAGAAACTTTCCGAGTGCCTTCAGGACCGCGGTGTAAAATTCCTGATCGAACCTCATATCCGCTTTCCGGGCCAGCCTGGCGAACAAACCACCCTGTTCTTCCTGGACCCGAGCGGCAATGCCCTCGAATTCAAGGGATTCCTGGGTATCGCCGCGCAGTTGTTCCATACTGGACGGGGGGCAGAGCACTCTTCATAAGCCGTATCCTTTCGGAAACGAAAGCTCCTCCGCCAGTTCTGATCCCGACGGTCCGTGTGCTTCGATCACGGCAATGCGACCCTCCCCCTCGTGCGCGAGATGAATCGTCAGATCCGGTTCCGGCAGAAAGCCGCTGCCGCGATCCGGCCATTCGATAAAGCCGACACACGGTTCCTCGAAATAATCCCGGATTCCGATCCATTCGAGCTCTTCCGGATCGGCCAGGCGATACAGATCGAGATGCACCAGCCGCCACTCGGGAAATTGATATTCTTCGACCAGGGTAAAGGTCGGGCTTTTGACCGGACCACGATAACCTCTGGCTCCCAGGAAACCTCGAACCAGCGTGGTTTTTCCGCTGCCCAGATCGCCGCACAGGTAGAAGCGCAGCGGTTGTTTCATCAAGCGGAACAGTTTCGCGCCGAGTTCCCGGGTTTCCGCTTCATTTCGAAGCAATCGCTTCATGGATTTACCAGGTCACGTATAAACGGGAGAAGATCGGTCGCGAGCATCCCGCGTTCTCCGTTCCGGGCCGCGAGGTCCCCCGCTTCTCCATGCAGATAAACACCGGCCCGCGCGGCATCGCCAATCGTGAAACCCTGAGCGATGAGACCGGCGATCATGCCGGTCAAAAGATCACCCATTCCGCCACTGGCCATGCCCGGGTTGCCGGTCGGACAGATGGCGATCGTCTCACCGTCCGCAACCAGGCTTCCAGCACCTTTCAACACACAGACCCCGCCATATTTTTCCTGGATCGCCGTCGCGGCGGCGAAGCGATCCCGGCGAATCGTGAGATTGTCGCAAGCCAGCAAACGCGCCGCTTCACCGGGGTGTGGAGTCAACACCCAGCGGTCGCTGCGAAGCGGACTTCCGGCCAGGAGATTCAGAGCGTCCGCATCGACCACCGTATTCAGTCCTGCGCCAAGCACGCATTCGAACAGAGTCCTGCCCCAATCTCCGTGCCCGAGACCCGGCCCCACCCCGACCGCGGTTGCCCTGTCCAGCAGACCTTGCAGGTCCTGCGCGGATTCCACGCCGTGGCACATCAATTCGGGTTGCGCGAGATTGATAAAGGCTGCGTGCGAGGTTCTGGTCGCGAGGCTGACCAGACCGGCCCCGATGCGCGCGCCGGCCTGACCCGCCATTCTGGCCGCACCGCTGAAACCGGCCTCTCCCCCGACGATCAGCAAATGTCCGAAATCGCCTTTGTGGGCCGAGCGCCGGCGCGGTCCGAATGCGCGGTGAGGCGATGCAAGCAGAACACTCGCAGGTTGCTCGGAACCGGACACTTCTGCGGGTACAGCCAAGGAGGCAAAGGTGACCCTTCCGCTGTATTCAACCCCGTCCCCGGTATACAAGCCCTGCTTCGCGCCGATAAAGGTCACGGTCTGATCCGCGCGCACCGCGATCCCCATCGGGAAACCAGTATCCGCGTTCAAGCCCGAAGGAATATCGAGCGCCAGAACCTGCCCGTCGAAGCGGTTGATTGCCTCGATCGCCTCGTAAAAGCGCCCCCTTACTTCACGGTCCAATCCGGTTCCGAGCAGCGCATCGACCAGCACACCGGTGTCCTGTGGAATTTCGCGCGTGAATTCGGTCAGACGGCCGCCCGATGCAATGAACTCACGATAAACCGCCGCCGCATCGCCGTGCAGACTCTCAGGCTGGCCGATCGGATATACGGTGACCGGATAACCTGCGTCGAGGGCGAGTCTCGCGACTACATAGCCATCGCCGGCATTGTTTCCGACCCCGCAGAACACCGCGATCGATGATCGTTCGGAAGCCATCGAGGTCAACACTTGGAAGGCTTCGCGCCCGGCCCGGCGCATCAATTCGAGGCCGCTGATCCCGAGCCGATCGATCGCGACCCGGTCCATCGAGCGAACCTGTTCCGCCCGGTAAAGGGCCAACCCGGCTTCGATTATGCTATTGTGATCGGACATCGTTGATTCACCGATTGTCTGTTCGTATCCGAAAAAGATAGGCTACCATATCCGCGTTCCGCACGTTGCGGGCTCCGACAGGGAAAAATCATGCTCTATTCCGCCGCCATCGCTTTACACCTGCTGTCCGCCGTCGTGTGGATCGGCGGGATGTTTTTCGCTTATGTGGTTTTACGACCGAGCGCGGGGAAGGTTCTGGAAGCAGCCCAGAGGCTTCCCTTATGGTCCGAGACGCTGCGGCGTTTTTTCTTCTGGGTCTGGATCGCAATCGCTGTGCTTCTGATCACCGGCAATTGGATGATCTTCGGCTTTTACGGCGGGATGAGTAAGGCCGGTCTTCACATTCATCTCATGAACGGCATCGCGTGGATCATGATCGCGCTGTTCATCTATTTGAACCTCGTCCCGATCAAAGACTTGCGCAACTCGGTCGCGGACCGGGACTGGCCTTCCGGCGCCGCACATCTGACCCGCATCCGCCGGATCGTCGCGATCAATCTGAGCCTCGGGCTCACGATCGTGGTCATCGCGAGCGCAGGCAGGTATCTGGTTTGATTCCAATCGGCAATGGATAACAGCGCCGAAGCCGCGAGCCTTCATCCGGACTATCTCGGACTCGCCGAGGACATCAAGCGCTGGGCGCGGGAACTCGGTTTTCAGAAAATCGGGATTACCGACTGCGATCTCTCGCAGGCCGAAATCCATCTGAAGCGCTGGCTCGGAAATTCCTTCCACGGCGAGATGGATTATATGGAGCGCCATGCGCTTCTGCGCGGCAGACCCGAACAATTACGGCCGGGCACGATCCGCATCCTGTCGGCGCGCATGGACTACCTGCCCGAAGCCATGCGGGAATCGGAGACGATCCTGAACGACCCCGCGCGGGCCTATATTTCGCGCTATGCGCTGGGTCGCGATTATCACAAGCTGATTCGAAAAAGGTTGAACAAACTTGCCGATCGAATCACTGCCCGCGTCGGGCCTTTCGGTTATCGAGCCTTTACGGACAGCGCCCCGGTTTTAGAGAAAGCACTGGCCGAAAAGGCTGGGCTCGGCTGGATCGGCAAACACACCAATCTGATCGACAAGGACAGCGGATCGTGGTTTTTTCTGGGCGAAATCTACACCGATCTGCCCTTGCCGCTCGATCGGCCCGCGAGCCCGCATTGCGGAAGCTGCACAGCCTGTATCGAAGTTTGCCCGACCCGCGCAATCGTCGGCCCCTACCGACTCGATGCGAGACGCTGTATCTCCTATCTGACCATCGAACTCAAAGGCTCGATTCCGGTCGACTTGCGCCCGCTGATCGGTAATCGGATTTACGGCTGTGACGACTGCCAGATGGTCTGCCCCTGGAACAAGTTCGCGCGACTCGGCAGCGAAGCCGATTTCGCGCCGCGCAACGGGCTCGACTCCAGCCTTCTGATCGAACTGTTTTCCTGGGACGAGCCGACCTTCCTTTCCAGAACCGAAGGCTCCGCGATTCGAAGGATCGGTCACATCCGCTGGCTCAGGAATATCGCGGTCGCACTGGGAAACCAGCCCTTCCACGAGGCTGTCGTGACCAGCCTGCAAAGCCGCCTCGACCACCCGTCCGGACTGGTCCACGAACACGTGCTCTGGGCCTTGCAACGACAATTCGCGCGACAAAGCAGTGCAAACGATGATCACGGCACGATCGTCCTATCGGAGACCGGATCATGAGTCCTGAGGACCACCCACTTCGCCTGATTCAACTGCTCGGCCATCGCTACGACGGAATTAACGCGGTCGCCTTTTCACCGGACGGAAAGCCGGTCGCGGGGGCGACATCCGATTCGCTGATCCGAATCTGGGAGCCGGCCACGGGGAAAGTCCTGCGTATCCTGAAAGGCCATGAGGACTCGGTGAATACGCGATACCGGTTAGGTCTTGTAAAACGATATGTTTTAATCATGAAAT
>JBOICY010000269.1:0-8808 GCA_050740335.1 Methylococcales bacterium | reverse complement strand
GCGTCAGAGAACCCAGGAGGTCCCATCGGCTCCTGGCCGGAGGAAAGCCCGCCCATAAGGTATACGGCTAATGAGGCACGCAAGGGGAAACCCGGACACGGGGTTAAGCCGGAACCTAAGTGGACGGAGGGAACTCCGGAGCAGGCAGGCGGAGAAGTACTGTTAAAGGGAACGCCCGCCGCATGCCGTTGGGGAGTCTTATCAGGCATAGTACTAAGGACACGTATACCGCCGTAGTCAAGAAATCGGGTGACTGGTGGATTGGTTGGATCGAAGAGGTTCCTGGAGTCAACTGCCAGGAGTCCTCGCGCGATGAATTAATCGAGACCTTGCGCATTACACTTAAGGAGGCGCTGGAGTTCAACCGCCGTGAGGCAATCGAGGCAGCAGGAATGGGCTATGATGAAGAAACTATCGCCCTATGAAGCGGGGCGATTTGCTGCGTTACCTAAGGGCTCACGGCTGCGATTTACTGCGTGAAGGTGGGCGGCATTCGTGGTGGCACAACCCCAACCAGAACAAGCGCTCCTCTGTTCCGCGCCACAACGAGATCGACGATCTACTCGCAAACAAGATATGCAAAGATTTGGGGATACCTCCAGTAAAATGACCGCTGACTATCGCCGTTTCTGATCAAACAAGCCGGACTGAAACCCACCGAGGCGCAAACCGGCGCGGTCACGTTGATGCGTGCCCTCCTTGGCACGCCCCCTTGCGGGCGTACTTCGTACGTCCTATTTTGCTCCTGGCAAAATGGTCATCCAGCGTTTCGGTTCGGCCGCCACCAAATCGCCGGGAGCGGTTTTGAACAGCCGCAGGCTGGCCCCAACGGCGTGAAGGGCAGGGAAAGCCCGGAACAATCTGAATATTTACCTGCATTGCCTGTTCCTCGATGGTGTGTATCGCATCGACGGCAACTGCCGGTTTTCCTCGCCGTGCGTACACCCAGCGCTGAAAATAAATATAAAATATAAATATAAAGCATGGCGTCGAATTTGGAGGACAACCCGGAGATACCGGAAGTGCGGAGAGCGGTCGCCCTGCCGGCCCTGTCGCATATTGTTACGACGGTCGCGGAAAGGTTCTCTGTTTCCGACGAAACCATCACGAGGGGAGCCCGGGGACGGGGAAAGGTGAGCTTCACCAGCACTGGGGCCGAGGCCAAGGTCATCCCTCACGAGCTCACCGAGCTGCCGCTTCTGCGAGGCTTCGATGATGCGGTGGTCCTGGACGCGCTGGCCGAGCGGTTCGTGCAGAGGGAGTTTA
Source organism: Methylococcales bacterium (assembly GCA_050740335.1). Lineage (GTDB taxonomy): Bacteria > Pseudomonadota > Gammaproteobacteria > Methylococcales > UBA1147 > UBA1147. Next base: position 7,542 of record JBOICY010000269.1, on the reverse strand, counting down.
AGCCGGGCGAGGTGATTGTCGAGACCGGAAAGCAGGCCGACCAATTGATCCTCGTCGCCCATGGCAAGCTGAGCAAGCTCGGCATCGCCAGGTACGGCGATGAGGTTGTGCTCGGCAGGCTGGCCGACGGCGATTATTTCGGCGACCGTACGCTGGCCGGAACGCCGGGTGCCTGGGAGTTCACCGCCAAGGCGGTGACTGCGACCACGGTGTTGGCGCTGTCGCGGAAGGCTTTCGAGGAGCTGCTACATCAGTCCGAGGTCCTGCGGAGGCATGTCGAGCGGTTTCAGGCAGGCCCGCAGCGGCCGGTGAACACCTACGGCGAGGCCTCGATCGAGATCGCCTCCGGCCACGTCGGCGAGCCGGATCTGCCGGAGACCTTCGTCGACTACGAATTGTCGCCGCGTGAATACGAACTCAGCGTGGCGCAGACCGTGCTCAAGGTGTACACACGGGTCGCGGACCTCTACAACGAGCCGATGAATCAGAGCAACTGCTTCGCCTGACTATCGAGGCGCTGCGCGAACGCCAGGAGCAGGAGCTGGTCAACAACCGCGAGTTCGGCCTTTTGTACAATGCCGATTTCACGCAGCGGATCCCGACGCACTCGGGTCCTCCCACGCCCGACGACCTCGACGAATTGCTGTCGATGGTCTGGAAGGATCCGGGCTATTTCCTCGCCCATCCTCGCACCATCGCGGCCTTCGGGCACGAGTGCAGCCGGCCCGGCCTCTACCCGCAGTCGACCGAAATGGGCGGTCAAAAGGTGCCGGCGTGGCGCGGCATTCCCGTCCTGCCCTGCAACAAGATCCCGATCTCGGAGAACCCCACGAGTTGGATCCTCTTGATGCGCACCGGCGAGGAGAAGCAGGGCGTCGTCGGCCTGCATCAGACCGGAATCCCCGACGAGTACCAGCCGAGCCTCTCGGTGCGCTTCATGGGCATCAATAGACAGGCGATCATCTCCTATCTCGTGAGCGCCTACTACTCGGCGGCCGTGCTCGTTCCCGATGCGCTCGCTATCCTAGAGGACGTCGAGATCGGGCGCTGACATGTCGCAGACTGAATTGCATGAGGCGCGCGGAGGACTTCGATCACAGCGTAGCCTCGCGACCGATGCAGCGCGCAACTTGGCGAGCACAGCCAAGACCGCGCCGCAGATGCAGGAGATCTCGCCGCGCTGGCTGCTGTACATTCTGCCTTGGGTGCACCTGGGCGGCGGCACCTATCGGGTGAACCGGCGCTTGCAGTGCCAGCCATCCGACGGTCGGGTGAGCTTCATAAGCGCGGGCGCCGAGACAAGGGTCATCCCGCCCGAGCTGGCCGAGCTCCCGCTTCTGCGAGGCTTTTCCGACGCCGCGGTTCTGGAGAGGCTAGCCGAACAGTTCGAGCAAAGGGAATTCAGGGCCGGGGACATCATCGTCGCGGCCGGCAAGCCGGCTGATCGGGTCGTGCTCATCGCGCACGGGAAGGTGAGCAAGCTCGGTACTGCGAACTACGGCGATCCGGTCGTGCTCGGCATGCTCGCCGACGGCGACTATTTCGGCAACCTCGCACTGATCGGTCCGGCCGACACTTGGACATTCACTGCCAAGGCAGTGACCGTAACTACGGTACTCACGCTTGCGCGGAGTGCGTTCGAGGAGCAACTCGACCGAGCCGAAACGCTCAGGATGCATGTCGGGCAGTTCCAGACAAGACCCGAGCGGCCGGTCAACAAGTATGGGGAAGCCGCGATCGACATCGCCGCCGGCCATGCCGGCGAGCCCGAGCTGCCGAAGACCTTCGTCGATTACGAGGCCTTGCCTCGCGAGTATCCGTTGAGCGTCGCGCAGACGGAGCTCTTGATCCACACTCGCGTCGCCGATCTCTACAACCAGCCGATGAATCAAGTGGCGCAGCAGCTGCGGCTTACTATCGAGGCGCTGCGCGAGCGTCAGGAATATGATTTCATCAACAACCGCGGGTTCGGCCTCCTCCACAACGCCGAGTTCAGCCAGCGGTTTCCTACGCGCTCCGGGCGGCCAACCCCGGACGATCTCGACGAGCTGATCTCGCGCCGGAGGAAGGCGCAGTACCTCCTCGCCCATCCGCGCGCGATCGCCGCCTTCGGCCGCGAGTGCAACCGGCTCGGGTTCTACCCGCAGACAAAGGAGATCAATGGGAACCCGGTGCACGCCTGGCGAGGCATCCCGCCCCTTCCGTGCGACAAATTTCCGATCTCGGAGACACAGGCGACCTCCATCCTGGTGATGAGGACCGGCGAGGAAGACCAGGGAGTCGTCGGCCTCCATCAAACCGGAATCCCCGACGAGTACCAGCCGAGCCTCTCGGTGCGTTTCACGGGTATCGACGAGCAGGGAATCATCTCCTACCTCGTCAGTGCCTACTACTCGGCGGCCGTTCTCGTGCCCGATGCGCTCGGAATCCTCGAAGACGTTGAAATCGGCAGGTGACGGACATGCCTGAGGAAGATCCGAAAGCAGACGCGCCTCCAGTGGCGCGCAGGCTCGACTGGGGACCGACGGGGATCGGCACCTCGACGACACGTATCGCACCGGCGCGCGGTGTCTGTGCGGAGGAGCGATCTTCGGCGTCCGGCGGCGCGCAGCAGGAACAGGAAAAGCCCGACGTCTCGAAGCCGGGTCCACCCGCGGACGGCGGGGTCCTCGTTTGGGGCGAGCCCAGATTGAACCGGATGGACGCCGCTGCGGTCACCGCGGCGATGTCCCGGCAGGCCGAGCGCGCGGAGACGGTGGTGCCGGGCCGGTCGAGACTGCTTTACCCGGTGCGCTGGCAGTCCCCGTACCCCGACGGAAACAGGTACGCGGACTTGTTCGAGCGTTGCACGATCGAGTGGCTAACCCGCTTCGGCCTCATCGTCAATGCGGAGGATCTACAGACCATCAAAGAGTTCGAATGCGGACTTTACGGAGGTTTGTCTTCGCCGACTTCGAACCTGAGAGATGGGCTTCTGATCACTCAGTTCGTGTCGCTCTGGCTGTACTTCGATGATCGGATCATCGAGGACAGCACCGTCTTCGACATCGATGATCCGGTCGGCACCAGGACCACGAAAGCGGCCGCGGGCGGTCCCGCAGCTTTCGTGAACGCGTGGAACGATCTCTGCGACCGCCTACGCAGGACGCAGAGCGAAGCCTGGATGCAGCGGCTAGGGAAATCGCTGAAAGCTTGGATCGAGAATTCCCGCCGCGAGAGCAGGAATGCAAAGATCTATCAAAGGACCGGGGCCCTACCGAGCTTCGAGACGATGCTAGCGATCCGCACGGTGAGCATCGGCATGTACCCCACGTTCTACCTGATCGAGATGGCAGAGGGATTCGAACTCCCGGAAAGCGTTCACGAGCACCAGACGGTCGTCGAGTTGAAGCGCCTTGCATCGAGGCTCGTCGGCTACGGCAACGACATCGGCGGACTCGCGAAGGACCTCGCGGGAAAGTGGCCGAACCTCGTGCTGGCCATGAAGGAAGAACGCGGCATCCCGATGGAAGACGCGTTCGACGAAGTCGTCCGTATGTACAACACCGAGGTTGTGAGGCTTTCGATGCCGTCGAGAAGGAGCTTCCCTCCTGGGGGCCTGACCTCGACGTACAGGTCAGGGAATGGGTTCAGGCCGTGCGCTGCAGCGTGCTCGGCTTCACGTGGTGGGAGTCCCTCGCTGCCCGCTACCAGAAATGGCGGGCGGCCGCTGGCGACAGGTCGCTCACCGCACCGGTCATCATCTTCGCGCCCGCCGGGACCAAGGCCGGCGACCGGCCGCAGCTTCAGAAGGTTCGCACGGCGCGGATGAGTCTCTGAGGTTGAACATGTGCCGCGCCGCTACGCGTGGGGCCGTGTTTCGCGGACCGGGATCTAGCGCTGCATCGGTTTCTTGCCGGGCTTACGTTGCAGGCCGAGCGGGCGGCGGCGGAGATATTTCCGCCGTGCTCGTTCAGCACGCGTTGCAAGTGCTCCCACTCCAGTTTGGATCAGAGGTCGGGGTCAGATCAGAGGTCGGGTTGAGTAGAGAACAGCCTTGCGACTGCCCTCCCTCATCAAACCGTGCATGCAGTTTTCCCGCACACGGCTTTCCGATGTTCTTCATACCAAGGCATGCACCGAGTGCCGGCCCACGTAAAAGCGGTAGGCCAGTTCTTGTTTGGCCTTGGCATAGAGCTGCCTCGGTAGCGTCCTGATCGGTTCCGGAGGGCAGTTAGCAACAGGGCAATCCCCTCATCCTCCGCTCTTCGGTCGCATGAACAAAGCAGGGTCCTTTCCCTCGGATCGGGGTTGTGTTGTCCCTCGATCTCAATCGGTACTATGAACCCCTCCGACTCCCGCCGCGAGCCGTTGGGCTTTCGTTTCCTGATACGCAGCGGTCGGGGCAGCCTTCCCACCTCCCACGACGGGCCTCCAGCACTGCGCAGTAAATCTTCAGAACATGCCGGCTCTGCTACCCCGGGAGTCAACGAATGCCACTTCCGTTATTCCGGCATTCATACAACGGCCTTCCCCTTCTGACCACAGGGTCGGCTTCTCTGCCCTACGTTTACGAGGCTACTTGCCTAGGTTCACTTGCGTTACGGCCTGCTCTCTTGCTGTTTGGAAACTTACGACTCCGCATTGCCACGACGCCGCTTCCTCATGCTACCGGGGCCTACGGACAACTCCCCGGACGGGACTTTAACCGGCTAGATTTACTGCTGTTACTGCGAACGGTCAGTTCTCATACCCAGTTTTAGAAATTGTCCCGAATCCGCCGTATTTATCGTATAGCGATTGTTGCATAAAGTGATTATTGAACGCGTTTGGGTGATTATTCCGGGGTAGAGGACTGAACGTAAGATGCCCGCCGCCGTTTACACGACTTATTTGTCTCGATGCACAAAGCTTCGATCTTTCCGAGCAATCCGTCCATCTCGATCGGCTTGGTATCGTAGTCGTCACAGCCTGCCTCGATGGCTTTTTGGCGGTCGCCAGACATCGCATGGGCGGTCAGGGCTATGATGGGAATGTTCCGCGTATCGTCCGCGGCTTTCAAACGCCGGGTCGCCTCCCAGCCATCGAGCACCGGGAGGCTCATGTCCATCAATATCAGGTCCGGATGGTCATTTTGCGCTCGACTGACGCCTTCGCTCCCGTCCACCGCGATCAACACCTCGTAGCCACGGCGTTGTAATCGCCGGCCCAGCATGTCGCGATTCATTTCATTATCTTCCACCAGCAGTATCGTGGCCATAATTTTTTACTCCTATACGGACTATCCTAAACAGGCCTGGACGCGGTTGCCGATTTCCTGCAGCAACTCGTCGAGACTGTATAAACCTTTGAAAAGAACTTGTTCGACGGAGCGATTGAGCTTCTGGCGCTCTTCTTTGCTCAAGTCCTTGGCGGTCACGATCACGATCGGGATACTCTTCCAGCCGGGACCGCGGCGCAATTCTTCTATGAATGTAAAGCCATCCATTTCCGGCATCATCAAATCCAGCAGGATCAGGTCGGGTTGCTCGTCTGCCAGCCGCTGTAAGCCAATTCGTCCGTTTTCTGCTTCGATGACCCGCCAATTTTCCTGTTCCAGGTTGCGCCGCATCCATTCGCGCAAATCGGCTTCGTCTTCGACGACCAATGCGAGACCGGGATGATGGCCCGAGGGATAACGTTGAAGGATCTGGTGCAATTGCTTTCGATCGATCGGTTTGGTCAGGTATTCGCTGGCTCCGAAAGAAAAGCCACGACTCGGGTTGTCCAGAATACTGGCCATGATCACCGGTGTATGGGCCAGATCGGCATCGTTTTTCAACTCGTTGAGGACCGCCCAGCCGTCCATCCCGGGCATCAGGACGTCCAGGATAATGGCGGCCGGACAGAATTGTCTGGCCCAATCCCAATCCCGTTTCACCGTCCAGGGCTTCCAGCACCGTGAACCCCCGCGAACCCAGGTAATTGCGAATCAATTCATGGACCACCGGGTCATCGTCAATAACCAAGACCGGGAGCGAATCCAAGTCTTTGTCTGGCAGACTCGATGGGGCCGGCTGTTTAGCCGTCAATATCGCGGACGCGGCATCCAAAGGCAGCCAGATCGTAACCACGGAACCTTCGCCCAATGTGCTTTCGACGGTGATATCACCCCCCATCATGCGGCAGAAATGGCGGCTGATGGCCAGACCGAGTCCGGTTCCGCCATACTTCCCGGCAATCGTTTTATCAGCCTGGGAGTAAGCTTGGAACAAACGCTGTATTTGTTCAGGTGACATTCCGATACCGTGATCATTCACTCGAAAGGTCAGTCACGACTTCCCGTCTTTTTCACGCCGCTCGATCTCCAGGGCTATCACTCCCCGGTTGGTGAATTTACAAGCATTGCTGAGCAGGTTGAAGAGAGTTTGTCGTAACTTGGTCACATCGGCCTGGACCGCGCCGAGATTTTCCGCGACCCGTACTTCCAAGCGATTGCGGTGTTTTTTGACCAGAGGCACGATGGCCGAAGTCACATCTTCGACCAGACCGCGGATATCCGCGTTCTCAATATGCAGGTCCATTTTCCCGGCCTCGATCTTGGAGAGATCGAGGACATTGTTGATCAAGGCCAGGAGATGCCTGCCGGCACTGTGGATTTTTTTCAAATCGTGTATCAAGTACTCCTGCCCCACGTCTTCGGCCTTTTCCGTCAACATTTCGCTGTAGCCGATAATGGCATTGAGCGGGGTCCTGAGTTCGTGCGACATATTGGCAGAAAAGTGCTTTTCGCCCCGCTGGCTTGCTCGGCTTCGATGCGCGCTTGCTGAACTTCCGGCATGGCCGGTTCCAAACGCTTGTTGATCGCGAGCGTTTGTTCGATGCTGGGAACCGCCAAAGCCTTCGGTAAAAGCGGCCAAACCAAGGCCGTAATGAGCACGGAGACCAAGACCGTCAGCGCCTTGATGACCCCTTCCGGCCAATAATCCGGCTGGTAAATAATCCAGATGCTCATGACGTGGGTGGCGCCGCACAGGAAAATGAACAGTCCGAACCAAGCCACCACCCCACTGAATGACATGTCCGGGCGCTTGCGGATCAACACCAACCGTGCAAAAGGACTGGTGAAATAAGCCAGGGCGGTCAGCGCATCGGCAACGATGTGCAGCCCAAGCAGTTCATTTTTCCATAGAAAACAATATCCGCCACCCGGAGACCAAGGTCCTGCGCGCACACCGCGATGTTTGCGACCAGATTGGATTTTCCGGTGCCGCCGCGGTAGGAATGGACCGTGACGATTTGCCATTTCGCCATAGTGCCTTCTTGGTTGTGCTTAGGTTTCGACGCTCAATAGATCCACCAGGATACTCGAAAATTCCAGCCCCGTGATCGTCCCTGAAGCAAAATATTTTCAAACGCAAACCCAGCATCGACGGGCAAAATCGAAAACCGGCTCGGATCGCTTTCCATTCCGCGAGAAATGGCAGGCCTAAAGAGTACGCCGCGTCATCGTCCGAATCGTTACGCCGATCGGCAGCGATAAAAATCTCGTGTCGAGGGACTTAAAAGCGCGCTGCGAAGATA
>JBOICY010000268.1:0-1993 GCA_050740335.1 Methylococcales bacterium | reverse complement strand
CGCTTGGAGAGGAGTTTATGGGAGCCAGCTTCATAAAGTTCGCAATACTCTGCCAAATCCGACTGTGTCTCGATAATGTAAGCGGCTGCCTGGTCGAGCGCCAGTGGCAACCCCTCCAGCACTTCTGAGAGTTGCTTGGCTTGCTGGCGATGATGGTCAAGGGCGTCGTCGAGCGACGCGTTCGCAGGAATTAGTCCCAGGCGCCGCAGCAGGAAGAGGGCGCCCTCATTCGGCCCCCATTTCACGAGCTTATTGGGCGAGGCCAGCTTCCCCGTGTTCTGTGTTCGCGTTGTCATGAGCACATGCCCTTGGCTGTTCGGGATCGAAAACTCGCTGGTCAGCGTCAGATCATCGGCGTTGTCGAGGATCAACAGCCAGCGGCAGTTGTTCTCGAGCCATTTCTTCACGGCATTGATGGCCCGGCTCTGATCTTTCGCATTCTTCTCACGCAAATCGAGCAATCCTGCAATGGTTACGAAATCCGAGACCAACGACTCCCGTGACTGCGCCTTAGCCCAAAAGACCGCCTCGTATTCGTTGCGGTACTTATACGCATACCTGACAACGGTTTCGGTCTTGCCAATGCCGCCTATCCCGTTGAGCGATTGCACCATTTCGCCCGCTCCGAACCTGGAACGAATTCGAGCAATGATCTCTTCACGATCAGTGAAATTTTGATTCTCCTGATGGGGAACATGGAATTTCTTATGAGTCCGCGGAAAAACCTCGTCTAAAAATTTGAGAGTCCTACTATAAATCGGGGCTTTCTTGTCTGTTGGCTTGCAGATGTTGATGTGATCTGAATCGATGGCGATTGTGGTGACCCCGGGTATATTCGCATCAGCCGAAATAAAGTTCACGACCGTGGCCAATCCATGAGTCGGTTCATTTTCGCGGAAGACCAAAGTCTTTATTTTGGCTTTTGCGACGTGATCTCGATACCAGTCGTTCAATCTTTGCAAGTGGCGACTGGGGGTTAAGTCTGTGATCACCCACGTTGGCCGCGTCAAGTATTTCAATTTGTATACGAAAGCGGCCAGGATTGAGCCTATGTGAGGAGTAGCAATAAAAACTACCCCTCGCACTTTGCCGGCAATAGATTTGTGGGACTTTGGAGAGAAAACAAGGGCTTCGTGCAGGAGTTGCTTAACGACCAAGCCACCCAAGCTGTGAGTGATGAAACAGGTCGGCTTTTCGCCGAGACCATTGCTCTGCAGATGAGCCAGGAAATTGATCGCTCTGTCATGCAACTGCATAGCGCTTCCTACCCAAGCCGAACTACTGGCAGGATAGCCGAACGACCATATACGCAAATCCGGCCTATCTTCTTTGAGCCATTCTGCCCAGGACGATTTGCCATTAGCAGCGACCCAGGTCTTTTCCGCATCACCATCCATGCCGTGGACAAATATTATTTCTCCAGTGAAGCTGCTGCCTTCAGAAAGACAAGTAAGGGTTGATTGCTTTTTCGATGGGCTGAGGATTCTCCTCAACCGGAATGCTATCGGAACTAAAATCAGAAGGGTCAGGATTATCAAGACCCCAGTTGTGCGTCTATGCAGGTACACACTTATATACGAAGATAGACTATGAAATACTTGGTACAGAACAATGGCAGGTATGACAAGGACGGCTGACCACACGAGAATTCGCTTCATCGGCTGTTCCCCCTCTATTTATGTATTCGCGATACTGAAGTTGTTGCCAGCTTTGACTATGATTATCTCTGATCTCAAGAATCGGTCTTTTTCAGCGAGTTGTAAAACATCTCGGATTCTCGAAATAAATTAATACATTAAACAGGCCATCCGACGCAATCAATATCCTTCTGTGCAGTGGCTGTCTTTCGTGATTATGCAGAAGCGGGTGCAGTTTTCAAAAGTCGGTCAGCCCTGAACTGCCAAGCTTAACTGTTAGATGCAAAGGGCTTGTCCGGTTCTCGTTATTACCGCTGTCAGCAGGTTTGGGCATTGACAACAAAGGACTTATGAGC
>JBOICY010000267.1:0-1664 GCA_050740335.1 Methylococcales bacterium | reverse complement strand
GGACTACGTAAGTGCCATCGGAGCGTGAAGTCACTGTCCGCGTCTCTCCGGTCGCTTCGTTGGTCACCTTGATTTGGACATCCGGCACGACCGTCCCGGTCGGATCGGTGACCGTGCCGCCGAGCGCACCCGTCGAGCCGGTCTGCGCCAGGCATAGTGGCGTCGCCATCCCGGCGCCTATGATCCACAGGAGCAGGGCGAAAACTGCTTTCAATCTCCATCTCAATCGCATCATCGAAGCCTCATCAAGCCAATTCATAAATGCTCTGCTCCTCCCTAAAAATTAAGCTTCAAGGCAAACTGGATAATCCGTGGAGCAACCGACATTGAATTGATCTCGCCAAAATTCGGCGACGAGGGGTCGGCGCTCGGATTGGAAAACTGCGGATGGTTGAGGGCGTTGAAGAATTCCGCGCGGAACTCTATGTTGGCTCCTTCATTTAGCCACCCCACCGGCGTCCGCTTAATCAGGGCGAAGTCAAGATTTTGCTGGCCCGGACCAGTAACGATGCCCGCGCCGCTATTGCCAAAGCCCGTCCCATTGCCGATTGCCGGGGGTCTAAGCGGTGTCGGGTTGGGAGGCACGTTTCCATTCGCGTCCAGGACGAAGAAACACGCATTGTTAAAGTACGCCCCCAGTCGCTCACTTGCGGGGCCGCTGGTAGTCAGGTTTGCGTTCGTGCAGCCAGCGGCTATCTGCGCCCGGTCTCGGTTCGTGCCATAAATATTGGCAAAATTAGTCGTGCCGAAAGTCAGAGCCTGACCGGTCTGAATCGTGACGATCCCGGAGGTTGCCCAGCCACCCAAAAGCTTGCCAACCAAACCTGCACGGCTGGACGGGATGGGAAAGTCATAGACATAACCCGCCACGAAACGGTGGGTGCGATCATAGATCGAGCGCCCGTATCCGGCTTTGGGATCGTTCTGATCACCGAATACGGTATAGAGGCCGCCCGCAAGCGAACCGGTGTTTAGCACATCGGTGTTACCCGCTACGCTATCCAGCGCTTTGGAGAAGGTGTACGAAGCTTGAAACTGCAAGCCCCGACTAAAGCGTTTCGTAACGCTCGCCTCAAGCCCGTTGTACCAGGAAGCCCCGCTCGTTTCGATTTGAGTGATGCCGGCGGCTGAAAACCCCTGGATCGGCGCCCGCTGTAGGATATTGGCTAAAGTGTTAGTCGTGACGCCGCGGATAGGATTTTCAGGACTAGCCAGTTGAGCCTGGTTCAGATCGCGCGACCGCAACAGATGAGTGCCGCGAGTGCCGACGTAACCGATCTCCAGCAGAAAATCGCGTACGATTTCACTTTGGAGATTCAAGCCGTATTGTTGAACAATCGAAGGACGGTAATCCTGCGCCACAGCCTGTACCATGAGTCTGCTGGCGCTGAGGGAGCTGTAAGGTGTAAACAAGGGGAAATCGCTATCGGAGAGCAGGGGCTGGGCAAACGGATTACTCAAAGTAGCCGCGGCCCCGGCCGGACCTTGCTGTGACCTGGTGACCAGAAAGGGCGGGCTGGTCGTCGTCGTAAAGGGCGTTTCCGAGGTCAGCCGCGAGTAGTAAACGCCGTATCCTCCACGCAGCACGAGCCGGCTTGATTTCGGCAACATCTGCCAGGCAAAGCCGACGCGCGGCGCAAAGTTGTTCTTCCCGTCGCCGTTGG
>JBOICY010000266.1:0-1831 GCA_050740335.1 Methylococcales bacterium | reverse complement strand
GGATAAAAAGGGAGCGCCGGCAAGGTCGTCACAGGTTTGAGGGTTTGCGTAATTGTTCCGCTGTCGTTAACGTTCGTGATATCCTTTACCGGTACCGTGAAGGCAGTTTTTACGTTCTGTTCCCGTCAGTCATGATCATGACACCCGGTTGCGATGCGAAAAAAGTAGAGAGGAGTAAATGGCACGATCGAACACGTTGCGACTGATTCAGTTTCGCGCCGGATACAACCTTCCGATTCACGCCGCCATGGAGCACGGCATCTTCGAGAAGCACGGCCTCGAAGTTGAAGTCGCCTATACTCCAGGTTCCGATTATATGATTGACGCGCTCAAAGCCGGCAAGTTCGAAATCGCCCATCCGGCAGCCGACGACGTGGTGGCGGCAGTTGAACGCGAAAAGCATGGAAAAGATGGGAGTAACGATGTCTTTTTATTTATGGGTCTTCATAGCGGTCTTTTAAGCCTGATTTCCGCTCCGGAGTACCGCGATGTGGCGTCTCTCCGCGGTCAATTGCTCGGTGTCGATTCCCGCCACACGGGGTTTGTTTTATTATTAGAAAAGTTTCTCAGGTCCAACGGACTGGGTCCCCATGATTATAGCCTCGTGGAGATAGGCGGCTGGGAGTTTCGCTACCGGGCTCTGCGCGAAAAGAGGATTGCCGCGACCCTGCTGACCCCACCTTTCGTGGGTCATGCCTTGGCATCGGGTTGTAATCATTTGGTTCGGGGCGACGGAATTTTACCCCTCTATCAGGCTACCTGCGGCGCCGCCCGGCACACTTGGGCGGAAAACCATCGAGATCTTCTTATTGGCTATATCAGCGCTTATGTTGAGGCTACCCGGTGGTGTTTCGATCACCAAAACCGCGCAAGGTGCCTCGATCTTTTGGGCAAACACAACGAGATTTATGGCGAGTCAGCCGAAGATACGCTGGACGCGCTCCTCGACCCCACTTATGGAATCTATCCTAAGGCAGAACTAAATCTTGCCGGGGTCGCTGCGGTGCTCGAATTGCGCGCACAGTTGGGATATCTCAAGCGCCCCGCACCGCCGCTCGAAGAATATCTAGACAGGTCTTTTTACCGGCAGGCAACCGGCACCGATTTGTAATGGGCTTCCGTTTTACCCCAGGCCGTAGAGCCGCGACGTAATGGGGGGCAGCCCTGAGTATTGACTTATTGTCTCTCCCTTTGGGAAATGGAGTCTGACTTCTACATCTGGACTTTCTTTGTTTGCGGTGAAAACACCCAGGTCGATGGCGCGCCACTTGGCGCAGTACTTCCGTAGCCGCATCCATCCGATTGGTTTCAAGATCGCCGACAAACGCAGCGAAGACGGCGTTTACATCGACGTAAAACAAGGCGGCACGCTGATCGAATACGCCGACGAAGACCCGTACATTCGCAAACACTACGAAGACGAGCTTAAGAAAACCGGCGACGCGTCGCAAATGCCAGCGGTGTAGCGGAAGGAGGATGGCGCGAACATGATAGACGCGAGCACGAGTTTGCTGTTAACGTTTGTTGGGTTAGTAGAGTTAGACAAGTCTATCGCACAGATATTTTTCGAAAAAGGAAATTCAGTCGTGGTCTTATCCGCTGCTCTTTTTTTCACGATTATTCGATTCGGCTGATGCTATAGCCTTTTTGCAGATCCAGCCAAGTAACTGTGATCCTGGCTAGCGTCCCAAGCTCATTTCAAATTCGAACACTATCCGCTTTCCCAATTAGCCGCATACGCTCAGAAACTTGTTGAACTCCTTGGGCGATTGACAAACCGAATATATTGAAATAGAAGGGATTCCCTTTATCCCCTCGTACGAATGGAGGT
>JBOICY010000265.1:0-10546 GCA_050740335.1 Methylococcales bacterium | reverse complement strand
AAGAAGGCACCAGAACAAGAAAAGATTTAATTCAACAAATAGGGAACAAAATAGAGAACAACCTGACACCGTTTTCAAACCGTCCGATTTAGAATGCTTTCAGATTGCCGCTGACACTCCGCAATAGTTTAGGTCTCGCTCTCGAATTCGCCGTGCGCTTCGTTTTCCGACTTGGCCTTTTCCAGCGCCACCAATTGGGCTTCCGTGAGCACCAGGCCTTCCTGTGCCATCTTTGCCCCCAAGGCCTTCAGGCGCTGCTTCATGATTTCCAAATCATGCCTCTGCCAAAAATTGCGGACCCCGGCCGGTGAGATTGTCAAACCCTGCTTCTTCAGTTCGTTGGAAACTCGCACCTATTCCCAGGCCGGTTGATCGATTCCCATCGCAACCACTGCCTCGTCCTCCTCCAAAGCCACGCGGTTCTTCAACAGCGATTTGGCCCGGCCCATCTCCGAGAGCACCAGTTCACCGCCTTGCTCATACAACTCCTTAAACCGGTAAAAACTATCCCGGCTATACCTCATCATCCTGCACGCTTGTGAAACATTACCCAGCTGTTCCGCTAAATCCAGCAAGCCTGCTTTACCTCGATTGATCTTTTGTTCGTTGATCACTGGATACCTCCAGTTTCGTTGCTGACCATTACGCCTTGAGGCGACTGACCGCCACAGACGACAGGCCTTTGGCGTCTTCTCCCACCAAAACCGATAGCGCTTCCTGCATGTCGCATTCGGGGCAGGAATGTCTGGCGCAGTTGATTGTGGGCTTCGTTCGATACAAGATTGGTGTATCATTTACCCCCGGTGGTCGGATTCGAGCACTTTGGCCGGGTGGTTGGCGCAAGCACCTGTGGCCTTTCCACTCTCACCGGCCTGGCCGAAGGCATCAGGCTCGGTAATGAAAACCAGCTGCCGGCAGCCGCGGCAGATGAAGGGCGTAAGGACGCCGAAGCAATCGACAGCGTGACGCTAGGCTTCTCAGATCATGCTCATCGCCGGGTTTCTCTGAGTCCGGGGTTCGCTGTTTCGGTCGGTGAGGGGCCGGTGCTGTTCAAGTTGCTTTCTCCGGAGCCATGGGACGAGCCGTGCCTTCGGCAGGCTTTCTTGAAGCAAGAGAGTAAAGCAGACCGTCATCGTTCACCAGCCTCTGCCTGTTTTTGGGGAAGCGGGCTTGCAATCCGGAGTGACAGCAATTTTAGTCCCCTCACCCTAGCCCTGCCCTTTACCGGAGAGAGCGGGAATTTTCGGAAGTTCAATTTTATGGCGGCTTTGGGTATATTATCCTTGACGGACGCCTCGTCTCTGGGGATACGGTGTGGGATTTTTATCAATTTTCCGACAAGGAAACGCGCGTATGCAAAACCCTATCGAGCACACCGCGGTGCGGCGCGTGATGGTCGGGACCGATCGGTCCGAAACCGCCGGGCAGGCGGTTCAATGGGCCGCCGGCTTCGCCCAACGGTACGGGGCGGAACTCTTTATCGTTCAGGTGATTCAGCCACAAAACCCCGCCTCCACCGAGTTCGGCGCCGCCGAAACCACCCGGGCCGCCGTAGCCGGCGCTGAACTCGCCTTGCAGGCACGGCAACTGGCCGGCGCGCGCGGTCATGCCGCCGTCGTCATCGACGAAGATCCAGTGATGGCGATCGTGCGCGCCACCGAGCAAGAAGCCATCGACGTGCTGGTGGTCGGCAACTCGGGCATGGCGGGACGGAAGCAGTTCCTGCTGGGCAATGTCCCGAACCGCATCAGTCACACTGCCCGCTGCACCGTCATCATCGTCAACACCCTGGCCTCCGGTCAACACGAACCAGATCCGGCGCGTATCGCCATTCGCAACACCCAGCCCGAACCCTTCGAGCCCAGACTGGCATCCCGAGGCGCGCAAATCGCCGCGGTGATGGCCAGGCATGGGCTCAAAGAGCTTTTCGGCCGGCCCGACGAACACGGTACTACCGGCAGGCGCCGGCAGGCCAAGCGCCTGCGCGCCGCCCTCGAAGAACTGGGACCTACCTTCTCGAAACTCGGGCAAGTGCTGTCGACCCGCCCGGACCTGCTCCCTCCCGAGTACATCGAGGAACTCGCCATGCTGCAAGACCATGTGCCGCCGCTGGTCGAGCAGGAGGTCGTCCGGGTCATGGAACAGGAACTGGGGGTGCCCTGGGAGGATGTCTTCGAGTCGATCGACCCGATCCCTCTCGCCGCCGGCACCATCGCCCAGGTTCACCGTGCGACTCTCGCGAGCGGCGACAGGGTCGTCGTCAAGGTACAGCGGCCGACGGCCCGCGAGTCGATCGAGCAGGACCTCGCCCTCCTCGAGGTGTTCGCCGGAAAGGTCGGGGAGCGCCCCATGCTTCGAAAAGTCATCGACATGGAGGCCGTGTTCAAACATTTGGCCATGTCCCTGGACCGCGAGCTCGACTTCCGCCAGGAGGCCGCGAACATCGAGCGGATGCGCACCATCATCGAGGGCTACGATCGTCTCGAGGTCCCTGGTGTACACCGCAACCTGTCCACCTCCCGGCTGCTGGTGATGGAAGAGATTCAAGGCCTGCCGATCGTGCAGGCCGCGGAAGGTCCGGAGCGGACCCGGGCGGCCCGGCAGCTTTTGGAGAGCTACTACAAGCAGATCATGGTGGACGGCTTCTTCCACGCCGACCCTCACCCCGGCAACCTGATGTGGTGGAAGGACCGAATTTACTTCCTCGACTTCGGGATGGTCGGCGAAGTCCGAACCGATCTTCGCGAGCACCTGATGCTCCTGCTGATGGCCTTCTGGCAGGAAGACGCCGGCTTTCTCACCGATGTCACGCTGATGCTGGCCGGCGGCGCCGACCGCAGCGACCTGGATATCGGCATGTTTCAGGCCGAGCTCGGCGAACTGATGGCTAAATATCGGAAAGTCGGCCTCGCCGAGATGCAGATTGGGGCGATATTGCAGGAAATGAGCGAGATCGCGCTGCGCCACCGGGTGCCACTGCCGGCATCACTCACACTGGTCGGCAAAGCGCTCGCGCAGGTACAGCTTGCGGCCGTTCAACTCGACCCGACGCTCGACCCTTTCGAGATCGGCGGGAAGTTCGTGATGCGGTCGATGCTGAATGGCGCAAGGTCCATGCTCAACCCGAGGACGCTGCTCTACCAGTCGCAGAAGCTGAAGGTGCGGGCCGTCCGGGCGATCGAGACCTTCGAGCGCCTGATCGGAGCCCGCCCCGGACAGAAACTCGAGGTGAACTTTCGGGCGAACTCCATCGAAGACACGGTGCGCCGGATGGGCTATCGTCTGGCGCTCGGGCTGACCGCCGCGGCGACTGTCCTCGCGACCGGGCTCACGGTCGTGTCGACGAACGTCGCGGCCTGGGTACCCGCGAGCTTCGGCCTTGCCGCGGGTCTGCTGACCCTTGGACTGCTCATCGACCTGATGCGCCGGCACTGAGCGGGCATGGGCTTTATCTCTTCGTGTCCCGATGCCGATTCACTTCGCCGCGTTTGATCGAACGCAGCACGGCTTTCTCGATCATATAGGCCATGGCCGCCATCACCCAGCCAACCAGCCACCGTTCGATACGCCTAGTTGGTTTCGTGTTCATGGAAGCATTGTCCTGGTCTGTTCGTAAAGCATGGGGCAGAGGCTACTGTTCCAAGCCGATTCGCTTCAATAGAGAGACGAATCGAGCATCCCCTCGCAAGTTCTGGTAGACCGGATCCACCTTAATCATGAGCGTCCAGACATCGAGGTCATTGCAACTCTGCTCCAGCCAGGCCAGCGCTGCATCATGGTCACCCAGTCCCATGCAGGCCAAGGCGATGCCGATCGCGCGAATATAGGAGTATTTGCCGGAATCCTGAAGCTCGGCCAGAATTTCCCTTGCCTTATCCGGTTCGCCGAACACGGCCCGGGCATGAGCCAGCACGCACCGCGTCCAAGCCGCCCCGTTCGAGATTTCCGCCGCTTCGACCAGCGCCGGGAGAGCCAGGTCCCGCTTGCCCGCGGCGACCTGGACCCGGCCCAGGAACCACAATCCGAACACGAATTGCCCATCCAGTTCGAGGGCCTTGCGCAGTTCCTGCTCGGCCTCGTCGAAACTCCCGGCGTGGTAATACATCCACCCCAGAAAGGTGCGCGCAATGGGCGAGAAAGGCTCGAGATCGACCGCCTGCCGGCAATGTTCGATGGCGACCTCGTGGTTCCCGGTGCAGGAATGGAGCCAGCCGAGCCAGTAGCGCGCGGGAAGGGTTCGGGCGTGCAACTCTATGGCGCGGCGGAACTCGCGTTCGGCGCCGGCCCAGTCGCAGTCTTGACAGAGCAGGCAAAATCCCAGCGAAGTGTGCGCCTCGGCGAGTTGCGGGTCCAGTTGCAACGCTCGCCTGGCCGAGACGATGGCATTCGGGATCGTTTCTCCCGGCGGCAGATAGCCATACCAGCTCAACAGACTGTGGGTATCGGCGAGGCCACTCAAGGCCAGCGCGTAGTCCGGGTCTTCGATCAGGGCCAGTTCGAAATAGTGCAGCGCTTTCCTGAGCCCGATTCCACGCTGGTTCCAGAAGAAACGACCCTTCAGGTATAACTCGTAGGCCTCCGTGCTGGTCGTTTGCAATTTAACCAGAGGCTGGTCGGCACGACCGCTCAAGCGCAATTTCAAGGCGGCCATGATCGCCCGGGTGATGTCATCCTGAATACCGAACACATCCTGCATTTCGCGGTCGAAACTCTGCGACCACAGGCGGAAGCCGTCGGCCACATTGATGAGCTGGGCCGTGATGCGCAGCCTTTTATCCGCCTTGCGGACGCTGCCTTCCAACACGTTTGCCACGCCGAGGGCCTCGCCGATCTTGCGGATGTCTTCGTTACGCCCCTTGAAGGCGAAGCACGAGGTACGCGCCACCACCCGCAGCCCTTCGATCCCGGCCAGAGCGTTCAGCAGGTCCTCGCTGATGCCATCGCTGAGAAACTCGTTCTCCTGGTCGGAACTCATGTTCACGAACGGCAGCACCGCTATGGATTGCTGTGGTTCGCGGCCGGGTTGGTGCGCCGCGACCGGCGTCTCCTGCTTGCCGGCGACCGTCTCCCTGGTTTTGGAACCCAGTACGATGCGATAGACCTCCATTGGCCGCTGGATGTTCTTCAACTCAATCTTGCCGATGCGCGTAAGGACCTGCGGGATTTTATTGTAGACCTGATCATAGACTTGCTGGGTGATGGCAATCCCGCCCGAGTCGGCCAGCGGCTCCACCCTCGCGGCGATGTTGACGCCGTCGCCCATGATATCGTCCCCACGGAGCAGCACATCCCCCAAATGAATGCCGATACGAACCTGAAACATTCTGCCAGCCACGGCGCTCAAGTTGCGTTGGGCCAGAAGTTCCTGGATTTCGACCGCGCACTTCACCGCGGCCACGGTGCTGGTGAACTCAACCAGAAAGCCGTCGCCCAGGGTCTTGATCTCTTTTCCCCGATGTTCGAGGAAAGCGGATCGCAACAGAACCCGCTGCTCCTCGAGCAATTCCAGCGCCAGTGCCTCGTCGCGCTGCGCCAATGCGCTGAAACCCACCATGTCGGTGAACATGATCGCGGCGAGCTTGCGTTGTTCCAAACTGTCCATGGGCATTTTTTGGGTGGCTTAACTAATTCGTGAAAGTCGAATTGGATAGAGAATAGACTTTAAAAGGGCAATTCTGTTTAATGTATCCCCAGATCGAGACAAAAAGAACGCGGACTCGTGCGCGATTTGCTGAACCAACCCATCACAAGGGTATTCACTCCGGGAAATTGAACACAATCACCTTCGTCTTTGGTCCAGCCTATCATTTCACCCGTCGCTGAATGGACAGATCCGGTACGGGGTCAAGCAGCCGATTTCACTTGATTTCGATTCGGTTCAACGTAATTTCGATCATGCCGCAACAGGGACCAGATTGCTCGCGCCAGATGACGTCCCAAGGCGGTTTCGAACCCCGGTAAGCGCCGGACTGGTTGTCTAACGGGGGCATTCCTGGTTTTTCATGAACGCTCAAGACCGTGTCGCAACGTTTGCTTCGGCATCCAACCTTCGAGAAACAGCATTCGACTCCAATCGACCCCAGAATTCCGAATACCCGGAAATTCCCAACACCATCCGCGCGGCCTGCATTCCTGAAACCGCGGCGCCGTATACGCCCCCTCCGGGAGCCGCCCAGTGTCCCGCAAAATAAAGACCTTCGACCGCGGAGCGATTCGGTATGCGATTCGGTCCGACCTGATCCGGGCTCAAATCCCAGCCGTAGGCCGCTCCCCGGTGATTCAGGGTATAACGCTCCATGGTTTTCGGTGAACCGCCCTCAATATAAAGAATATGCTTTTTGATCCCCGGCAGATGGCGGTCCGCGATTTCCAGCATTTCAGCCAGATACGCCGCTTTGGCTTGTTTCCAGCTCCGATCGATCTCGTAGGGTACCAGCGTGGTCAACATCACCAGATACTGACCCGCGGGTGCCAGCGATCGATCCGTCAGCGAGGGAATACTGACTCCAATCCAGGTGACCTTCCCGTTGCAACTGTTTTGATAGTTTTGTTCGGGATCCAAATCCGGGTAACAGAATGATTCATGGCCCGGACTGAAGTCCTCGAGATTCAGATCGGTTGCGATATACACCGCGAATATCGACAGGGAAGGCTTCATGCTTTCGATTCTGTCTAGGAATCTCGTTGGAAAATGATCTTTCCCGACCAGATCGTATACGGTTCGCCGCATGTCCGAATTGGCGATGACCAATGGAGCGGCGATCCTTTGATAGTTTTGCAATACCACACCCTGAACCCGCCCGTTTCGAATAGAGATCCTGGCAACCCCGCTTTTCAGGCGAATGCTCCCGCCGTTCTTTTTCAACCCGCCGACCAAAACATCCGCGAACCGCTGGAAACCGCCCCGGCAGTAGCAGGCCCCATCCTCGAGATATCCGATGAACATGGTGGACCAGTAAACAAAAGACACCCGGGACGGCGGCAGACCCAGGTAGGGCCAGTTCGCGGCCAGTATCGCAATCAGCCTCGGGTCCTGAACGAATTCGAAGCAAACATCGGCGAGCGTTGACTTTCGATACTTTAATAAGGCCGGCAATTCTGACTGCATGCTGACCGGACCGGCGCGCGCCAATAGTTCATCCGCACACGAGGCTTCGCGCGCAACATTGAAAGTCAAATCGAGGAATTTGCGCAAACCCTCGGCTTGCGAGGGGAAACGGGCGCCCAGTGCCTGAACGAATGCGCCGATGGTCTGCGGCAGGGCTGCAAGGATACCCGGATAAACCGCTACCGCGAAGGGATCGACCGGGATGAAATCGATTTCCTCCAAAACCCCGAGGGCTTTTAGGATCTTGTGAATGATCTGTCCTCCGGGATAACCACCGGACCCGCATCCGCTGGTCAAATGGACCGCCGAATCGAAGTGATAACGCTTGCGCCGGAATCCGTGCGCATATCCTCCGGGACGGTCGTGTTGTTCCAGCACCAGTACCGAGCAGCCGGCTACGGCGAGCAAGCCGGCGGCGGTCAAACCGCCGATTCCGCTGCCGACTACAATGACATCGCAGCCCTCCCGGTTTCTTTTCCGCATAAGCTTATGGCTCTACACGCAAAGGCCCGGAATCCCCGGCGGAAAATCAAGCGAAAGCGAGTATCAATCAAAACGGAGCTAGTCTTTGATGTCCACGACCCGGTCGTTCTTGAAGTTCACGATGATCGTATCCCAACGGTTCTTCCAGTACTTCCACTGATCCCTTTTCAGGTTGAGCGTTTCATGACTCGGCGGATAACCCCGCGCGACGATGACCGCGGACTTGCTCATACCCGGAGCGATGCTTCCCGTTTCGATATTTTTCCGCTCATTCGCGTTAAATTTAAAAAGACTCACTGGCTCACGAGCAAAAAGGTTTTCGAAGGCTTCGGCCAAGGACCAGTTAGTATGCTTCGGAGAATTGACAACCTCAACGGTTTCCCCGGTACTTTCAACCGTCACAAAAAAGGTCTTCGACCCGAATTCCACGAGTTCCACGGCTGTGTTTGCCGGAATAAAAATGCCGACGCCGTAATTGGTCGTCCGGTAACGGCCTTTCTCATAGAACATACCGACCTGCGTGTAATAAGTGGCCCCGATCTGCACCGATGCCGGCAAGGATTCCGCATCATCGAAATTTTTCGAGCACCCGACCAGTGCGATCATGAGAAAGTTCATCAAGTTAATGAACACCAAAGCTCTTAACAGTTTCCGCATAGCTAGCCTCTCTTTTCCTGCGCGATAAACGGATTATTCTCTCATATTTCCGCGCCGTATAATCCAGTCCAGTTTAAACCCCGGACACCGGCACGTAGTCAGGTCAAGTGCTGGAACGCACCTTTCTTAACAAGGATCACTCGGTTTATCGGAAAGCGCATCGATCAGGGAGCAGTGCTGGCTGGATCGCTCGCTCAGGCAGCATTCGATCATTTCCTCGAGCACGGATCGCATCGCGGTCAAATCCTCAATCCGGGATGCGATACGGTCCCGGTTCTGCTCCGCTAGCGTTCTGACCTGATCGCAGTGCCCGTCTCCAAGCACCAGCAGTTCGGAAATTTCTTTCAGCGAAAATCCAAGCTGCTGTGCGCGCTTGATGAAACGGATTCGCCGGGCGGTTTCACGAGGATATTTTCGGAATCCAGCCAAGGGCTTCGCGGGTTGGTTGAGAAGACCGATACGCTCGTAGTGCCGGATCGTCTCGATGTTGACCTCGGCCAATCGAGCCAGTTTACCAATCGTAAGTGCCATGGGTAATGAGCAGCGGACTCCGAAAATCGGTATCACACCGGATTTTAGCAACACCGAATCATCGAGTGGAAGGGTATTGGAAACTTGTTCATCGGTCATCGAGGCTCGATAGACCGTATAATACTCCCCGGAGCCGGACTACTCGGGGAGAACAGTCGGCTCGTCAGGAATTTCGGGAATATCCGATATCCCCGGAATCTTGGACGGAGGAGGTTCGGGGCGCCCCGGGTTTTCGATCGGAACACGGGTTTTCCGGTTACCTTGTGTTCCCTCCCGGCTTTCGGGCGCCGCGATTCCACGATCGAGTATGGGCCGATCGGTATCGTTCAGACCAGCGTCTCCATCCAGGAGTCCCGGCCCGTAAGCGTTCCGATAGGCGCGCTCGGGAACCGTGCATCCGTAAATGAGGATCGAGACCGCGCAACCCGCCAATAACCGCAGCGGGCGGCCAGATCGAGCCACTCGTTTAATAGCCACCCGGCATTCCTGCCCATCGTTGCATCGCGAACACACCCCCATCGGGATCGGCGGCGATTGCAACCGTTGCGTTTTCAAAATCGGCACTCGGAGCAAGGATGACCCGTCCGCCGAGTTGCTCGACTTTTTCGACCATCAGTCCCGGATCCGAAACACGGATATAGGGTACCCACATCGAATGGACATGGTCCACGGCAATGGACGCGATTCCGGCTCGAGGATAGATTCCCGTTTTCAGAACGTCGTAACCGCGGCCGGACTGTTCCTGGACCAGTTCATGGGTAAAACCCGCCAACAGAGAATAAAACTCGATCGCCGCTGATTTCTCGCGGATCCATAGCTCATCCCACAGCCATTCGTTCATCGCGAGCGGACGGTCGGGCGGGTCGCCCGACTCCGCATGCAATAACACCAATTGAGCGTCCTGAGGGTCCGAAACGATCGCAAGACGGCCGCGCTCGGGAATGGTTTGCGGCTGTTCATGGATCAGGCCGCCGCTGGTCCGAACAAACTCCGTGGCCTGGTCGACGTCCTTTACCGATAGAGACGCGAGCCATCGTCCCTTCCGGCCTTCGTGATCTGGCGATTGCAGGGAAACAATCCCGCCAATGGGTCTCGAATGATTGAAAATGACGGTGTAGTCCGGGTCCTCGCCGGCCTCGAAGGTCCAATCGAACAAGCCTCCATAGAAACGTTTCGCGGCGGCAACATCGGTCGTCAAGAGGTCATGCCAGACGAATTTTCCAATCTGATGGCTATGGGTCGGTGGTTGGCTCACGGGGGGCATCCGTGTTACGCCGGAACTCGAACATGCCGCGAATCCGAGCAGGAAGATCAGTAGCATGAACAGACAAATCGCGCAAAAGCGAGACCGCCTCAAGGCCTTCGGGTTTTGATGCAGATCATTGTTGCTTATCATCGAATATGGTCTCTTCCCCTGAATCACATTCACTCCTAGTCCGAGCCACGCCCGAATCCCGTCAATGTTACCAGAACACCAAGTGAAAACCAGTCCGACACCCCGTCATCGCCGACAAGCTAGTGCAAACAGCGGGGCAGCGAAAATACTCGAAGCGATCTACGAGCAGGATTTTCTATTCTGTAGTTTCGGGTATAGGCCGAGGACGGGAGCGCATCAAGCTTTAAAGAGCTGTTAGCGGAATTCAGGAGTGGATCGTATCGAATGGTTGTTGAAGCGGATATTCAAGGCTTTTTGGATGCTGCTTCCCAGGTTGGCCGTGAAACGCAGGCCGCGCGCGGTGGTCCGCTTCTGCCGGTTGAGAATGCCGG